>CAZKNM010000001.1:0-39018 GCA_964554135.1 uncultured Melioribacteraceae bacterium
GGGGGATCGTATTATTCTCAAAGATATTTGGGGAAACTTAATTGATTCGGTTAACTATAGTGAAGGTTGGCACAACGGTAATATACTTACTTTAAAAAATAAATCGCTCGAAAGAATCAATCCTTTTTTATTAACCAACGATTCGTCGAACTGGAGTACATCCGTAAGCGAAGAAGGTGCAACACCTGCATTAAGAAATTCGGTCTTTACCGATCGGATAACCGGCGAGGCAAAAGTCTCGGTCAGTCCGAATCCCTTTTCACCTGATAACGATGGCTATGAGGATTTCACAATCATTAGCTACTCACTTACGCAACCTATTGCTCAAATAAGAATAAAAGTTTTCGACAGCAAGGGTCGTTTGGTTAGAACGGTCTTAAATAATCATCCAATCGGTTCGACAGGTTCCGTTATTTTCGACGGTTTGGGTGATAATGGTCGACCTCTCAAAATAGGCATTTATATTTTATTTATTGAGGCGATTAATTCATCCTCCGGTGTTGTGGATACTATGAAAGAAGTCGTTGTGGTTGCTAGGAAGCTGTGAATTTACCACTCGCAATTGCAAGTATGTTAATTATTAGGGATTAGGTGCCGAATCGTTTTTCTTTCTTCCGATAATTATCATATCGTTTTCTCAATGTTTAGACCGATTGCCGATTTTCAGTTAGACAGAAAGTACCTTTATGTATAGTACCGTTAAAAAGTATGGGCATAAATTTGGATTGATAATTAATGTGTATTTATTGATTTTTTCAAGTCTTTAGAAGGGGGAAAATGATTCCAAAGTATCTGTCGGTTAGAAATTAGGTCGAATACTGCAAGGAATTAGTTGGTGTTACTTAAGAAGTAGTATGGTACATTAGAATCAAGAATTGTGGACTATAGCAGTGATGTCCTGAAATTAAACCGGAATATTTATAACGAAAGAAAATACTTATTCCCCCCTTCGTTTTACTCCTATTATATGGTGGCTCACTCCTAATTTGGTATTGGGAGTGAGTCCTTTTTATCCGCACAGATAACTCCAATTTACAGTGTTGTCTTTATTTTATTTCTGTTATATCTTACTTATGTAATTAGCTTTGTACAAAAAAGTTAAAGGTTGGGTCTGTATCGTTTATGAAAGAAACATGGTCAAATATCTGGAAGTCGAAAGAGTTTAGAATAAAACTCTTTGCAACAATAATAATATTAGCGGTAGTACTTTTTTTACTCACCAGTTTTTTACAATTCAACGAAACGCGCCGTGGTACCACAATAAACGATCCAATACTGAATTTGTTTTCTCCGATCGACGTAACATGGATTACATTTTCCTTGATTTATGCTGCACTCATTATTGGACTAGTGCATCTCTCAACAAATCCTGAAAACCTGCTCATCGCTTTTCAAGCATACATAATAATGATTCTCTTTAGGATTGCCGCTATGTACTCGCTTCCGTTGGAACCTCCTTCTTCAATGATAGCTTTGAAAGATCCATTCGTTGAGTTTTTCGGCTCCGGGAATGTATTAACAAAGGATTTATTTTTCTCGGGACACACCTCAACTTTGTTTTTGCTTTTTTTAATAAGTAGTTCGAAAAAACTTAAGATGTTGTTTCTTATTGCTGCAATCCTTGTCGGAACAACGGTGCTGATACAGCACGTTCATTATACGATAGATGTTCTTGTCGCGCCGTTCTTTTCATATACAAGTTACCGCCTTGCATATATTTTAAAAAGTGTGCGTTTTAAAAACTACCGATAATTTGAGAGGTAAAAGGTATATGTAGGATAGGATGATATTTAAAAAATAGGATAGTTGTAATTCGGAATGAGAATATAAAAATGCATACTATTAATCACCTACAAACGAAAACTAATTTCCTGTTACAAAACTTGATTAATAATGCAATTCGAAATTTTTATTTAATAAGGTAAATTTTCTGCTGCAGCTCAGAAAGAAATTCGCATCCATCTTTTGTTATAACAATTTCTTCTTCTATAGTTGCTATACCGTGACCTTCAATAGTAAGCCTGGGTTCCAAAGTGAATACCTGGTTTTCCTCCAATTTAAGATGGGGAAGATTACCATACCTTTCCCAGCGAGGAGCCAACAAGGCTCCGCCGTCGTGTGCTACCCTGCCGACTTGATGCCCTAAACCATGTTCATAGTGATTATACCCATGCTCAATAATATAATTTCTTGCAACGTCGTCGATCTCACAGCCTTCCTTACCGGGTAAGATTGCTTTCGCAGATAATTGTATTGTTTCTTTAATTACATCGAATCCTTTTTGGACTTCAGGCGGTGCTTTATCTTCTCCCTTTCTTAAAACATACCAAGTCCTCTGAAGATCGCTGCAGTAACCTTTGTAGTTAATTCCGAAGTCCATGTTAATCACATGTCCCGGCTCAATCTTTCGGTCTGTAGGACCGGCATGAGCACCGGCGGTATCCGGGCCTGTAAATACAGATGGACAGTATTCTTTACCCCATGCTAAACCGAATCCTCTTTCTTCAACCAATTTGTTAACAAACGCTGCAACTTCTTTTTCGGTTAAACCAGACTTCATAAATTTATCAACTTCATCAAATATCTTTAACGTCTCATTGATCGCAATTTTCATTAATTCTAATTCCGATTTTGATTTTCTTCCTCTAAGAGCGGCGACAATTTCTTCTGAGGATATTAATTTCTCTTTAAAAGCGGTTCCTTCTAACTGCCCAAGGAGTTCAAGATACATACCGTGTGTAAGTCCGTCTGCGAGACTTGAATTTTGAGAGAAATTTATTGCTATCTTATTTGGATTATACTTGTTAAGTACGTCTGGGAGCCTTTCTCGAATAGTTTTGAGATAGCCGATAATCTGTTTAAACGTGCCGACCAATTTCATATTTGCTACTTCAAGTGAGCCGACTATCGCGATGGTATCGCCGGATTTTGTAATAATAAATGCAGAGGGCCATGTAGCATTTGTCCCGGCGATCAAATCCATCATGGGGTCTTGAATATTTCCGGTTTCGCGTACAAAGGTAAGCCACATATCTATATCTTTTTCATTGAGAATTTTTACTGCTTGTTCTTGTTTTTCGAGTATCATTTCTTTATTCATTATTTCTCCGATATTTAATGCGCACAAATATTTCCTTGACTAAAATAAACTTAACCAATTGACTTTTGTTAAGCAAACGTAAGGTTAATGTGCCTTGCGTAAGTAATCATTTCAATATAAGTTGATCATCAAATTTTTATTTACTCGACTGTAAAAATAAATTTTCAAAAGCAGAAATGATAGAAAGTTAATATTGTATTATCTTGTTAACGCAGATTTAAATGATTTTTGTAAACAGGAGAAAACATTGCCAGAAATATATTCGATTGTATTGTTGTTCGCAGTCGGTTGTATTGCCGGTTTCTTAAACGTAATGGCCGGTGGCGGTTCAACGTTAACCTTACCGACATTAATATTTCTCGGTCTCGATGCTTCACTAGCGAACGGTACAAACCGTGTTGCGATATTCGTACAAAACATTTCAGCGATTTATTCCTTTAAAAGAGAGAAGTACCAGCAATTTAAACTTAGTCTTAAACTTTCACTTTTCACTCTGCCGGGTGCAATTGCCGGGGCGATACTCGCAGTACAAATAGATGATGACCTGTTTCAGAAAATTTTGGGAATTATAATGATTGGAATAATCATTTCGATGTTGATCCCGAAATCCAAAATTGATTTTTCGAATGATGAAAACAAAAAAATGACATGGGCTATTGCAATTACGATGTTTGGAATAGGTTTTTACGGGGGATTCATTCAGGTTGGTGTCGGTTTCATTATTATGGCAGCACTGCATTATTTACTTCGCTTCAATCTTGTGTTTGTAAATATGCATAAGGTCTTTATTGTATTGGTATATACAGTTCCTGCACTGTTGATTTTCATTATAACCGATAATGTAAACTGGGTGTTGGGATTAAGCCTTGCAATTGGCAATGCACTTGGTGGCTGGTGGGCAGCGAAGTGTTCGGTGAAAAAAGGTGAAAAAGTCATTAAGGGTGTTCTTATTGTTGCAATAGTAATTATGTCGTCGAAATTATTGGGAGTTTTCTAATTTGGATAACTGGAAGTAAATCCGTTAAACAGTCTACTTAAATTTCTTTGCGGCTTTTCTTAATCTGTCCATTATTGCCTTTCCTAATCCCACCTCTTCTATAGGTTCGACTAAAATCAAATCCAGGTTTTCGTTTTCCAATTCGTGTAAAAATGAAAAAAGATTTGCAGCCGCTTCTCTTAAATCACCTGATGGGGATAACACCCTTTCTTCGGTAAAATTGTATTTGTAAGTATTTTTTTTAAATACAAGGACGCCCACACGTAAATTTTTTATATTCAACGTATCTGCTTTATTAATAAATCTTAAGGGTGTCTGAGGTGCGTAATGATAGGGGAGTTGTCCCGGTGCAAGAGGAGAGTCGGTAGACGGTTCTCCAACAGCTAATTTACCGATAACTTTTTCAATATCTTCAATAGCCAATCCGCCTGGTCGTAATAAGCGTACATCTTTTTCCGTGACGTGGAGAATTGTAGATTCCACACCGACCTGGCATTTACCGCCGTCGAGGATGATATCAACTTTATCCCCAAGTTGTTTGACTACATGTTCGGCGCATGTCGGGCTTAGTTTGCTAAAAGCATTTGCGCTCGGTGCAGCAATAGGAGTATTTGATTTTCGTATTAACTCTAATGCAACGGGGTGGTTGGGCATTCTTATGGCAACTGTTGGATGTCCGGCAGTAACAATATCCGGTACAATTTCTTTTTTAGGAACCACTAATGTTAAAGGTCCGGGCCAGAATTTTGAAATAAGTTTGTGGATGTTCGGATTATTTAGATTACCGATAATTTCGAACTGTTCGAAATCCGAAATGTGAAGTATCAACGGATTGAATGCGGGTCTTTTTTTAACTTCAAAAATTTTTGCGACAGCAATCGGATTCAGTCCATCAGTACCCAGACCGTAAACTGTTTCTGTAGGGAAAGCAACCAGACCACCTGACTTGATTGTCTCCGCCGCATCAATAATGTTTTCATTAGTCGCTTCTACCAATTTCATTTTGCTTACAAATTTTACGCACGCAATATAATTAAGTTTTGTCTAAGTATTTTAATTCTTGTATTTTTTGCTTGATCTTACGAACAAGAAAAGTATTTGTATGAATAATCTTCAAGAGTACAAAAATTTCTGTAGGCTCTTAGCACGGAAGAGCGGGGAAATTATCAGACAATATTTTCGTTCCGAGTTGAAAGTTGAAATAAAGAAAGATGAATCGCCGGTAACAATGGCCGATAGAAAAGCCGAGGAGGTAATGCGTGAATCAATTATAAAAGAATTTCCCGATCACGGCATACTCGGTGAAGAATTCGGCGATCATAACAAAAATGCTGAATTCAAATGGGTGCTCGATCCTATTGACGGAACAAAGAGTTATATATCTGGAGCTGTTACATTTGGTACGCTCATTGCATTGCTTAGGAATGGTGAGCCGATATTGGGGGTAATAAATCAACCCGTTTTGAATGAATACCTTGTGGGTGATAATGACGTAACGGAGTTGAACGGAACAAAAGTACAGGTACGAGAAAATAAAGATTTAAAAGACGCTGTTCTTCTAACTACCGATCATCTTGCAGTTCATAAATTTCGTGATGGAGATAAATTCGAAAAATTAATTCGAATGGTAAGAATTTACCGTCAATGGGGAGATTGTTACGGTTATTATTTGCTGGCGACGGGTTATGCTGATATAATGATTGATCCCATTATGTCCGCTTGGGACTCGATGGCATTAATCCCGATAATTAGAGGTGCCGGAGGAGTAATTACTGATTATTATGGAGGTGATCCTGCAAAAGGTAATAGTATAATTGCCGCATGTTCCGGACTTCATTCGGAAGTTGTTAAAATGCTCAACTGAAATTTTTATTACTGGTTTAAAAATGAAAAAGCTCCTTCAACCGGGGTTAAAGGAGCTTTATCGAAAAAAGGTTTTTATTATTTTTCAACAATCGCATCTGTAGCACAAACTTCAACACAAGATTTACATTGATCGCATAACTCAGGAACTATAAACGTAAAATCGTCTGACAATGCCGGATGAGTATTCCCGTCAATTGTGTATTCCGAACCTGCCTCGTAGATAGCATTGTGTTCACATTCATCAATGCAGGCTGCACAGTTGATGCATTCCTCGGTAATTACCATCATGATAAGTGTCTCCTTTTATTTGGTGTACAATACAAAAATATATGTTATAGAAATAACTAACAAGAATTGCTTATCTGAAAATCATAAAAATTGCTATTAATATCAATCCGTAAAGAATTACACGGTTGAATGTATCCGTGGAGATTTTTATAAAAAACCTACTCCCTATAAACATTCCGATAAATACGGCAGGCAGAGATACAAGAAATTTTGATAATACGGCTGCTGTTGTTATACCGGTCAGAGCATGTGTAGATACGATAATTATTGATGTGACAACGAAGAAGCCAGTGATGGACGCTTTTTGTTTGAATTTATCCCACCCCTTCAAATAAAAATAAATAAGTATGGGTGGACCGTTGGTATTAAATGCACCACCCAAAACACCGGAAATGGTACCGAATAAATATCCCCATTTGAGATTCAACTCCGTTCTTTTTATTATTTTGGTTAAAGAAAAAAATACGAAGACGAGAATTATAAGGCCCAGTATTATTTTGATGAGCTTTGGATCGGCTTCGGTGAGAAAGTAAGCCCCGATGGGTATTCCGATAAAAGACCCTATCAATAAGCTCTTTAGCTCGGAAAACTTAATATGTTTGTTGAGTTGAGCTAAAAGAAATATGTTTATAATTAAACCAGCTAGGGCAGCAAGTGGTATCGCTTCTTTTATATTGATTATTAATGATAGCAGTGGAATGGATATTATTGCAAATCCGAAACCGGTGAATCCCTGTATGAAAGATGCAAGGAAAATGATAAGTGCTATGTATAGAATGTCATATTCCAAAGTGTCCAAATCTAACATTTTAATGAGTAATATAAAATTCATTTTTGGTTGTCTCGCGAAGCATTTTGATTCTTAGTGATTAATAAATTTTATATCTTCACATATGGTAAATTGTTTTAGTTAAATTTTTGGATGAATGAAGAATAGTTCCGTGTTTGCCCAAGTTGTTTTTCCACTCCCCTTTCGAAATTCTTTTACTTATTCGATACCGAAAGAATTTCGGGATAGTATCGACATTGGGATGAGAGTGGTTGTTCCGTTCGGGAGGAGAGTTCTAACCGGATTTGTTATCGGAGTATCTGAAACAACGGATCTTAAAGGAGGGATAAAATCCATCAAAGATGTTCTGGATGAGAAGCCGATTTTCAATAAAGAATCTTTGAAATTTTACGAGTGGGTATCCGAGTATTACCTCAGTTCGCTGGGGGAAGCATTGAAGAATTCCGTCTCTTATGGAACTGATGTAGAATCGAAGAGAAAGATTATTTCCGACAATAATTTCTGTGTTGAGTTATTTAATAAGGAGAAGAAAAAAACTTTGGTTAAAGCGAAGCTGTTAAAGATTCTCGCCGAGAAAGAAGTTCACAAAATTTCACAACTACAAAAGTCTCTGAAGAGAAAGAACATATATTATTTATTGAGGTCTTTGGAAAAAGAAGGAGCGGTAACGCTATTGGATGAAATTGAGGATGCTAAGGTAAGGATTAAGAGAGTAAAGTTCGTCAAACTGGCGAAGTCGGCTGATGAAGTTTATGATTTAATGCCCGAGATTGAAGTCAAGTCTTCAAAGCAAGTTGTATTACTACTTGAGTTATTATCTCAAAAAGAACCGATTCAATTAAGCGAGCTTCTTAAAAAGACCAAAACTCATCAATCTTCGGTAAACTCTCTTGTGGCAAAAGAATTGTTGGAAATATTCGAGAAGGAGATAGAAAGAGTCTTTGAAGAAACCTATAGCGAGGAAGGGCAAAGTTTCATTATTTCCGAACAACAGAAAAAGGTTATCGAGGAGGTCGGTCAATGTGTTGATAAAAATAGGTTCGAACCGTTCTTGATTCACGGCGTTACGGGGAGCGGTAAAACACAGGTTTATATTGAACTCGCAAAAAAAGTGTTGGAGAAAGGAAGAACCGTGCTCATTCTTGTCCCTGAAATTTCTTTAACACCTCAAATAACGTCTAGATTCCACAATAATTTCGGTAATATCATTACAGTATTACACAGCCGGATGTCTCTTGGAGAAAGGTACGATTCGTGGCGGGGGATAATCGCCGGAAAGTATAAAGTGGTTATTGGTCCGCGATCCGCATTATTTGCACCGCTCGATAATATAGGGTTGATTGTTGTAGATGAAGAGCACGACCAAAGCTATAAACAGCATGATATAGTTCCGAAGTATCATGCAAGAGATACCGCTGTAATTAGAGCGAAGCATAATAACTGCCCTGTAGTTCTGGGTTCGGCCACACCATCAATTGAAAGTATGTACAACGCATCGAATGGAAAGTATAGGTTACTGAATTTAAACGAGAGGATTGACAGTGCAAAACTTCCTATGATTAGCTTGATTGATGTTACAATGGAGAAAAAGAAGAAGCGGATGGAAAATATTTTTTCCAGGACTCTGTTGGAGAAAATCTCCGACAGGTTGAAGAAAAAAGAAGGGGTCATCATTTTACAAAACAGGCGGGGTTTTGCGACACAAGTTTTTTGCGATGACTGTGGAGAGATAGTTATGTGTCCCGACTGCTCGGTTGCGATGGTGCATCATATTAATAAAAATATTTTACAATGTCATTATTGTGGTATTGTAAAACCGGTACCGAAGGCTTGCTTAAATTGTGGATCTCTTTCATTGAAGTTTTTCGGTACGGGCACACAGAAGGTTGAAGATGAACTTGAATCCCTTTTCCCGAAAGTAAAAATTGAGAGAGTAGATTCCGATGCGGTTGCAAGGAAAGGAAAACTCGGAGAAATATTAAATGAATTCAGGAAAAGAGAGATCGATATACTGGTTGGAACGCAGATGGTATCGAAAGGATTGGATTTTTCACACGTCACCTTGGTTGGTGTGGTTTCTGCGGAAACATCGTTATGGCTTCCGGATTTTAGAGCTGATGAGAGAACCTTCCAGTTGTTAACGCAGGTAGCTGGGCGTGCAGGGCGTAGTAAGGTTGAAGGTGAAGTAATAATACAGACGCAGAATCATAATCATTGGATTTTGCAAAAAGTTTTGTTAAATGATTATGATGGATTTTATCAAAAAGAGATTCAGTTGCGCGAACAGAGAGGATACCCGCCTTTCACAAGGTTATGTTTAATAGAAATAAAAGATGAAAACGAGAGAAATGCACGCGAAGCTATCGGAAAGTTTTATGATATATTGAAAAAATATCAAAAAGGGATTGTGATAACTCCTCCGACCGAAGCAATCATAGCAAAACTTAAAGGTCAATACAGATTTCAGATTTTGGTGAAGAATAAAAAGACAACAGATCCCAGTGGTAAACTTTTACGGAATGCAGTGTTAAATTCCTATATTAAATTCAATCAGGCCTCGAGATTTAAAGACGCTAAATTGCTCATCGATATCGATCCGCAAAGCATAATTTAAAACGGAATGCTGCTTGTGCAACAGCATTCCTGAAAAATTATATTACGAACCATCTTAACAACGGAATTGCCTGTGCCAAGAAATACATTATTATACTAAATCCGATCCAGGCTCCGAAAGTCATTGCCAGGTATTTTCCGATTTTATCGGATTTAAACATTTTGGCAAAACCTATGCCTACAATTGTATAAAACCAAATTGAGAAGATATCTAATTTGTTTAAAAGATAACCGCTGAATGTTCTAGGCGGTAGATCTAAAAAGGCGGCAACACTTGTGCTTTGGAAAAATTTATCCATCGAAAGCGCCAATATTACCATAACGATTATTTGAATGACGATTATATAATATGGCAAACCGTATGCAACCATTGCTGAACGATATGTACCTTCCCCTTTAAATAGAAATTTGGCTAGAAGGAAGAAAACGCTTGATACAATAAAGAAGACAATAAAAGTAACAATTATAATCCCGACAATTTGAAGAATCATCCCGGCACCAATTTGGTTCTCAATTCGATCTCTGATTTGCTCCATTTGCTGTTCAGCTTGTTCTTGTGTTAACCTTCCTTCAGCCACCATCTCATTTAAATTTTGTTCAATTCTTTCCATCTGTTGTTCGATGACTGAATATTTTATTGCAGGATTGCTCATCATTAAAATGTTGGCTACCGTAGCGATAACAATTACAATTATTACCGGTATTAACCAGTCGATTGTTTTAGCGGGGAAGCCTGCTATTCTTGAGAAAGTACTAATAGGTTCGGAAAATACTCCTACTAGTTTGTCGGTGTGACTCAGTTCATAATCGGTATGGTCCTCGATGTTTTGCTGATTTTGTGCCCCTTGATTTTTTGGATCTTCCATTAAATTCTCCTACCTAACTTGTTGAGTTAAAATAAACCTTGATAAAAAGTAGCCCAATTTACAAAAAATTTTTTCTAAGAAACAAAACCATTTATTAGTACCGATTATAGGGTTAAAAAAGTCTGGTTTATTCGGTATCTTTGCACAACGAAATAACATGAAATGAATGCATCAACTGATATCAGAACAGGGAGTATTTCATGAAAACGATTATTGAACCTTTCAAGATTAAAGTTGTTGAACCCATTAAATTCACCACTAAAGAAGAAAGGGTAAAAATATTAGAAGATGCAGGCTATAATCCCTTTATGATACGTGCCGAACATGTATTGATCGATTTGTTAACCGACAGTGGTACATCGGCAATGAGTGCAAAGCAATGGGCCGGTATCATGGACGGCGATGAATCTTATGCTGGAGCGCGGAGCTTTTTTAGATTCGAAGCAATGGTTAAAAAAATAACTGGTAAGAAATTTATTATTCCCACACATCAAGGCAGGGCAGCGGAGAAAATTTTATTTTCAGTTCTAGGGGGGAAAGGGAAATATTTTCCAAACAATACACACTTCGATACAACACGTGCCAACATAGAATATTCAGGTGCCGAAGCTATCGACCTGTTGAATGAAATCGGTAAACACCCTGAGAAGAAAGCAGACTTTAAAGGTAACATTGATGTTGAAGCTCTGGATATGTTTATAAAAAAAATCGGAAAAGAAAATATACCTCTGGTTATGCTGACAATAACTAACAATTCCGGCGGTGGTCAGCCTGTTTCAATGCAAAATATAAAAGACACAAAGAAACTATGTGATAAATATGGAATCCCGTTATTCTTCGATGCCTGCCGTTTTGCCGAGAATGCGTACTTCATTAAGACAAGAGAAAAAGGATATGAGAATAAATCCATTGAAGAAATTTGTAAAGAAATGTTTTCATATGTAGACGGTGCAACGATGAGCGCGAAGAAAGATGCACTTGTCAATATCGGAGGATTCATTGCACTGAACGATGAAAAACTGGCGATGGAATGCCGCAACCTGTTAATCATAACGGAAGGGTTTCCAACTTACGGAGGTCTTGCGGGAAGAGACCTGGAAGCAATTGCACAAGGTTTGGAAGAAGTGCTTGAAGAAAGTTATCTGGCATATAGAATTGGAACAACCGAATATCTCGGCAATAAATTCATTGCGGCTGGAATACCTATAATCGAACCCCCCGGAGGTCACGCAATTTATGTTGATGCAAAAAGATTTTTACCTAATATTCCGCAGGAACAATTCCCGGGGCAGTCGATCGTTTGCGAGTTGTATCTTGAAGCAGGAATTAGGGCGGTTGAGATCGGAAGCGTGATGTTTGGGAAGAAAGAAAAAGAAACAGGCAAGTTTATTCCTGCGGTTATGGAATTAGTCCGGCTTGCGATACCGAGGCGAGTTTATACAAAAAGTCATATGGATTATATTGTTGAGGCAATGGAGAATGTTTATAAACGAAGAGATAAATTGACTGGTTATGAAATTACTTTTGAAACTCCTTTCTTAAGGCATTTTTCTGCGAAGTTTAAACCAATAAAATAAGTTTCCACCGGGAAACTCTTTAGAATGAAAGAGTCTTAGTGCTCGCAATTTTCGAAAGTGGCTATGAAAATAAAAAAAAGATATTCTTTTAAAGATGAAAATCAAATCTGGCGGGTATTGTTGAGTGATTCCGATAAGCTAATAATTGAAACGCGCGACACCGATATGAAGCAGGCATATTTCAACTGCCTGGATTTGTTTTCGGGCAGAAGTATTTTTAAAGGTTACCAATTGGACGAAAAATACTGGATTGGAATTGAAGCGTTATACAGGGATGTAATTTTTTTTCACAAATTTGTAAAACCCAACATGCCCGAGCATAAACAGATAATTGCTTTCGATATTAAAATGCAAAATGTTTTGTGGCAAAACGAAGATTACACTTTTCTTTTTGTTTTGGAGGATAAGATTTATTGTTTTACCCGGCAATTTGATGAGAAAAATTATTTTGTTCTTGATTATGTTACGGGCAGGTTGATAAAAGAAGAAAATGTCGATGAGCAGGAGATAAACAGACTGAACGGAATTTATGAAGATCTAAAAGATTTTTCAAAATACCGTTTCCCGGAACGTTATGATCCGAATGCAATTGATAGCAAGGCTATAAAATCAGTTATAGACAAGCAGATCGAGGGTATTGAAATTGCCGGTAATATTGAATATACTATTTATGGTGATACTATTTTAATGAATTATCATTTCAAAATTAACGAGAGCAGTATGTTAAATAGGTTCGTTGCAATTTATATTAACTCTGGCAAAGTGTTGTGTGATGAGGTATTGAATACGAATGCAAATGCTTTTGCACCGGACTCATTTTTTATTTATAGGAATCTTCTGTTTTTATTGAAGGAGAAAACCAAGTTGTTAGTATATGAATTAATTTCATAAATGAGTAAAAAATGGAATTAACTAAGGAAGAAAAGAAAATTCTTCTGAAAGCCGCGCAAGACTCCATTCGTTGTTTATTCGAAAACATTGAACCTGAAAGACCCGATTATAAAAAGTATCCTGTGCTCGAATCGAAAGCGGGTGCGTTTGTTACACTAACGATTATGGGAAGGTTAAGAGGGTGCATCGGTTATATAATCGGAGAACAGCCTTTGTTCAAAACTGTGTGCGATGCAGCCGTTAATGCTGCACAACATGACCCGCGTTTTCATCCTTTAAGCAAAAAAGAATTTGATAAAGTCCATATTGAAATATCGATTTTATCCGAACTGTTCCCTATGAAAAGTTATGATGATATTGTAATCGGAAAGCATGGACTCATCTTGGAAGAGAAAGGGAGAAGGGGTTTACTTCTGCCGCAGGTACCGGTAGAACACAACATGGATCGTAATGGATATCTCAGTGCGATATGTCAGAAAACAGGATTCCCTCCCGATTATTGGAAAGGGAAAATATTAAAAATGAGTATGTTCACTGCAACAGTTTTCGATGAAAGTAAGTTGGAGGATTAAGATGGAAAATATAAGACATTCAATAATAGCAGGCTCTTGGTATCCCGGAACGGAGAAGGCATTGCACAACCAAATAAATCAGTATCTCGATTTAACAAAAACCGACGAAAAATTTGAGAATGTTGCCGGCATCGTTGTGCCTCATGCCGGGTATAAATACTCCGGAAAAACAGCTGCATATGCCTATAATGCGGTTAAAGGGAAGAAGTATAATACAATAGTGATAATATCTCCGACTCATGTTAAAGGATTCCCCGGTATATCTATTTATTCCGGCGATGCATATGAAACACCTTTAGGAATCGTGACAATAAATAAAGATTTAAGAGAGAAACTTGTGGGTTTGAGTAAAATTATTATTTCCGATACTGAAGGACATAGCCAGGAAGAACATGCACTTGAAATTCAAATACCGTTTTTACAGGTTCTGTTCAAAGATTTCAATATACTTCCAGTTGTACTTGGAGATCAACGTAGTAAATTTGTTTATGAATTAGCAGATAAGCTTTCAATGATTCTTAATGATGAGACTCTTATTGTTGCCAGCTCGGATTTATCTCACTATTACCCTAAGAAAATTGCTTATGATTTGGATTCTATTATTAGTGAAAGAATTGAGAAGTTTGATTATGAAGGATTGCAGGAAGATTTAGGAAGAAAATTATGTTATGCCTGCGGCGGTGGTGGAATAGTAGCTCTTATGAAAGCTGCCGAGTTAAAAGGTTATAAGAAATCAAAAGTTTTAGCAAGAACCGATTCAGGGGATGTTACCGGTGATACTTCGGGAGTAGTCGGTTATCTGGCGGCAGTTGTTTATAAATGACAATCGGAATTGCTCAACATCTATAGTGGAAGAATTTAATCCTGAGTTTTTAAAAAATAAAAACCCCTGCTAATGCAGGGGTTTTGTCAAGGGATTAAAACACAGTATTAGTTGAAGATATATCTTAGACCAACCTGAATCTGCCAGCGTGAGAAAATGCTTGGGTCATCGATAAATGTTGTCTGATTACCGCCCTTGTAATAAAGAACCGGTCCACCGTCAGCCGCAAATTGAGGAGCGCCGGTTGCATCGGTTGCTAACTCTAATGGTCTGGTTGCTGTTGATCTTGCAATCTTTCGAACACCCCAATCAGAATTAAGTAAATTCGGGAAGTTCAAAATGTCGACACTAAGCTGAAAGGTTTGTTTTGTGTTACCCAACATAAATGAGAAATCTTGAAGAATTCTTAGATCAACATTGAAATACCACGGATTGACCAAACCGAATCTATCGGCTATCTGTCCTTTGTGTTCGCTCAGGTAATCATCCTGCTCCATGAAGTTATTGAACAAAGTCCATTGTTCGGCAGCGGTAACCGTTGTCCCGTTATTATCAACATAATCGGCAAAATGAATTTCCGAAGCGTCGCGCGGTATGTAAATCAAATCGTTGCTTGAGCTTCCATCGCCGTTTACGTCACCGGCATAAATAAATGAATATCTATTTCCACCGGTGTAGATAAATCGGTTACCCTCGGCAATTTCGAGAAATAGACCGAAGCTTGTAGCAAAAGTTTCGGACCATACGTGTTTGTAGATAGCGCTTCCGGTAATTCTGTGGCGTTGTCCGAATTCTGATGGACCTAATTCAGGTTTGTTTGGATCTCCTTTCGTCGGATTTTCCGACCATAATACACTTGCAATCTCAGTCCACTTCATGAGATTTTGAGCATCTGTATAGGAGTAACCCAAACCGGTAATTAATCCAAAATCGAAACGTTTACGAAGTTGTGCTGTTATATTGAAGTTGTATCCTTTTTCGGCATTATCAATAACATAAATACCTGCACCGTAGTCGTTTTGATTCAATTCACATGTATTTGCACCGCCGTAGTACGGACGACCATCCGGTAAACTCCTTATCGGTAAACCTATATCCGCATTACGAACATAGATAGAATTTATATCTTTACCGTAAAGGACTTCAAGAGTACCTGTCATATCCCAGGGTAGAACTTGATCAATCGCAATGTTTGTTGTCCATACTTGCGGCCAGGAGAATGTTTGGGACATTCCATTCAGATCAAAAGACTGTGCAAGTGTTGACTCATCTTGAGTCTCTCTGAGTGGACCGGTTGGATAAAGATTCGGATTTGCTCCGGGATTCGAAATAACATTACCAACCCATACGAACGGTAGTCTTCCGGTGAAGATACCTGTACCG
Source organism: uncultured Melioribacteraceae bacterium (assembly GCA_964554135.1). GTDB lineage: Bacteria > Bacteroidota > Ignavibacteria > Ignavibacteriales > Melioribacteraceae > CAZKNM01. The sequence goes on from CAZKNM010000001.1 coordinate 15,767, forward strand.
CCACGTAATTGTGTGGTGCGATCACCATAAATATCCCAGTTGAATCCAATTCTAGGTGAATATAATGCTTTACGTCCAGGCAATTTACTTTGATCTACAATTTCGGATTTATCATTTTCATCAAGAGCAATTAAACCTCTCGAAAACGGATTATCGATTGGTTCGGTAAAGTACATCGGAAAATCAACGCGAAATCCGTATGTCAATGTAAATTGATTTGATACAAGAAATTCATCTTGTGCATATAAAGATAACTGACCAACTTTAATAAATTCACCTTTGAAAGGACCTGTACCAATAAAGGAATCAAAATCGATTCTGTTAGGATTTGTCGGGTCGGTCATTGTGAAGAATTCGTTCAAAGAAGAAAAAGTAGTTCCACCCCAAGAGATAGGATTCTGGAAAAAACCGTTACGGAATATGTTAAATGAATTAAAGAATGAGAAATACTCAAAATTGGCACCAACCGTGTACACATGATTCCCCGAGTACATGCTGAAATTATTAGTTACCTGAATTACATCTTGATCAAGTATATTATGTGAAGAGAATGGTTCGGTGCCGAGAGTTGTATAGGTCACTCCAGCATCTCCAATTTCGACAGTCGGATAAGCCGCAGTGAACGGCTCTCGGAAGTCGCGGAAACTGTTATAGCTTGCGAAAAACTTATTTGAAAAAGTTGTGTAGTGACTGTTAAGTTCTAAAGCAAATGAATTTAATTCATTATTGATTCTGTATCCGGCATTTTTGAATGGCAAGCTGCTTTCGTTGGGACCACGCCCTGAAGCATTGAAACTCAATACGAATCCGTGCGGCGGCAGGTCACGATAAGCATCCAAAAAATTCCAACGGAATGTGAGTTTGTTTTGTTCATTGACGTTCCAATCCAATTTAACCAGAATCTTTTTGTTGTTTGTTTCATGGATATACCCCTGGTAAGGACCGGGATCGTAACCGTATACATCAATCATTCTTTGACGGATTTGATCCATTACCGAGGATTGAACGCGAGACTCTCCGAATATGACATTGCCGTCTGTATCGGCATTGAAATTCGTTCCCGGATCATCTCTCGTTTCCATTTCAGCATTAGCGAATAAGAATAATACGTTGGGTATAATTGGTCCGCTAACAGTAATACCGGATTGATTGAATGAAAGGTCGGGGCTGGCAATTACATCTTGACCGCTGACCGTATTTCCGATCAACGATTCATTTCTGATAAAACTATAAATAGAAGCTCTGTATTGATTCGTTCCGCTCTTTGTTACAGTATTGATACCGGCACCAGTGAATCCTCCTTCACGCACATCAAAAGGTGCGATTGAAACCTGTACTTGTTCAACGGCGTCGTATGGAACCGGTTCTGCGTTTGTTTGACCGCCCGGTGCAGGATCGTCTAATCCGAACGGATTGTTGAAGTAAGAACCATCAAGAGAAATGTTGTTGTACAACCAGTTCTTTCCTGCGAAACTGAAGTTGCCGTCGCTACGCGGATCTAAGCGAGTTAAATCCCGAGTACTTCTTTTAATTGTCGGCAATTCTTGAACCTGTCTTGGGCTGATACTTGTCTCCGCTCCGGTTCTAGTGCTGTTAAGTATCTCGTCGAGTTCGGAGACAACAGATACTTCACTGATTTCAACAGCTTCACTTTCAAGTACATAATCCAATCGTAGGTTCTGACCGATGTTTAAGAAAATGTCTTCTACTTTTTGCGTACGGTAGCCGACAAATGATACAGTAACACTGTACGGGCCGCCAATTTTAAGATTGGGTAAATTGAAAAGCCCGTTTGTTCTTGTCGAGGCACCATACTGCGTTCCACTCGGTTCATGAACAACAATAACATTCGCTCCGGGTAATGGTTCGCCTTCTTCAGTCGTAACAATACCGCTTAATGTTGCGGTAGTTACACCCTGAGCATAAAGTAAATTAGTTAGTGAAATAATACATAGAGTAATGAATAGCATAGAAAGTTTTTTTATCATGAGCCCTCCTCTTTTATGTTGAGTGATGTGCTATTATTAAATTGCAGGTAGCAGAAAATAAGAATATAAAATCAAATTGAAAATAAAAATTTTGAATTTTTGTTCAGAAATTGTTCTTTTATTTCTTTTATAATTTGACATTGATATTGCCAGCACCCAAGAAATTGCGAAAAACCCACATTTTTTGGTAAGTTTAATCGGCTATAATTGACTTTTGCTGGTTTTTACTACAAAAATTTAGACGTAATTGGAAGAATTGTGGAAATTGTAGCAGTTGCCAAGGATCGAAAAGTAAAGATTGGTATATTAGGTAAAACCAAGCTGTCAATTCAAGCACCAGATTGATGAATTGATTCTTAATTATAAAACCCATTACTTTTATTTACTAACAATGAAAAGCAAGAGAAGAAAGTCAATTCGATAAGATTATTGAATCAATTTTCGGTTGTGTAATTGTACTAATGGTTTTATTCCTTCTATGTGCAGTTATGAAAAGAGAAAGTGATATTATTGTCAAACATGGTTTCGGCGGATACAAATCAATAGGGATCCTCCTACAAAAAAGTATGCTTATGAATGCTTGGAAGAAAAATCATTTGTTGAAGACGGCTTACTCAGTATTGATGGCCAGCTATCTTCATATGTAGTTATTTTTAACAAAGTCTGGTTTAATGAAAATTCGGGAATGTTAATCGTTGTTACAGGTGTATTATTTCAGGTATTCAAACCGAGAAAGAAAAAGCAGAAATGATTTAGTGGTTTGTTTCTCGCCGGATACTCATTTACAACTTTTTGATTGTCTAGGACAATGATTTTTTTCTTGTTGTTACTACTTAAGTATTCACACTTGAGTTTAAAATAAAACAGTATTAGCTTAATATCATAATTGAACTTAATTAAGCATACCTGATGAGAAGCTATCCCAGTATTTTTAACGATGTAATCGGACCTGTCATGCGGGGTCCGTCTGCTTCTCATTGTGCTGCGTCGGTTAGGATTGGTAAAATCTGCAGAGATTTAATGAACGGTGAGATTACCAATGTTCTGATTGAATTCGATACGAATGGTTCACTTGCCACTACCTATAAAACGCAAGGATCTGAAATCGGAATATGTGCCGGTTTGTTGGGGTGGGATATGACGGATAAGAGATTGGAAAATTCATGTGAATTCATTCGTGAGGAAGGAATCAAAGTAAAATTCGAAATCAAAAATATTAAAGCTGCACATCCCAACACATATAAAATCATTCTGCGCAGTAGAAAGGAACAACACGAAGTTATAGCAGTATCGACCGGCGGTGGGATAATTGAGGTGATTGAAATCGACGGTATTACAGCATCGATTGCGGGTGACTTTTTCGAAACTCTTATATGGTTTGAAACGGAAGGAAATGAGTTAAAAAGTTATTTAGTTAATAAGATTGCTGCAGATGCAATTTTAATTTTTAAAGGGAAGAGACACGGTTTTATTGAGATCAAATCGCAACAACTTATATCTGATGATGTAATATTGGCAATCAAATCAAAATTTCCATCGATAGCAGCAAGAAGGATCAAACCTATTCTACCTATCCTCTCTAGAAAAGAAATATCTATTCCTTTTATTACATGTAATGAAATGTTATTATATAATAAGAATAAAAATCTTAAGTTATGGGAATTGGCGCTTCATTACGAAAGCTCCCGCGGTAATATATCGAACGATGAAGTTTATGAAAGAATGAAAGAGATAGTCCAAGTTATGATGGATTCCGTTCAAAAAGGAATCGGGGGAACAAGTTATAAGGATAGGATTTTGGACCGGCAGTCTGGGAATTATGAAAGAAAAATGGAATTGAATGCATTGTTTGACGGAAACGTGTTGAATCAAATCATACTTTCTGTAACTTCACTTATGGAAATGAAAAGTTCAATGGGGATAATCGTTGCCGCACCGACTGCCGGATCGTGCGGCACATTACCCGGTGCGGTAATAGGTGCCGGTTCCGCAATGAAACTCTCAATCGATGATATTACAGAAGCAATGTTGGTCGCGGGCATAATAGGTATTTTTATCGCCTCACAATCCACGTTTGCAGCCGAGGTGTGCGGGTGTCAGGCCGAATGTGGTGCGGGTTCAGGGATGGCAGCTGCGGCATTGGTAACTTTGAAAGGCGGAACAATAAAACAAGCAATTAGTGCCGTATCGATTGCATTACAAAACATTCTTGGGATGATATGCGATCCGGTAGCAAATAGAGTTGAAGTTCCTTGCCTCGGCAGAAATGTTATGGGAGCTGTAAACGCGTTGGCATGTGCGAACATGGCACTGGCTGATTATGATGAGGTAATCCCTCTTGATGAAGTCATTCATACGATGAATGTGGTAGGAAAAAGTCTGCCGAGGGAATTAAGGTGTACTGCATTGGGAGGGTTATCTATTACAAAAACATCAAAAGAAATTGAGAGAAAGTTAAATCGAATTAATCATAAATAAGTCTAATTAGAAAAATCAATTCATTTGGGGGTATTTATGAAAATTCATACCATCTTAAAATGTGTGGTTTTAGTTTTTTGTGTTCAATTGTTTTCTTATGCTCAGACCAACGATCCGTCTTTATTAACTCTTGAAAGAATCTTTACTCTAAGGGAGTTTGATACACAGAGGACGGGTGACATCCAATGGCTGGATGATGGTAACAAATACACGATGTTGGAGGCATCAGAATCCGTTGGGGGGAGCGAAGATATAGTAAGTTACGAAATAGAAACGGGTAAACGTGAAGTTATTATACCTGCGAATCGGTTAATTCCTAAAGGAGGTACGGCACCTCTGCGAATCGAGAATTATGAATTGTATTTATCTCAAAATCTGCTCTTGATATTTACAAACTCACGTAGGGTTTGGCGCATAAATACCCGCGGCGATTATTGGGTAGTTAATCTTGAAAACTGGGAGATGCATCAACTCGGTATTGGATTTGAACCTTCAACTCTAATGTTTGCAACATTCTCTCCCGACTTTAAAAAAATTGGATACGTCTGCAAAAATAATTTGTATGTTGAAAATCTTGATGATCATAAAATTACCGCATTAACAAAAGACGGTTTGGAAACTATCATTAACGGAACATTCGACTGGGTGTATGAAGAAGAACTTAGGTTAAGAAACGGTTTTAGATGGAGTCCGGACGGTAAACGGATTGCATATTGGCAGCTTGATGCTTCGGGTGTGGGAATTTTTTATTTGGTTAACAATACTGATTCGTTGTATTCGAGAATTATTCCAATACAATATCCTAAAGCCGGTACTACTAATTCGGCTGGAAAGGTTGGAGTTGTAAGTGTTGAAGGAGGAGAAACGACATGGTTCAAAGTACCTGGGGATCCGCGCAACAATTATATTGCCCGTATGGATTGGGCTGCAAATTCAGATGAAGTTGTTATCCAGCATTTAAACAGGCTGCAGAATACGAATGAAGTTATGCTTTGTAATGCCGAAAACGGGGATGTCTCGCTCATTTTTGTTGATAATGACGCAGCATGGGTAGAAGTAGTAAATGATTTAAAATGGTTTAATGATGGAGCGGAATTTACTTGGCTGTGTGAACGTGACGGCTGGAGGCACGTGTATCTGATTTCTCGAGACGGAAAAAATATTAAACCTGTAACTCAGGGTGATTATGATGTGATTAGTATTGAGGTAATTGATGAGAAGAACGATTGGCTTTATTTTATTGCTTCACCGGATAATCCGACACAGCGTTATTTGTTCCGCACGAAATTGAATGGTTCAGGCGGTCTGCAAAGAATATCTCCGGAAGAACAAGGCGGAACGCATAATTATAATATTTCACCGAACGGGAAATGGGCTTTTCATACTTTTTCCAATATAAATACTCCTCCTATTACAGAGTTAATTAATCTGCCGGATCATAAGTCAATTAGAGTTCTTGTAGATAATTCGGATTTGAGAGAAAGGTATTCTTTGCTGAAAAAATTGCCTACCGAATTTTTTAGAGTAAAAATAGAAGATGGTGCAGAGTTGGATGGTTTCAAAATATTACCGCATAATTTCAATCCATCTAAGAAGTATCCAGTTCTATTTTTAGTGTACGGAGAGCCCGCTGGTCAGACAGTTTTAGACCGATGGGGGCGCGCATCCTCGTTATGGCACCTGATGCTTGCACAGCAAGGGTATATTGTTATGAGTATTGATAACCGCGGCACACCTGCACCCCGTGGAAGGGAATGGCGTAAATGTATTTATGGTCAAATCGGTATTCTTGCGTCGCAGGACCAAGCGGCGGCAGTACGGGAAATTTGTAGGTGGAATTATGTCGATCTGAGCCGCATTGGTATTTGGGGATGGAGCGGGGGCGGTTCGATGAGTCTAAATATGATTTTCAGGTATCCTGATATTTATAAAACTGCAATGTCTGTTGCACCTGTTCCGGATGAAACATTATATGATACTATTTATCAAGAGCGATATATGGGATTACCAGTAGATAATGCTGAGGGATATAAAAACGGATCTCCGATAACATTCGCTCATCAACTGAAGGGTAATTTGCTTATCGCTCACGGAACCGGTGATGACAATGTTCACTACCAGGGTACTGAAAGACTGATTAATGAACTTATCAGACACAATAAGATATTTTCGGTGATGCCGTACCCGAACCGGTCTCATGGTATTTATGAAGGACAAGGAACAACAAGACATTTGTATGGCACCATGACCTGGTATTTGCACAATAATTTACCGCCAGGACCAAGAAACTGAATTTGTTATTAAGTTTATTATACGCTTGGATTGATTAATAAGTCGTAAAAGTCATTTCGAAGAATCCCGACTTGTCGGGAGACTGAGAAATCCTTTGTATATTTAACAATTATGAAGATTTCTCTCTCGACGAAAGTCGGGATCGAAATGACAATATTACTTTCTAGTCAATCCCAGCATTATTTAACTAACTAATAAACCTATTCTGCTGCTAAGTATAACTACCTAGTACCTATTTTTTAAAAACTTGCATTTTGCAATAAAAAAATAGTTTCTTTAAGATAAGAAATGGTAATTGTACTGATTCAATTCAAGAAATTTTTTTGTATGTTTTTATAAAGATTCACGGTATGTAATTTTATTAAGCGAGAGTTACATGAGAATTTTGAAAAAATATTTACCTGCAATTATAGTGATGGTTGTCCTACCGGGTCTATTTTATTATTGCTCCAGTCCGACAGAACCATGGGTAAAAGATCCGCGCGAATATACATGGACGGTCGATACAATTAAAAATCCAGATCCAACAGTTTTTCAAACACTTATGTCGTCTATTTGGGGAAGTTCTCCTAGCGATGTTTACATTTGTGGTCATACCGATACCGGGCCGAATATTTATCATTATGATGGTGATAAATGGGATGCTATTGATTTAAGCGATTACGGATTGCGTAAAGGATATAGGAACAAAATTTTTGGTTTTTCAAAAAATGATGTTTGGATAGCCGGGGGCTTAGGGCATACGGGTGGATATAAAACGAGTGAGTTACTTCATTTTAACGGCGATGAATGGGAGAGTTTTGAATTTGAAACCAGAAGCGAATTGATTGATGTGTGGGGAACCTCTCTAAATAATTTATGGGCTTGCGGGGAAGGAGGTATAGTTTTTCATTTTGATGGAAGTATTTGGCAGATTGACACAATTAAAATATCAGTTGAGGAAGGAAGAGGATATTTCCTGAAAAACATTATTGAATTAAACGGGATACCATATGTAGGCGGCTATAAAAACATGCCTTTAGTTCAGTACTTTTTTAAGAAAGAGATAAACTCATGGATTACGATGGACTCAGCTGAAAGTGATGAAGGAGTTATTAAATGGGGAGGGGCATTGTTTTATTTAAGTAGTGAAAAGCATTTTTACTCAACGGGTAGCGGCGGTTTATTTGAATATATAGATGGTAATTGGGAAAATATTTTCTATTTGGATACTGGTATTTACGGTATCTATGAGCTTGTAAAAAACAAATATCTTATGGCAGAATTTAGGGGAAAAATATATTTATATGAAAACGGAGCTTTTGAAAGCATTTATAGTTTTGATGAACAAATTGGATTGAAGGAATTATGGGGAAATGAAAGAGAATGTTTTGTGGTTGGACAGATTCAAAACAGCACAGTAATTCTGCGCGGTAAGTAATTAAAAGGGAAAGCTGCCGGTAACAGCTTTCCCAGGGTGCAAACAAGAACTTTTGGTAATGAGGAAAATAAAATGAAAAACTTGAAAAAGAATCTCAAACCTGTATTAGGAGTTGTAACAATCCTTTCAGTTGTAGTTTACTGTTCCAGCCCTACCGAAACTTTTGTGAAAGACCCAAGAGATTATTCTTGGTCAGTTGATACAATAAAGAACGAAGATCAAGGAGCATTACAAACAATGCTACAGTCAATATGGGGAAGTTCTCCAAATGATGTATATGCCTGCGGGCACACGGATATAGGCCCGGAAATTTATCACTATGATGGAGAAAATTGGAGCGCTATTGATTTGAGGGATTATGGATTAAAAAATGGAATTTGCAACAAAGTGTTTGGATTTTCTGAGAATGACGTATGGATAGCCGGAGGATTAGGTCATGGTTATATCGGTAACCGGTATATCAATAGTAACTTGATTCACTTTGACGGCAGTGAATGGGAGAACTATGAATTTGAAACGAAGAGTGAATTAACAGACGTATGGGGCACAAGTTCGGAAGATTTGTGGGCATGCGGAAGGAATGGATTGGTTATACATCGTGAAGGTCAAGTTTGGGATTTCGATACAGTATCTATCGAACAAATATATGGTGATTATGAGTTATACCTTTATAGCATAAGAGAGTTTAACAGCGAAGTATTTGTTGTGGGTTATAGGTATCCTGATCCTTATTATTTAGTAAAGAGAACAAACGGTAACTGGATTGTAGTTGATTCGGTTGAATCGGGGAATGAATATACTTATGGAACAACAGGTTTATTCGTTAGCAAAGAAAATAAATTTTATTCTCACGGTTATAAAGGTTTGTTTAAGTATACAGGCAACACTTGGGAAAAAATAATAGCAGTTAGTTCATCAGTATCGGGAATGGTAGAATTTGCCAAAAATAAATTATTAGTGAGCGAGTTTAGTCATAATTTGTATTTATTGGAAAACGATAGTTATGAAGTAATAAAACAAACGGAGTCCGATTATATTCATTTTACAAACGTCTGGGGAAATAACGAAGAGTGCTTTGTTTTATGCTTGGATCTTAGCGTAAATTGGGGAGGAACACTCGTATATCATGGTAAGTAAATAAGAGTTGGGGTGGCTGCCGGAACAGCCCACCCCGGGGTGCAAACAAGAACTTTTGGTAATGAGGGAAATAAAATGAAAAACTTGAAGAAGAATCTCAAACCTTTAATAGGAGTAATAACAATCCTTTCGGTTGTGATTTATTGCTCCAGCCCAACGGAACCCTGGGTAAAAGATCCGCGAGATTATACCTGGACGGTTGACACAATAAGAAGTATGGAGCCAGGCGCATTACAAACTATGATATCCTCTGTATGGGCGAGTTCACCGAGCGATGTATACGTGTGCGGTTTTGTAGATATAGGTTCAAATATCTATCACTATAATGGTGAAAATTGGGAAGCGATAGATCTAAGAGATTATGGATTGAGTAAGGGATATAGAAACAAAGTTTTTGGTTTTTCCGGGAATGATGTATGGATAGCCGGCGGATTAGGTCATGGTTATGTTGGGAACAGGTACGTAAACAGTGACTTGATCCACTTTGATGGCAGTGGATGGGAAAATTATGAATTTGAAACAAGATCGGAATTATTTGATGTATGGGGCCCTAATCCTAATGACATCTGGGCATGTGGTTTTGGAGGAATAATTATTCATTATGACGGACAGAGTTGGGAATTCGATACCCTCAATACTGCGTTTTTGAATGAGGGAGAACAGTTTTTCCCGTACAGTATTAGAAAGTATAATAATGCATTGTATGTTGTCGGATACAGATATCCAAACCCATACTATCTTTTCAAGAAAGAAGACGGAGATTGGGAAGTAATAGATTCGGTAGAAGGTGGGAGGGATGAGTACTGTTTCGGTACTTCGGGATTGTTTGTGAGCAAAGCAAATGATTTTTATTCTTATGGCTCTTATGGAATTTTTAGGTATAACCATGGTGCGTGGGAGAAGATTCTACAAGTGAATTCAATGGTTGGTAATATGGTGGAATTTACGAGAGATAAATTTTTAGCAACTGAGTTTAATGACAATTTGTATTTGTTGGAAAACGGGAGCCATGAAATAATAAAACAAACAGGTGCTGAGGACATACATTTTGTTAATGTTTGGGGAAACAACGAAGAATGTTTTGTAACAGCCTGGATGTATCGAGGAGGAATTATTACCACGCTTGTTTACCATGGGCAATAAATAAGAGTTGGGGTGGCTGCCGGAACAGCACACCCCGGGGTGCAAACAAAATTAATAGACAGCGGGTTAAAAACCCACTCTTGTTTGCACTCCTATTATAATAATAAATATCAAAAAATAATAGGAGGTAATATGAGAAAGTTTTTATTTTTTGCCATCGCAGTGTGGATTATTTCATCCGGAATAATTCACCCTCATCAATATGAATGGAGGTTCATAGTAAAGAATTCTTCTCAACAGTGGTGTGCGGTTCATGTCGACCTGTATCGATATTATTCTTCAACTAAAACAACAAGCTTTCTCTATCATAATGATACGAAAACGTCAGCACAGTGTGATTGTAATGGAGGTTGTGATATTAACGATCAAGGTGATGGTGGAAGCGAGTGTCCTAATGTAAAAATGTGGAATACTTTAGAATTTTCGGGCGATTATGTGGTTTATCTCGTTGTAATGGACGAAGAATATTACTGTTTACTAAAAGTACCTGATGCAGATGAAGGAGCAGATTTTGAATTTCATTATAATCCCGTCACTCATGATCTTGGATTGGAAAGTAATCAACGAAATGCTGAAATTCTTGATGAAGGAGTATATACTGAATACAGTTTCACAATTCAAAATGATTTTGGAGGCGGATTAGGAGGAGGTAAGCTCAAACTTGGCAATCAGGATAGCCTATCCTCACCACAGTATCCGGAATATGGAAGCTGGACGTGGTCTCGTACAGCTACAGCGTATAATTATCAAATTATACAAGGTTTTAAAAGAGAATTCACAGAATGGCAAAAAGGTCTTATAAACAAATCCTATAATTTAGCTTTTACTCTTGATAAAGAGGATAATATTATATATACAGCTAAATTTAATCCGCTATATACGGTCACAATCCAAAATGAGTTACCGGGATATGGGAATAGCGGTAACATAACTGTTGAAGGTAGTCCTGAAAGTTCCCCTTTCAGTCTTGATGTTGTACAAGGAGAGGATTTTACAGCAGCAGGTATTACCCTAACAATCGATAATGTGCAATTTACTTTTGATGAATGGTACAAAAACGGTTCCCCAACTCAAGAAACTTCACCTTTCGAACCGTCCGGTAATGATACATATACAGCATTGTATAATGCAAAACCTCAAAGCTGGTCCAGGCAGTTAACAAGCCCAAGTGATGTGGGGGAATTAATAGAGTTAAATTGGAATGAGCATCCTTGCAGTTTAGTATCCTACAAAATTTATAGAAAAGTAGGAAGTTCAGGCACTCCTGTATTTTTAGCTAGCGTTGCTCATGGTGTTGGGGAATGGACGGAATCTGATTACGTTAGATCGGGCAGTACTTCCGATCCTTTATTGCAATATGATGTAAGGCCTTATTATTCTCTTACAACAACAGAGGGTGATCCTAATTTTGAAAATGTTGCATATGGTTATATTGAAGCTTCAATTCAACAAACAGATGCCGGCTTACAGGCAGCAGTTGCGGAAGAGATAAATACAAATTACTACATAGGCAGTTATCCAAATCCATTCAATCCCCAAACAACAATAAGATACAGCCTCCCGGCAGCAGGGTATGTTAGTCTGAAAGTATATGACTCAATTGGAAAGGAAATTGTTGAATTGGTAAATGAAGTAAAAGAAGCGGGAAGTTATTCGGTTGTTTTTGACGGTACGGATTTGGCAAGCGGCATTTATATATATTCAATTCAAGTAAATGATTTTCTTCAAAGTGGGAAATTGTTATTATTGAAATAAGATAATACTGCGGAGAAAGAAAAAATTTTTATTGGGAGAAGTGCTTTAGGTAAAATTGGGAAAGCCAACCTCTCCCATTTTTAACCTAAATAGTTACAAAGTAACCTCTTCAAAAGATTACTCTACATTTCTTTTCATTCTTATAAATTATGAATCAATAATTACCTTGTTATCCTGCCGAATATTTGTCAATTTGAATTAGAGAATCTAATCGTAAAAATAACATTTGAGATTAATATGATCAAAAAACAACTTTATCTATTGTTATCAATGTTATCAGTAGTTTTCATTAGTTGTTCGGATAGTTCATCAACAGGACCGGAATCGACGGATTATATCCTGCAAATTATTCAATCAGTCAACCTTGATTCATTAACAAGTTATGTAGGTTCTTTATCAGGGGAAACACCCGTAAATATTAATGGCCAAACTTACAATATCGCTTCAAGGAATAAAAATTATCCCGGCAATGATATCGCTGCTAATTATATTCAACAGAAATTTCAACAATTCGGTTATACTGTAGAAAATCAAAATTTTTACACAACTGGAAGGAATATTTTAGCAAGAAAAGAGGGAACATCAAATTCGAATTCCAAATATATAATTTGTGCTCACTACGACGATATGCCCTATGAACCGGTTGCACCCGGAGCAGATGATAACGCAAGCGGTGTAGCTTGTGTACTTGAAGCCGCGCGAATTTTATCGCAATACACTTTTGAATATGATGTTATGTTTGCCCTTTGGGATGAAGAGGAACAAGGTTTAGTCGGCAGCCGTTACTATGCGGGCATCGCTAGAAATAGTAATGAAGAAATAAACGGTGTTATAAATCTCGATATGATATCGTGGGAGAGGAACGGTGATAATCTTGTTAAAGTACAGGAGAATGCCGATAGGTCCGCTGATTTTATCGGGGGGATGCTTATAGATGTTATTCAAAGATACCATCTTCAAATTGAAGCTGATACTGTTCATATCATTTCAGGCTCGGATCACAGATCGTTTACAGAACAGAATTACCCAGCCATTCTTATGATAGAGGATTACACTAGTGATTGGAACGCCAACTATCATACTCCGCAGGATATTCTGAGCGAAATGGATCTAACATATTTTCACGAATGTTCTAAAGCTGCAATCGGTACGCTTGCTAGACTTATACAGATTGTCGGTAATTAGTTTTTGCTTTAGGTGTTTTTAAAAAAAGGACCGCCAAGAAGGCGGTCTTTAATTAACATTACAAGACAATTTTTAGTATTTACCGAATCCAGGTCCAACCGGACTGATATATGAAGCACCGTGATCTCCCGTGCATGGATCGTTACTAATTTCCTGAATAATTGCAAACTCACCCCAGATAGTCGGACCAATTTCTTCACCGTCTGAAGTATACCAATATCCGTTTTCTAAATATGCGTCTGCAGGCGCGGCAACAATTTTACAAAAGTAATTCCATTGACATTCTTCACCGGTGCTGTTTAAATAAGTACCGGACATATGATTTGTTAACCAAGCTCCCGAACCTATATAACTATTAAATCCAAAGTGTCGGTCTAACAGTCCATCACCATCGCAATCTTTGTTCGAAAGCCAAGCATCATTCCATTTCATTGCCAACTTATCATCTTTATAGGGCTGACACCAAGCCGCGTCCCTGTAAGCATCACAGTAGTAACCATTAAACATGTGAGCCTGATAGTTATAGCCCCACTCATCGTACCCTACCGTTATTAATTTTCCGTCGGAACTGTAGAGTGTTCCATCCTGAATGGTTGTGCATTCACCGCCTCCTTTTTTGGAAAGCTGGTTTGGAGAATCGGTTGATTGAGTTAGCACGGATTGATCTTGCTGACAACTAAAGATTAATACAATCGAAAAGAGTAAAGTAATGAGCAATACTAATGATTTCCTCATAACACCCTCACTTATTTTTATTTATTATTTCTAGAGTTACTGAAGCGTGTATAACATATGGATAATATTAAAAAACATCAACCATCCTTCTAAGGATAAAAATCTAGTTTTACGGGAAGTAGGTATGTTTTTGAAGGATATGTCAAATTATGGAGGTTTGTTTTCCAACAAGTTATGTGACATTAATCACACGAGACCACTAAAATTAATTACGCTTTTGCCAAATTATTGAGCGTGTCTGTTGGATCAATTAAATGGAATATAGGAAGATGTGTATTTAATACATGCTTTAAATTCACAGATGCATAAAGATGCATTTGGTATGTATGCAAGGATGATCGAGATAAGGAGAACTGATAATAATTTGTGACTCTCAAAAATCGTCGTCAAGACGATCTTTTTGTTTTTCTCCCTTTGTAAGTTATGGGTTGAGTTTGGGAAGTGGGTTGGTTAATTTAAATAAAGATTCCAGTCGAATAGTTCTTTTCTCCTGTTTCGCGTTTTTGTATTTGTGATTGACTAAACTCAATTAAAAATAAATTGCCTCTCTAGATATTAAAGGAATTATCACAATTTTAAACAGGAGAAAAAATGTCCGAAGAAACCGAACAAGTAACAGCACAAACAGAAGAAGTTGTCGGTCCGTCCGGCATTGGGGGATGGTTGATTCTTCCAGCTATTGGATTAATTTTAAGTCCTTTTCTCACGATTAGTACTATTGCGACAGATATCGATTATTTGGATTCCTATTCGAGGTATGAGGGATTGGTAACCGGTGAGTTGGTTATACTATGTGTTTTATTAATCTTTCAGATATTTGTTGCGGTTAATTTCTATAGGAAGAAAAAGTCTGCACCGAAACTTATGATCTATCTGTTAGGCTTTAATGCGGGTATTAATGTTTTATTATATCTATGGGTTATTGGGGAACTGGGAGAGGCAACTACAGAAATTACTACCGGATTGCTTAGAGGTATAGCTGTAGCAGCAGTATGGATACCATATTTCCTAAAATCGATTCGTGTTAAAAATACTTTTGTGAAAGATTAAAAAAAACGTTTTAATAAGAAGTAAAACCTTTAAAAGCATTCTCTGCGCGATTCCTTGTGCTTTTTACGTGATAAAGTTCCACGTAGAGCCCGTAGAGAATCAAAAGTTATTATTTAATTGAATTTTGATTAATATATAAATAATTTCAACAGTGAGTTTGCAATTAAAACTAAATAATCATGAATTATATTTACAAGGGTTTTACATCCCTTAGGTGATGAACCTAAGATTAACTGCCTACTTCCCATTGAGGTTGAGGCAGTTTTTTTATTATGGCTAATAAAAAAGCAATATTATATATCGATGGTTTCAATTTATACTTTAGTCTTAAGGTGAGAGATCCTGGCCAGAGGAGTAGATATTAGGTATATAGGTAACATTACAATGATAGATTCTTTATTAAATTTTTTTTGTTGGATTACATTTTAACAAAAAGACAGGGAATACAATGCCAGAGAAATTCGACTGGCTAATGCTTGAAAAGCGGTTTAACGACCTAGAAACTAAAATGAAGGGTGCAAGAGTGGATGTACAGCATGGTAGTGTTCCAGAAGAATGGAGAGTTGCTGGGTGTCCCAATGAAACATTGCAAGAATTCTACTGTTTATCAAATATTGCTGGTAACAAATTATTGCAAGTTTTGGAAAAACGTAAAGAGCAATTTAAAGAAATTTGCAACGAACCAGATCCAGTTAAAAGATGGTTTAAAGGAATTTGGCACATTGGTAAAAATTATGATATCGATTATATAGGAGAGCAATTGGATGCGGATGGGCAAAGTATGGGTTCTATTTTCATGGGTAGGATTGATAATATTGCAAAATCATCAGCACTGTTTTGCCTAGAGTTGGAATCATTGTTTCCTGAGAGGGAAGAAATTGCAAATAGAACTGAAGCAAATAAAACATCGTCAAAATTATGGAGCGATTATGCAAAGCCAATCATTATTGGAATTCTTGTCGGTATTATTACTGCTTTAATATTGTCAATAATATAATTTCTATTATTTGGCACCTTCCTTTCTCTCAATATTCCCGCAAGATTTTATTATATTTACACTTTCAAAAATCATTTCAAGGTAAGTTAAAGTGGGCAATAAACCGAACACGAATAATGTAATCGAGAAAATAGTATCTCTTGCAAAGAGGAGAGGATTTGTATTTCAATCGAGTGAAATATACGGAGGGCTGAACGGTTGCTGGGATTACGGTCCCCTGGGCGTTGAACTTCTGAATAATGTAAAACAGGAATGGTGGAAGGCAATGACTTACCGTGAAGACGTGGAAGGACTCGATGCCGCCATTTTGATGCATCCAAAAGTTTGGGAAGCTTCCGGTCACGTGGAGAACTTTACCGATCTGATGATAGATTGCAAGCAATGCAAAGCACGTTTTAGAGTTGATACTCTCGGTGAATCGACCGCCGATAAGAAAAAAGAGAAGGCTATTAAAGCATTGGAAGAAACTGTTCAAACCGATCCCGGGAAACAGACCGCGCTGAAAAATATTTTTGAAGCTCATTCGGAGATTGAAGATAGATTCGAGACAATTCTTGAAAACAGCAATTTGGCTTTCGATTTGTTGGCGCAATTAAACTGTCCGAACTGCGGAACGCAAAACTCGTTTACCGCACCGCGTAAATTCAATTTAATGTTCAAAACATTTCTCGGATCGGTTGAGCAGGAAGGAAATGTAATTTATCTCCGTCCGGAAACTGCACAAGGTATCTTCGTTAACTTTTTAAATGTACAGGGCGCAAGCCGGCAAAAGCTTCCGTTTGGAATTGCACAGGTTGGTAAAGCATTCCGCAATGAAATCAACACTAAAAACTTTTTATTCCGTACACGTGAATTTGAGCAGATGGAAATGCAGTATTTTATCAAACCGGCGGACGATCAAAAATATTATGAGTATTGGAAAGAGCAAAGAATAAATTGGTTCAAATCACTTGGAATGACTCCGAACAAATTGCGTTTTCATGATCACCAGCTGGAAAAGCTCGCCCACTATGCTAAATCTGCAGTTGATATCGAGTATGAATTTCCGTTTGGTTGGGGAGAGATAGAAGGAATTCACAACAGAACAGATTTTGATTTGAGCCAGCACGAAAAATATTCCGGCAAAGCACAAAAGTATTACGACGAAGAGACTAAAGAAAAATTCATTCCATACATAATTGAAACTTCGGCAGGTGCCAGTCGTTCATTCATGGCATTCTTCGTTGATGCTTACTACGAAGAAGAGGTTAAAGGTGAAATGCGTTCGGTTCTCAGGTTTCATCCTAAATTGGCGCCGATAAAAGCAGCAATTTTTCCGTTGGTAAACCGCGATGGTATGCCGGAAATTGCACGAAAAATTGAAACGGAATTGCGTCCTTTCTTGCGAGTGTTTTATGATGATAAAGGCGCTGTCGGTCGAAGATACCGCAGGCAGGATGAAGCAGGAACTCCTTTTTGCATAACGGTTGATACACAAACATTGGAAGATCAAACGGTAACCGTGCGAGACCGCGACTCGATGGAACAGGAAAGAATTACCATTGATAAACTTTTGACTTATCTGCTGGAGAAATTGAAATAGGATTTGGCTTCTAGTTACTGGTTTCTCGTGGCTAGTTGTTGTATTTAATACCGAATGTTAAATGCCAGCCTCTTAAAAGAGCATCATTTATAAGATAGTTTTCGTTGAAGTAACCTGCTCTAAGTGAAAGTTCTGCGCTTGGTGAAAGTTCATATGCAATTTTTATATAAATGTGATTTTCCGAATCGATTAATGAATAAGCTGGTTTTGAATTGGTCAGCTCAGTATTTATTTTTCTCAAGTTATAATCAGCCATCAAAAAAAAAGACCACTTATCATCAAGCAACTTTCCTGTTACCAACCTCAACCAATGTTCGTAGGGAAAATCTGTAGTAATGTTAGATATGTGTGTAAGAAATCTGTAATCGACTTTTAAAATAAAATTTTTAAGATGATTGAATCCTATCTGCGGTCCTAAGCGCCAACCGGTGTTCTTGCCTACATTCGTAATTACATATCTTTCAATATAAAATCCGTAGTTGAATTGAGAGTATAAATCGAATTGATGAAATAGTTTGTTGTCGAGAAAAATTAAATCGGCTTTTTGATCAATATCGTTATCGATGTCCTGGTATGCAAATCCGATTATAGACTGTATAGGTAATGACTCGGTCATCCTCCAATTAAATGTTGACTGCAAATAATAAATATCAAATACAGAATGATCGGTTTCCGATGAGTAAAAATAATTCCTCTTAAGAAGGTCAATCCCCCAGTTGAAGGAATTAAATTTTTGGGCATATGATACATCGGCTTTGAGTTTTACAACACTTACCGAATTTGATATTCCGTAAAATTGGGGATTGGCTTCCAATTGTATATACGCCTCGCTCTTTTCCGTTTTATAGATGTATTTCAGTTGGCTGTTCAAACGTAGCAAAATATTATCATTTACGCCAAAAGAGCCGTTGGAACGATAATATCCAGATTCAATACCTATGTAATAGGAAATTTGAGCGTCAAGAGTATTATAACCAAGAATAAGATTAAAAAATAAAATGCACTTTAAGCATCTAATCATTAATTGTAGCCGCTTTGTTTTCCAGAATAAATTTATATTCTTTCAATCTGTTTTCAAGTTCGTTCAAAAATTTTCTGTATTCTTCCAACGATAAATTGGATTTTGCCGTTTCTAGAGTTGTTTTACGGTCGGTACCTGCCGGTGAACCGATGAAAGAAAGCTGATTCATAATTTTGGAATAAGTTTCAAGTTGAGGCACAATTATTTGTCCCGTCCTTAAAACTGTTTCACCGCGCATTTCCGTTTCACCAAATATCCCGCCGCTCACATCGGTTGCATTGTTACCTTCCGTTACAATTGTGATAGGTCTTACCTCATTTGCGAAATCGGTTTCCTCTAAAAATTGTCTTGTCTTTGTTTGAAGTAAAGTTATCTCGGCAATCTCATAATTTTCTTCTTCAATTTGTTTTAAATATGTATTTACTTCAGTCATGGCATTTGTTAGATATTCTTTTACAATTCTGCGTTCGATCGGATCTTTCGATTTTGTCACATCAATTTTAATCAACTTTTCCGGTGATAGAGAAAGAGACGTGATTTGCGGAGCGACGAGTAATTTTTTCTCTGTGAATTGAAGGATCAGTCTATCCCAGTCCTCGTTGCCGATGTTTCTTTTGCCGGAAGATCGGATTGTTCTCAGTGAATCAATTATTTGCGTATATTTTTTGCTTAATAAGACCTTCAGATTTTCCACCTTATCATCCCAAGAGCGGGCTCTCTGTTCTTGTAAACGATATTCATTGGAAATGGATACGGAGTTTGCCATTAGAACCAATATTTCATCTTCACTTTTTGACGGATTTCTTTTTGTTCTGTCTATCAATTCGGCTCTTGCATTTAAGACGGACTTTAATGAATCGAGTTTATTATAAGCAGTCAGTGATTCTTTTTTGGCAACTAAAAACTGCTGTTCAAGTTCATTAAGAGTCTGTGCCTGTAAATAATTGTAATGTCCGTAGATAATTAAGCCGAGTATAAACAAACAAAAATTATTTGGTAATATTTTTAAAAAGTTTTTCATAGTAGTTTGTACTTCTCTAATTTGTAATAAAGTGTGCTTGTTTTAATCCCGAGCATCTTAGCTGCTAGTGTCTTCACATTGTCAGCGTTTTTCATAGCTTGAATAATCATTTGTTTTTCAAAAGTCGCAAGAGCATCATCGAGGGGAAGTTTATCGAATTTGTGTTCACTAACCGTTACATTGGAGAGTTGTCTGCCTATAAGGTCGGATTCGATCTTCTCACCCGTCGATATGAAATATAATCTTTCGATAAGATTTTCCAATTCCCTAATGTTGCCGGGCCATGAGTAATTTATTAAAACATCCACTCCGGCTTTATCTATCTTCTTTTTCTCGCGGGAATATTTTATCGACAGCTTATTGATAAAATGATCTACCAATAATGTAATGTCTTCTTTTCTCTCACGTAAGGAGGGAAGTCTTATGGGAATAACATTTAGTCTGAAGAATAAATCTTCGCGGAATTTTTCTTCGGCAACATATTTTTGAAGATCACGGTTAGTAGCAGATATAACTCTAACATCGATTCTTAACGTAACTTCACCGCCAACGCGCTCAAATTCCCCTTCCTGTAATACACGCAGAAGTTTTATCTGCATGGCGGGTGAAATGTCGCCAATCTCGTCGAGGAAAAGAGTTCCTTTGTCGGCAAGTTCAAAGCGCCCTTTCTTTTGTTTTATCGCACCGGTGAAGGCACCTTTCTCGTGTCCGAATAATTCACTTTCCAACAGATTCTCATTGAAAGCACCGCAGTTGTTTTTTATAAACGGTTTATCGGCGCGGTTACTTTTCATGTGGATTGCTCTTGCTACAAGTTCTTTCCCTGTTCCGCTTTCACCTTGTATAAGCACAGGGCTGCCGCTTTCCGCAATTTGATTTATCAAACTAAAAACATCTTTTATAGCTTTTGATTCCCCGATTATTTCATCATAGCCTGTAAATAGTTCATCATTAAGAAGTCGGTTTTGTTCAATCAAATTTTCAATTTTCATACTGCTCTGTATCTTTTGAAGTAAATTTTTGATGCGGATTTTTAATTCTTCCTGTGAAAAAGGTTTTGTCATAAAATCGGCAGCGCCCAACTGCATCGCTTTAACCGCATCGTTGACGGTTCCGTAGGCGGAGATTAGCAGCACTTCCGTTTCAGGTTTTATAGATTTTATTTTTTCCAATATTTGTATTCCATCCATCGGTGACATTTTTAAATCGAGTATCGCTATGCAGATATTGTTGTTTTCAAAATAGCGTAGTGCATCTGGACCATTTGTAAAATCACTTACAATATAACCTTCCCGCTTCAGACTTTCGGTAATACCGAGGCGCATGGAATCGTTATCTTCAACGACAAGTATTTCGAAGTGTTTCATGATAAGTCTTTCTTCTTGAATGTAAATGTTGATCCGCCGTTTGGATTGTTGCTTGCGAAAATCTCAGCATGATTTTCAGTACAAAACTTTCTACAAATTGCTAATCCTAATCCGGCTCCATTATCCCGGGTTGTGAAAAAG
Organism: uncultured Melioribacteraceae bacterium; assembly: GCA_964554135.1. Taxonomy (GTDB): domain Bacteria; phylum Bacteroidota; class Ignavibacteria; order Ignavibacteriales; family Melioribacteraceae; genus CAZKNM01. The sequence continues at coordinate 37,079 of CAZKNM010000001.1, forward strand.
GGTTCGAATATTTTGGTAATGATATCTTCCGGTAATCCTTTGCCGTTATCTGAAACGGAAATTTCTAGCCAATCGTTTTCGCGGTTCATAGATACTTTGATTGTTCCGCTATGGTCAATTGCATCAATACTGTTCGAAACAAGATTAAGCAATATTTGGCGAAGTTGGTCCCGGTCGAAGCGAATAATATTGTTTTTTACATCAACTACAAACTCAATTTTCTTTTCTTCAAATTTGTTACGAAAGATTTCTTCAATTTCATGCAATATAGGTTTTATATCAAAGTCAGTCGGATTTGCGGGGAGCGGTTTGCTGTAATTTAAATAAGCGGTAATGAGTGATTTTAAACGGTAAATCTCGTTTAATATTCGATCTTGGTATTCCGTGTTTAGTTTATTCTTCTGTAGATCTTCTTTGGTTAGCTCGGCAAGCAGCTCGATGCCGCCTAGTGGATTACGAATCTCATGTGCGATTTGCGCAAGTATGTTTTCCCGCTCTTTGTGGTTCTCGGCTAGATTATGCCGCATTGTATCGAGCGCATGTGTAAGAATTTTAATTTCTCCTTTAATGTTTTCCGGCGGAGGGACATCAAAATCGTTATCGCCGATTTTTTTGCTGAAGTCAACAAGCCTATATAACGATTGCGTAAGTGATGAAGCCAACATCCAGCTGATAATTCCGATCAGTAGAGTTCCGCCGAGGCAGATTATCCAAAATAGTGTGTTGAAATTCTCGATTCTTTCAAATCGTTTTGCGTGTGCTTTAATACCGAGAAAATGATCTTCATCGAACCTGTAAAATCCGTAAAGGTACCAATTGCCGTCATCACCTTTAAATGGTGTAGTTGTTGTACTATTGTCGTTTGCTAGAGAAGTAATTTCATTAATAAACAAGAGCAGTTCGGGATTATTGTAGTCTTTCGCTTGCAATGGATCTGTATCGATTAGGCTTTGATAGCCCCGGTTGAAAATTGAAACCTGTGCGTGAAGATCATCACTCAAGTTTCTTTTAATTATGTTATTGAAGTATTCATTTGCGACGGATGATGGAATTCCTAGTTCGAGTAATGAAAAATATCCGACATCAATTTGATTAGATAACATTCTTGCGGCCATTGTTATCTTTTCACGCAGTTGTTCAAGATATAAATCTTTAACAAAGTAATAACCGATCCTCGACATCACCAATAGTAATGCGGCGGAAACCAAAGACAGCGTGATGATTATCTTAGTTTTATAATAATATTTACTGAACTTTTTCATCATTTGTTATCTGATACAGAAATTAACAATGATAAATAAAATATAATAGAATTAAAGTCACCACAAAAACCCGGTAATAAAATAAGAAGCGAATTCAATAAAATCCGCCTCTTTCGAGTAATATAATAGAAGAAGATTGAAAAATGGCATTATTATACAATCATAAGAGTCCGTAAAAACTTAATTGCCACTGTGCGAACCGAAATGCATTTTCGAACTCGGGATTTACAAAGAGGTTTATTCTAAATTCCGGCGATATCGATACTTTCAAACCGGTAATAAAGTCGGTGTCGTTTTCGGAAAAATGCTGAGTCGGTTGTTTGTATCTTTCACCGAAATTTTCTTCGCGAGAATGAATTCCGTCTTCAATTCTATCACGGTAATTGAAGTATGCAAGTGTATTGTTTTCGATACTCCAGTTTGCAAGAATTCTATTCAACCCCAATAATAATTCTAGGCTTTCGTTTATTTTAAAATTTAGTACAAGCGGAATCTGAAATGTCCAGTTGTTGGACTTGTAATTCCAATTTAAAGTTTTATCTTCGTTTTGTTTATATGAGTAGTCGTATACATAATTAGGATTGGAACTGTTGGAATGCGATTCGGAAATTCTTCTGGTAATGACAGGTTCCGTTGAATTTATTTCGGTAGTTTTAAATCCAATATAAGCTCCGGCAG
>CAZKNM010000001.1:39118-72847 GCA_964554135.1 uncultured Melioribacteraceae bacterium
ACAGGTTCCGTTGAATTTATTTCGGTAGTTTTAAATCCAATATAAGCTCCGGCAGTAAATGAGAATGATTCATTAATCAACCAATTGAAGTTTAGAGCCGCTTCATGGTATTGTTTTGATTTTTCTCCTGATCCGGTTCGTACATCGTAAGTTGATGACGAGCCGTAACTTTCATAAGTGTAATTATTATATGTATCTTCCCAACTATAATGATAATCCGACGTATCTGAGATTGCTGAGTTGTTTGAATGATCGATTGATCCGGTTGTGAATTTGTAGTAAGCATTTAAGGAAACATTATTCTTAAATTGTTTATTAAAAGTAAAACTGAAGTATTTATTTGTTCCATCCTCTTTCCATTGCTGGTAGGTCGCAGCATCCGACATGTAATCGTTCCAACTTGTTGTATCAGCGGGATTATTGTAATTGTATAAGTAGTCGTTTTGTGAAGTATAATCCTGATCAGCAGTACCGGTTAGTATTCCTGCCTTCATTCCGATTTTTGTTACATCATTAATCTTATAGTTAATACCCAGGCTGAAATCAAGATGAGAATAATCCTGGTTTCGTTCCTGCAATGAGTAATTTCCCCATTCATTGTAATCGATATTACCATATTCATCCTGGCTTTGATTGAGGTAACTCCCTCCACGCGAATGAATAGCACCGTTTAGCGAGGCGCCGACTAGGAGATTATCGCTGAAACGATACCCTGTAAAAATGGAAAACAAATGTGCTGTTGTTATCATTTCATCTTCTCCAGAATAGCGATCGATTATCGGATAACTGGAATTTTCAGGCATCACCCCATTGCCGAAAGCATCGTAGTAATATCTGCTGTTATATATATAATAAGGAACCGTATAAAAATTTTCTTCTTTATGAAGCAGCTGATAGGTGCCGCCGATGAAGAAATTGTTGTCGGTTTCGCTGAAAGGATAATTTAAGATTCCTAATGATATGATTGGATCCGGTTCCTGTCTTGAGTTTGTGAGCCAGCGCGGATCGGGAACAGGTGCAAAAGTTATTATATCGGAGTAGTATGGATAAGGATAAATGCCTACAATTTCACTTTGTTCTCTATCCCCGGCAAAGTCGAGATAGACAAGAGTTGATTTATCCCCTAAATCGGGTAAATTCGCAGGATTTAAGAAAAGGTCTAAAAACGGATCTTTGATTAGTCCTGGAGCGACTTGTCTAAAATTATGCAGTCCGAATGTATTTAAGTAATAACTTTCAAAAAACAAGTCGGAATTTTCGAAACTCTCTTCCGTTGTTATTTCCTGGTTATATTGTGCAGATATCGAGACCGGGAATAACAATACTAAGAGGATAAGCTTTTTCATGATGGCTCTCACTTTAATGTGGTTGAATATTAGTTGTTGGGATTGCATATCTTGCCGATAAATAGAATTGACCCGGAATCCTTCTCATGTATTACAAAAACAAACGGTCTATTGACGTTCATCGTTAACGGTTCTTCACCTACTGATGTAAGGACGATTTCTACAACTGTTACAGCCGAAGCTTCGGTACCTTCTTCATTAACTTCGAGATATGTTTTATGTATTACTTTTGAAATGGCCAGATTACCCGGGCTGTACATTCTTGTGAAATCGGCTCCCTCGGAGTCGGAAAATGCAATACCCATCCCCAATTGAGTCAGCACATCTTTCAATTGAATTTCATATTCCAATTTGAATTTGGGCAAACGAAGCATCAATTCGGTTTCTGTAAAGCCGGTTAACCATTGCTGCCAATTAGTTTCATTCATTTCTTCAATAATTGTTTCGACAACATATTGATCTTTAGGTAAAAGAACCGTCATGAAAAATTGCTCGTTGCCATAAGGTAAATTGACAGCTTGAAACAAATCATTCTCGTAGTATAGGTACTCATTCTGTTGAACCATCATTTCACAACCAACCTGTTGACCGTTGGTCATGTAAAATGTATCCTCAACGGTAGTCTGCGGATTGAATTCTTTCTGCCATGTCCCTTTGAAGTAAATAGCATTGATCAAAAACATAACCGTTATTGGATCAATCTGATCGATCACTTCATTAATTTTACCGTTGGTGTTATTGCTTATCCATTGATTGATCACATTGATCGTCTGTGGATCGTCGAAGTCCAGTCCCTGAACTAACGCATTGAAATAATCGATGTTCGTTTGAATAAAAGGCTGTTCGAAGGTCATTGTGTTGCGGTACCATATCGAATTGGCAATTTGAAAATCTACTACCGGATCTGCCGATAACAGGGTCGCGATCAAGTTTTTGTAGGCATTGTTTATTTCTGCATCCGTTAATCCGTTAAGTTCTAAAGTCTGTTTCATCGCATCATATGTATCTCCCGCTGCGCCATTTAGGGTCATACCGAGCGCCATTGAAATACTTATGGGAGAAATAAATACATTTTCATCGATTGGTAAAATCGATTTATAATAATTATTATACATTTTCATCGCGTGATGTATGAGATATTGCGTCGAAAATTTTCAAGCCAAAACTTGATGCTGAGTTGGCAACCTGTTTTTCCAGGATTGAGATATCTAACGGATCTCTTTCACTGTTTGTCGGATTAGAGACTTGTTCGGAACATCCTATAAATGCGGTTAACATCAGACCTAAGAACGTAAATACTATACAGGAAAGGATAAATAAAAAGGTTTTTTTCATTTCATTCCCCCGAAATGTTTTAAGATGATTTTACTTCTAAAGAGCAACTCGTATGCCATAATAGTGAAGGTTAGTCGATTTAGAAAAAATCAAATTACGTGCTGTTTTTTAGTTTTTTCCGAAATTTTGAACAGCGCTGATTAATAAAATTCATCAGGATTTTGAAGGATTATCGGAAATCTGACAGGATATTTTTCAAGCATTAAGCACGTCGGATGAAAATGCATCGTAACGAACTTTTTACATCTAGTGCTGTAAAACCAGCGTATTTTTATTATTATTGCAACATTCAATTGTAAATTAAAACATAATATAAAGGACGCACCGATGAAAAAAATTGCTCTATTTGTCATTTTTTTTTGCTTCGTTTCAATTCAAGCTCAAATAAGGAATATCGATTTCTTTGAATATGATCTTGAAAATGGTCTTCACGTTATTTTGCATCAAGATAATTCAACGCCGATTGTTGCCTTAACAGTGATGTTTCATGTCGGATCAAAAAATGAAAAGCCCAATCGCACAGGCTTTGCTCATTTTTTCGAACACCTAATGTTTGAGGGATCGAAATATATGAAGCGTGGCGAATATGATATTCTTTGTCAAAGTGCAGGCGGGGCAAACAACGCAAACACCGATCAAGATAGAACGTTCTATTACCAGATACTTCCATCCAACCAGCTTGAGCTGGGATTGTGGATGGAATCTGAGCGGCTTCTTCATTTAAAGATCGACAGTATCGGCGTTGAGACGCAGAGAAGTGTTGTGAAAGAAGAAAGGAAGCAGGGAATCGATAACCAGCCGTACGGTTCTTTGTGGGAGGAAATTTTTAAAAGAGCTTTTACAATGCATCCTTATCAATGGACGACAATCGGTTCGGCGCAATATATCGATCAAGCAACTTTGGATGAATTCATGGAATTCCATTCGATATATTATGTTACGCAAAATACGGTCCTATCCATCGCCGGTGATATTGATATTGAAAAAACCAAGGAGCTTATTTATAAATATTTTGCCGATATACCGGAGGGCACAAAAGAAATGTATCGTCCGTATATTGTTGAGCCGGCAAGGAACGAAGAAGTAAGAGATACTATTTATGACAATATTCGTCTTCCACTGGTAATACAGGTGTATAATATTCCAGGTAAAGGGACAGAAGAAAGTTACTCGCTTGAGATGCTTTCTGCTGCTCTCTCCTCCGGTGAAAGTTCAAGACTATATAAGGAGTTAGTTGACAAACAACAATCGGCCGTTAATATCAACTCTTTTGTTTATGATCTGGAAGATTATGGATTGTTTGTTGTCTACGGATTTTGCAATGTGGGGATTGACGCTGCCGATCTTGAAAGAGGATTACAGATAGAAATTGATAAAGTTAAAAATGATCTCATCACCGGAGAAGAGTTTCAGAAGATACATAACATAATTGAGAACAATTTTGTTAACAGCAATTCAACCGATCTTGGTATTGCAGGAAGTCTCGCCGGATATTATACATTTTATAAGAATACCGGTTTGATAAATAACGAAATTGATAAGTATATGAAAACAACGCGCGAGGATATTAAAGAAGTTGCCGATAAATATTTAACTAAAGAAAATAGAGTTGTTCTTTACTATTTGCCTAAAAGTGAAAAAAAGTAAAGGTGATATAAGATTTACATAAAAGTTTTAAATATTTTTACGGAGAATTTTAAAATGAAAAAGAGACTATTTGCTATAATGTTTTTAGTGCTTCTGTCCATACAGGTTTATGCGCAGCTTGACAGAAGTATAATACCCAAACCAGGTCCGGCACCCGAAATAAAGCTTGGCGAATATGAACCTTTTGAGTTGGCTAACGGATTGAAGGTTTTTGTCGTAGAAAATCACAAGTTACCGCGTGTTTCGTTTTCTCTAGTGCTAGATATCGACCCGATTCTTGAGGGTGAACATGCCGGGTATGTATTGGCAGCCGGCGAATTGTTAAAAACCAGAACAGTGAATCGAACCAAAGAACAGATAGATTCGGAGATTGATTTTATCGGAGCCACATTCAGTACGTCGGCAGCTTCCGTTTACGGTGCTTCATTAAAAAAGCATGTTGATAAATTATTGGAAATAATGTCTGATGTTGTTCTGTATCCTAAATTTGTTCAAGAAGAGCTTGATAAAATAAAAAAGCAGACGCTTTCAAGTTTAGCCGCACAAAAAGAGGATCCGGATGCAATTGCTCAGGTTGTTGGTAATATGCTTTTGTTTGGCAAAAACCATCCTTACGGTGAACCGATAACGGAAAACACAGTTGAATCTATCACGTTGGATATGTGTAATAAATATTATGATACTTACTTCAGACCGAACGTGGCCTATCTTGCAATCGTTGGTGATATAACAAAAGATGAAGCGGAGAAGTTAATTAAAAAGCATTTCAGTGAATGGAAAGAGAAAGAAGTACCGAAACATGAATATAATACTCCGAAACCACCGCTGGTTACGAAAGTTGCCGTTGTAGATAGGCCGAATGCGGTTCAGTCGGTTGTTGGTGTTGGATATCCTGTAGAATTGAAAAAGGGGAGTAAAGATATTATTCCTTCAAGCGTAATGAATACGATTTTAGGCGGCTCATTTATATCCAGATTAAATCACAACATCAGAGAAGATAAGGGCTGGACGTACGGCGCAGGATCATCACTAAGTTCGGACCAGGTAATTGGGAATTTTCAAGCCGGTACAACCGTAAGAAACAGCGTTACCGACAGTACGGTAACGGAAATTTTAAGAGAAATGAAAAAATTGAGAGATGAAAAAGTTTCGGATGACGAGTTACAATCGACCAAGAATTTTATAACCGGCAGTTTCGCAAGATCGTTAGAGAATCCACAGACAATAGCAAACTATGCTCTTAATATTGCTCGTTATAATCTCCCGAAAGATTATTATAAAAATTACCTGAAGAACTTAAATGCAGTTAATGCTGACGATATTCAAGTAGCTGCAAAGAAGTATAGCCTGCCCGAAAATGTATGGATACTTGTAGTTGGGAATGCTGATGAAGTAGCGGACAAACTTGGGAAATTCAATATCGGAGGTAAAATCAATTATCTTGATACATATGGGAATGAGATTGATCTATCGAAGAAAAAAATTCCGGAAGGTACAACGATCGGTAAAATAATAAATAAATATGTCGAAGCTATAGGAGGAAGAGATAATATTTTAAATGTAAAAGACATTTCGATAGAAATGAAAGGAAATGCGATGGATATAGCATTTAGAGTTGTACAAAAATACCCGAATAAATATTATCAATTGATAGATGCGGGTTCTTTTCAGCAGGAGGTAATTTTTGATGGTGTAAGAGGAAAACAAATCCAGATGGGAATGGAAAAAATAATAAGCGGTGACGAACTTGAGTCACTTAAGCTCGATTCACAGATGAATACATTTTTAGATTATGCAAAGTATAATATCGTTCCCGAGTTAGCCGGAACGGAAAACGTGAATGGAAAGGAATGTTATAAGGTATTTTTGAATTTGCCAACAGGTAAAAAATGGATACAATATTTCAGCGTGGATACTGGTCTTTTGGTTCGACAAATTACACCGATTACTACGCCCGAAGGGAATTCCAACTCGATGGTTGATTATGATGATTATCGTGAAGTTCAAGGGGTGAAGTATCCATTCAATATGAAACAGTATATGGATTCTGGTGTCATAGACATGACGATAATTTCTATTGAAGTCAATATGGGTGTCGATGATTCATTTTTTGATGTTGAATGATAATTTTAATAGCAAGTTATTTATTTAGGACGCTCTGCAAGGGACGTCCTTTTTTATTGTGAATATTTTAATTCTATAAATTAAAAGCGCTATATTTGAGCACAAATTTTTTGGAGAATGAATTGGATTGCAGCAAAATTTCGGTGATAGTTTTTGATTTGGGCAATGTGTTGATTCCGTTTGATTATCATAAAGTTCTCGGTAAATTTGAATCGATAGAATCGGGGCTGGGTAAAAAATTCGGAGAACTTTATACGGATAATTACCATGTTCATAGGCAGTTTGAAAAGTCGGAAATATCCGCAGATAAATTTCTAGAAATTGTGCTTGGCTGGCTGGATCATAAAATAAAAAAAGAAGAATTTTGCAGAGTTTATTCAAGTCTCTTTACTATCGATGAGAAAATGGTTTCGCTCCTTCCGAAATTAAAGCAGAATTATAAATTAGTTTTAATATCTAACACAAATTATATTCATTGGAAATACGGTTGGAAAGATTACGACTTCATTAAACTGTTTGATAAATGCATTCTCTCATATGAAGTGGGTTCAATAAAGCCCGAAGAAAAAATTTATAAAGCTGTCGAACAGTTTACAAATGTTTCTGCCGATCAACATTTTTATACTGATGATAGTGAGGAATATGTTGGTGCAGCAAAGAAGCTGGGTTGGGATGCGGTTCGGTTTACAGGTTATGATGATTATGTTAGGGAATTGAAGGTGAGAGGGGTAAAGGTTTAGGAAATGGTTGTTAAAGATTGTCGGTTTCAAGCCATGATTTCCATGTGTCGGGTTCGTAACCGATTGTTACTTCGTTTCCGTTTCGGACGATTGGTGTTCTGAATAACAGCGGGTCGTTGAGTAATTCTTCTTCCGTATCAAAAACCATGAATTGCAAATTGCGTTTCTTGTATTGTTTCCCCTCTTTATCTATCAGATATTCGATGTCAAATTTTCTTTTAATATTATTGAGCTCTCCCGGACTGATACCTTTTTCATTCAAATCGCGGAAGTGAAATGGAATTCTTCTTTCTTTAAAAAAGCGTTCGGCTTTTCTAGTATCACTGCACTTTTTAGTACCGAATATCTGAATGTTCATTTTTTCTCTTCCATATCTTTACACTTTTCTTTCATTGTAAAAACGAAAGGAAAGTAATTAATATATCGCAGTCGACCTAAGTAACTTATCTTCAGTCCTATCTAGAAGGGTTGTGTTTTAATTTAAACCACACATCCCAGAAGCACAACCGCCAGACAGTAAACCGCAATTGCCTGTAGCACAGTTTTCACCGGAGGAATAATTAGGTGAATTTCCTATGGAAGAGCTGAATGTAGATAATAATTTTTTACTGTCTTTTGAATGACATTCAGGGCACACCACTTTTTCCAGATTAGCAGACGATTTGTGTAATATTTCATATTTAGTGTTGCAGTTTTTACAAAGATATTCGAAGATCGGCATAAGTTATTCCTTTTTTTTATATTACTTTTAATTCAAGTTTCCCAATGTTTTCAATTTCGGCGGAGATTATGTCTCCTCTATTTACCTTGCCTACTCCTTCAGGAGTTCCTGTATAGATTAGGTCTCCTTTATGCAAAGTAATTTTTGAAGAGATGTATTTCACAATTTCGACAGGTGAAAAGATCATGTAGTTTAAGGTTGAATTTTGTTTTAATTGACCGTTTATTGAGAGCATGATTTTTTCGTCTCCCATCAAAGAATATTCTTTCTTGGAAATAAATTCGGATGCAACAGCACATGTATCAAAGCTTTTTGCAAGCTCCCAGGGATGTCCCTTCTTTTTCAGTTCGTTCTGGAGATCACGCAATGTCATATCTAGACCTACGGCATAACCGGCAATAGCATCTTCCGCCGCTTTATCATCCACGTTTTTAACTGTATTACCGATTAATAAAACAAGCTCTACTTCATGATGCATGTCGTTTGAATAATCTGGATGTATTATTTCTTCTCCCGTGGTTATTAATGTTGTAGCGGGTTTCATAAATATAATTGGAAATTCAGGTACTTCATTTCCCAATTCTTTCGCATGTGCCGTGTAGTTACGCCCTACGCAAACGATTTTCCCGACAGAGATTTCTTCTTTGCCGTTTTTAATTTTTATATATTTCATGATAGATATGATTCACCATTTTATAATTGGATTCAATTAAGTTTTTTGTTTTTTCTTTTTTGCAGCGGGGAAAAGTATGTTATTTAAAATTAATCGATAACCCGACGAATTCTTATGCAAGCTTAAATCGGTCGGTGGATCACCAACAGCATGTTGGTAATCCTCGGGATCGTGCCCGCCGTAAAATGTGAATGTGCCTCTTCCGTAATTACCGTGAATATATTTTACTTGATCCGTCCCTGCCCGCTCACCGAGAACGACAATAGATTTTTTTATTGTGCTTTTTCGAAACATGGTTGTCTGTCCCATAAAACCGCGTATTATATTTACGTGATCTTGCGTGAGCATTGTCGGTACGGGATCGTATTTGGCAGAAAAATCAAATAAAGTAAAGTAATCGTTATTTTGGTTTCCTATTTCAAGAGGTTGAATATCAATGTTGCTAAATTCATATGTATAGGGATTGATTTCAAGTTTGAAATTCTCGAAGGCGAATGTCTGTGTAAAATCCAGTTTGTCCTGTGTATCGGGATCGGGAGGATCACCGTCATACATACGGTCGGCTATATCGGTATATTGTGCTGCGAGAGCAATGTCGTATGAATCGGTTGCCGAGCACATTGCAAATAAAAATCCGCCATTGCCAACGTATTGTTTGATGTTAAGTGCAACGGCTTTTTCCATTTCGGATACTTTTTTGAATCCTAATTTTCTTGCTTCGTTTTCATAGAGCATTTGTTGTTCTCTATACCATTGAGCTCCTTGAAAGCTTCCATAAAATTTTCCGTATTGCCCTGTAAAATCTTCGTGATGAAGGTGAAGCCAATCATATTTGACAAGATCACCTCGCAGGATTTCATCAACCCAGATTTTTGTGTATGGTACTTCTGCATATTCAAGTACTAAAGTTACCGCATCATCCCATGGTTCGGCTGTTGGTGTTTCGTAAACAGCAATTTCAGGAGCTTTCTCTAATCGTATAACCTCCATATTCTGTTCTTCATTTTGTACATAAGCATAAATATCGGCAGCCTGGGCACCTGAAAGAGTTTCAAAAGATATACTTTTTATTCTGCATTGAAGAGCAAGTTTCTCTGAGTAATCCAGCAAAAATGATCCACCATGGTAATTTAAAAGCCAATCAGCGGTTACACCTTGTTTTAATGCATTGAATGTTATTCCGTAGGCTTTTAGATGGTTAGTCTGTTGCAGATCCATGTTGATCAGTAGCTTAGACTGAGCATTAAGCATGAAAGAATTTAAAAGAATAAGTGTTATTGATGTACGCATTTTGAGAAAATAATTATCACCTCACCTAAACTAAGAAATATTCTGTGAGTAAGCCGTGAGATTGATAGGTTAAGCCGATTTTCTATCGGATTCAATATAAAGCGGTTTAGTCCCCTTTTCAACAGTATCTTTGGTAATAAGACATTTATCGACATTTTCCAGAGTAGGAAGTTCGTACATAATATCCAGTAGAGTACTTTCAACGATCGAACGAAGAGCACGTGCACCAGTTTTTCTGTCTATTGCAATTTTTACTATGCTTTCTAGGGATGCAGGTTCGAACTCCAATTCAACACCTTCTATCAAGAAGAGCTTCTTGAATTGTTTGATGATAGCATTTTTCGGTTGTGTAAGAATGTTTTTTAAAGCAGCTTCATCTAACGAATGTAAGGGTGCTACTAATGGAAGTCGTCCAACGAGTTCCGGAATTAATCCGTATTTAATCAGGTCTTCTGGTTGCGTCAACCGAACAAGGTTGTCTCTGTTCATTTCATCTGAGCTTGTTACATCTGTATGAAAACCGATTGGATTTTTGTTTATTCTGTTTGAGATAATCGGGTCAATGCCGTCGAAAGCACCACCGCAGATAAAAAGTATATTTTTTGTATTAACATTTATTAAACTTTGTTCGGGATGTTTTCTTCCGCCCCGAGGGGGAACACCCGCAACCGTTCCTTCCAATATCTTTAACAAAGCTTGCTGTACTCCTTCGCCGGACACATCTCGTGTGATAGAGACGCTTTCACTCTTTCTAGCAATTTTATCAATCTCATCGATATAGACAATTCCTTTTTGAGCTTTCTCTAAGTTGTAATCGGCTGCTTGCAGCAATCTTACCAAGACTGTTTCTACATCATCACCGACATAACCAGCTTCGGTTAGTGTTGTTGCATCTGCGATGGCGAAGGGGACTTCAAGAATTTTGGCGAGCGTCTGTGCAATTAAAGTTTTACCGACCCCTGTTGGACCTATCAAAAGAATATTGCTTTTCTCAATTTCAACATCGTCTAATTCGAAGAATGAAGAAGTTGCGTTTATCCTCTTATAGTGATTGTAAACAGCTACAGAAATCACCTTTTTTGCTTTATCTTGACCGATTACATATTCATCTAAGCTCTTTTTCAATAAGTCGGGTGTTAATGCACCTTGATATGTGGTTTTATTTGTATATGCTGCCAGGTTGTTTTTTAGAATTTCAACACTGGTTTTTATGCAAATATCGCAAATATAAACATCAGGACCAGCTACCATGCTAGTTACTTCATTACCATCGCGACCGCAAAACGAACATTTAATAGATTTATTTTCACCACATTCCACGGATTCACCTAATGATTTGGTTTAAGAAACATAATGTTTTCTCTTGCTTTGTCAAGATATAACGAGTTGGGATATTTTGCAAGTAAATTTTCATAAATACTCAAAGCTTTAATTGAATTTTTAAATCCGTATTGGTATATCTGTGCCAGTAGAAACAGTGCTTTATCTGCAAAAATCTTGCTTTTATCTGAATTAATTATCTCGTGTAACTGTGCAATTGCCTCTGGGAATTTGTTTTGCGAAATAAGAATTTGAACAATATTTAATTTAGATAATTCCCTAATAATAATATTTGTTTCTGATAAGGCTAAAGAGTTAAATGTTTCTAAAGCCGGGCTGTATTTTTTTTGATATAGTAAAAGATCGGCTCTGGAGTATACTGATAAATTCACCGAATCAACTTTCATAATGTTTGTCAGTAATAATAATTCGACAGCATCATTTGATAATTCGTTAGAGAGATCTTTGGTGAATTCTGATAGTAATCGGGAAGCATCATGAAAGTTATTTTGCCAAAAATCGATCTTTGCTTCTAAATATCGCGCATATGTTTGCTGTTTATTAATGTCTTGTTTGAATTCTATCGCCTTTTGTAAATACTTTTCTGCTTGATCTAATTTGTTTAATCGAATTGCATCATCACTTAGCTGAACATAAGCATTCTGCAAATATTGAGAACCAGGAAATAGATTGATAATGATGTTGAACAGACTATCGGCGGAGTCCAGTCGTTTAAATATATTTTTAAGAATTAAACCACTTCGAAAAAAAGATTCACAAATTATTTCGGATTTGTTGCTTGAACTTACTAAACTTAAATAACGGCTCAATACATTGTTGTATTTTTCCAAGTTTGTTTGATTCATGCTTATGAAAGGATTCCACAGCTCGACATTGTTAGATTCCTCAGCTTGAAGAAATGCTTCTAAACTTTTAGTATAGCCGAGTTTTGCGAAGTCCAGGTTTGGTGAATTTGGATAGTGAGCAATTAATAATTCAAATGCATCACAAGATGTTTTGAACTGATTTTTGTCTAATGCTTCGTTGGCAAACTCAAATATTATTTTTTCTGTGGGATTAAATTTCTCCGTTAGTAATCTGAGATAGCTGAAAGCCTCATCGAATTGTCCAGTGTATTTATATAAATGGATCAACAATTCAAGAAGTGGAGTTGTTTGGTATTTGTTAATGAATGTTTTTACGTAATCAATAGTGACATGTAGCGCATCACTTCTAAATAAGTAGTTACCTATTCTTGCTTTAATGGAATTTAATTGCTCAGGTTGTCTTAGGAGGATATTGCAATATTCAATAACAGCTCTATCAAATTGCATCATGCCGGCATAAAGTGAAGCTAAATCGAGAGAGAATAGTGTGGGATCATTACAGCGGTTCCTCCCTCTTTCAAGGATATCAATTGCCATATCAATGGCCCGGCTTTCAATAGCATAGTTTGCAATTAATCTATAATTAACAGGTGAACCTGGATTTACATTCAAAGGTGTATCCCAAATCTCATTTGCTTGATCAATTTCTCCTTTAATATGATAAGTGCTTCCAAGTAATCCATATGCATTTATATCATTAGGAAAATTCCTTATTCTTTCTTCTAATAAATTTATAGAAGCATTATATTTCTTCTGTTGAACGAGTACTCGATTTAGACTTTCGAAAAATAAATTGTTGCTCGGTTGTTCCATTGTTAGTTTTTTATATAGAATTTCCGCTTTTTCGTATTCAGCCGACTTTTCAAAGTTTCTTGCTTGCTGAAAAATATTATTCAGATCATTTACCTGACTATAAATGATAGCGGAAAACAAAATTAAAATGATTAATTCTTTCATAGGATAAAAAGTTAAAAATGAAGGTGTTTAGGAAATTTAATTATTGGTAACTGTTGACATGGAAGTTGTTTAGATACATAGGAACCCTTTTTAGATTGTTCTACCGTGTTTTCTCATAATTTCATTCCAAATATTTTCATCTAAGATCTCCGATTCCTCAATAAGTATGATTGGGATATCATTTTCTATACGATACCTACGCCTTGTTTTTGGATCAGTTGATATTAAGAAATTCCCTTCTAAAACTAAATCCGCTTTTGTTTCAGGGCAGCAAAGAATATCCAATAACTCTTTATTTATCATTGATTTGTCTCTTTGATACTAATTACAATACAAAGATATTCAAAAATTTGTCAATTAGTACGCACATAAATTCGCAATGAGACAACAATATCACAACACATATGAAGCCAGGATTTTTTTTGAGCGTAAAGTTTGGAAAAATGAGAAAAATTTAGATTATAGATGGTTTGTTTGAAGTTTGAATTAATATTTTAGGATAATAAGACATTGAGGGATTTTACTTTTATATTAATTTTACTAATTTAAAGAGCGAAAACTTTAGGAGGTATAAATGACAACAACTGAAAAAAAATCTAGCTATGAATTACTAGAGAAATATGGTGCATGTTGGACCGTTCTTACAGCAATGGAGGTCGATCTAATGAAGAAAGGTGTGTTGATCCCTACTGCAATATTAAAAGAATTGGAAGTTGCTCATATAAAAATTAGTTCCGGATGTTTCTCTACATGTGAGACACATTGTTCTCTGAGTAAGATTGAAGGGGGCTTAATATCAATAGCAACAAAGTACGGTGATGATTATTTAGAGCATTGGTATGAGCTGTTGGGACAGGCTATGCAAGGAAAGGTTGACTTAGAGAAAATCTCTAACATTCCTCTATTAAAACCTGTTGAAACTAGTTGTAGCTTTCTTGAGTGTGTTTGTTAATTATATTGGTAAGAGATTCAATTTCTTTTGGTGATTCATTCAAATATTGAGACTTATTTTTAAAGAAAGTCTGGTCTTGAATAATATTATTTCATTTCTAGGATTTCACTTAATAAAGAAAACACACATGGATTTTAAGAATATTTAAGATATAGAAGTGAATAATGCTATAATTCTATTAAGCGATATAAAACCAAGTATCTGATTTATTTCAATAGTCATTTTCAGACTTATCACCGTCACTTTTCTAAGAATTTCATTGTGTTAATATTGCATTTACAGCAGAATGTTTTTATCTTAAATAAGATTTTGTAACCATATATCCTTTTATATTTTTCTATAAATGTTGCTAAAGCATGATTAAAAGTGAGAATTTTGTGAGCGAAAATTTTATGAAATTTGTTACCGAACTTGAAGATAAATTCAAAAATCTCGAAGCAAGAATTGCGCTTATTGAATCTTCATTAAATCTTAAGCCAATCCCTCATTTAAATGAAGAAGAACCGAAAGATAGGTCGGTTGATACGGTTACAGCAGATTCGGATAATCTGGAATTTAATATTGGTCAATACTGGTTTGCTAAAGTTGGAATTGTTGTGCTGGCAATCGGAGTAATTTTTTTACTGACACTTCCCTTTAATAACTTACCCCAGCTGTTTCCAAGTATGATCGGTTATTTCATAATGTTTTTTATTTTTTTTATAGCACACATTTCAAAAAAAGAATATTTATATATATCTAGATACTTATTTGGTGGGGGATTGATACTAATGTATTTCAGCACATTACGACTTCATTATTTTTCTGCAGAGCCGGCAATAACCAATTTAACTTTCGAAGTATTTTTGCTTACTTCAGTTGTAATTGCACATTTGTTAATTGCGTTAATGAGAAAATCCATCTACTTGACAGGGATAGGTATCACACTTAGTTTTGTTTCAATCCTAGTAAGCGACAGCGCATTTTTCATTTTCATTACTTTGACTGTTCTTTCTTGTTATACTGTATTACTTAAAGTAAAATTTCATTGGGATAATTTATTCGTTTACGGTATTCTTTCTACATACCTAATTCACTTTATATGGTTTATCAATAATCCATTATTAGGTAACAGGATTCAACTGCTTAACTCTCCTCAAGCGAATCTCTATTTTATTCTTTTATACATTTTGATTTTTTCTTTAGGAAATCTTCTTGATTCGAAAGAAAAAAGGGAAACTAACTTTTCAAGAAACACCGGATTTATAATTTCTTTAGGAGGTTACGGTCTTTTTCTTGTAATATCAATTTTAAGATTCCAGATGCAGTTAGTTCAAATACATTTACTTGCATCTATATTGTTGTTAATTTTGGCGGTTGTATTTTGGATTAACTTCACGAGTAAATACTCAACATTCTTTTATGCCATAATAGGCTATTCGGCTTTAAGTGTAGCAATAATTGCACAATTTTCATTACCTAATTTTTTCGTTTGGTTATGCTGGCAAAGTTTATTGGTTATTATTACTTCAATTTGGTTTCGTTCGAAAGTTATCATTATCGCAAATTTTTTTATATATCTGATTATATTTTTAGCATATATGATCTTAGCAGGTAAAATAAGTGCATTTACCTTGAGTTATGGAGCAGTGGCCTTGATAAGTGCAAGAGTCTTGAATTGGAAAAAGGAAACACTGGGACTTAAAACCGAACTGATAAGAAACTCTTATTTAGCAGTGGCTTTTTTTATATTTCCGTATTCATTTTACAAGATATTGCCGCATGGTTATGTAGCTATTTCATGGTTGGCTATCTCATTGATTTATTATTTGCTGAGTGTTGGTCTTAAAAACAATAAATATAGATGGATGGCATTATTGACATTAATCATAACAGTTATTTATATTATTATTGGCACCACGAAACTTAGTCCTGAATTTAGAATTATATTATTTTTGTTATTGGGTGTAATCTTTTTAATCGTCTCGGTTATTTACGCTCGGAAAAGAGCGTTGTTGACTGATAGAAATGCAGCTTCAAATATTGAATAGAGACTTGTTAGATTATCAATATATTTTAGAGAGATAAAATGAAGATAGAGAGGAGACAATTTTTAAATACAATTTTAGGGTTCGGAGGAATCGGAGCTCTTGTTGCAATACTTTATCCGGTGCTTTCTTACCTAATACCCCCGAAGATTGCCGAAGCGAAAGTGACTTCTGTTAAGGTAGGAAAAGCCTCAGAATTTGAACAAAATAGTTCTAAAATTATAAAATTTGGGAGAAAACCGGTTTTACTGATAAAAAAGGAAAGCGGAGAATTTGGTGCATTTTCAGCAACCTGTACACATCTAGATTGTATCGTTCAATATAGAACCGATACGAAACAAATTTGGTGTGCATGCCATAACGGTGTTTACGATTTAAAAGGTAGAAATGTATCCGGGCCACCGCCGAGACCGTTGGAAGAATTCGTTGTTAAAACAGTAAATGATGAAATTATCATAACAACTCAAACAGGGTAAAAATGTTTAAAAACCTTGCATCAAAAATTGAATCATGGTTAGATGAACGTTTCGATCTGACACCGATACGGAATTTAATCTATCATAAAAAAGTACCGGTTCACAGAACCTCACTCTGGTATTATATGGGAGGTGTAACATTATTTTTATTTATTGTTCAAGTGCTTACCGGCATACTCCTTTTAATGTATTACAGACCTGGAGAAGACAGTGCCTATGAAAGTGTCCGATTCATTGTTACACAAGTGAAATTCGGTTGGTTGATTCGTAACGTTCACAGCTGGTCTGCAAACTTAATGATCTTTTTTGCATTCCTTCATATGTTCAGTGTGTTTTTTGCTAAATCGTATAAGAAACCGCGTGAACTGACCTGGGTAAGCGGATTTATACTTCTTGTTTTTTCTATGGCTTTCGGATTCAGCGGTTATCTTCTTCCATGGAATGAGCTCGCATTTTTTGCGACTAAAGTTGGAACAGATATCGTTGGAGTATTGCCTGTCGTAGGTGAAGAATTGAAAATTATTTTACGCGGCGGAGAAGAAGTTACCGGTGCAACCCTTTCCAGGTTTTTTGGTCTTCATGTAGCAATCTTACCGGGGATATTCACGCTTTTCCTAGTTACTCATCTTGTATTAATACAAAGACAGGGAATGCACGAACCGGAACATTTTAAAAGTTTACCAGAGAAAGAAAAAAAATATATTCCTTTCTTCCCGGATTTTGCTCTTAAAGATGCACTTCTCTGGCTTATAGTGTTGAATGTCATCATCTTTCTTGCTCTTTATTTCCCGTGGGAATTGGGATTAAAGGCTGATCCATTTACCTCAGCGCCGGAAGGAATTAGACCAGAGTGGTATTTTGTATTTATGTTCCAAAGTTTAAAGTTACTTCCCGCGCATATTTTATTTCTTGAAGGGGAGTTGCTCGGAATCTTATTTTTTATAATTGCCGGAATTATTTGGATGTTCATTCCATTTCTTAAGTTAGAGAAGCTTCCAAATAAAATTGATATCTTGAAATATTTCGGTATCATAGTTGTCATTTTCATTATTGTAATGACTATTTGGGGATATTTATCATAGGGACACAAAATGAAAAATCAAATATTTTTGATCTGGATGTTGTTTTTTGTTGCTTGGTATAATGTGTTTGTTGAAGGGCAAAATATAAAAGATAAAACATTGGATGAAGATCAATGCTTTATCTGCCATAAAGAGATGGAGATACTGCCGGAAAATTTCTCTGAATCAGATGTTCACATGAAAGCCGGATTATCTTGTGCCGGATGCCATGGTGGCGATGCATCAAATGATGATATGGAAATTGCCATGAGTACAGGGAGAGGATTTGTTGGTGTCCCGACACGAAAAGAAATTCCTCAATTTTGTGGGAAATGCCATTCAAAGATTGAAATTATGAGAGTTTATCAGCCGAGGATTTCAACAGATCAATTATCACAATATTATACGAGTGTCCATGGTATGCAGTTAAGAAAAGGGGATCAGAATGTAGCCGAGTGTGTAAGTTGTCACACTTCTCATTCGATTTATTATTCAAACGATCCTCGCTCCACCGTATATGCGTTGAACGTCCCAAATACTTGCAACAACTGTCATGGTGATAAGAGACTAATGGAGAAATACGGATTGAAAGCAAATGAGCTAACAGAGTATTCAAAAAGCGTTCATGGAATTGCTTTATTGGAGAATAAAGATATAGGTGCACCTGCTTGCAACGATTGCCATGGAAATCATGGAGCAACACCGCCGGGGATTTCATCGATATCACATGTTTGCGGTACATGTCATATCAATAATGAACAATACTTTAAAAAATCTAGTATGGCAGCGGCTTTTGAAGAAATGGATTATCACGGTTGTGAACAATGCCATGGAAATCATTTGATCAATAGACCGAATGACAATATGGTCGGAATGGGAGATGAATCATTGTGTATGGACTGCCATTCCGAAGGAGATCCTGGTTATGAAGCAGGTGAGGAAATGAAAAATTATCTGACACTATTGGTGAATTCATACAATTCTGCTGAAGCGAAATTAAAAGATGTCCAGAATAAAGGAATGAATGATGCCGATATAATTTTACTGCTTCAGGAAGCCAAACAAAATCTAATTCAGTCTCGTACATTGATTCATACATTCGATCCGTTGAAGATTAAGGAAAAAACAGATGAAGGATTTAAAAAAGTCAATGAAGGAGTTAAACTGGCAGATTTTGAAATTAATGAATATTACTCGCGCCGAAACGGATTCGCATTAGCAACGGTTGTCTTTTTAATATTGGTTATAGCTTTATATCTTAAACTGAAAGACATGGCCAAATCAAGAAAAAACAAAGAAGCTTAATTTTTTTATCCATATTTCGGATTTCATTTCAATGTACTCTTTTCTTTTGTAATTATTGATGCTTACCAAAATTATCGCATACTTTGAAAAGGGATATTTAATTAGTAATTTTCAACAAAAGATACTCACGTGTCACCCTTATAATTTTAAATTGATTTCGAAAATTGAGGTATAGATGAAACTGAAACTTCCTTATTCTACACAGAATTGGATCACTCTAATCGGGGCAACTATTGCCTTGATAAGTCTTTTCATGATAGTTTTTTTGTTTGTCATCTCTACATTTGTCGAACAAGACAGATCATATATTGGATTAATAATCTACATTATAATACCGGCGTTTTTAATCGTTGGACTTATTCTTATACCGGTAGGAATGTATTTTAAGAGCAGAAGAGACAAAAGGAAACATATTACCGGTGAAGCCGGCTGGCCTAGAGTTGATTTGAATGACGTTGGGCACAGGAACGCTTTCTTTATTTTTTCTATCGGTACGACGATTTTTCTTTTTCTTTCGGCATTTGGCAGTTATGAAGCGTTTCATTATACAGAATCTGTGGACTTTTGTGGAACTATTTGTCACACCGTGATGAATCCGGAATATTCTGCTTATCAAAACTCTCCTCATGCAAGAGTAGCATGTGTGGATTGCCATGTTGGTGCAGGAGCGGATTGGTACGTTCGTTCAAAGCTGTCAGGTCTTTATCAGGTTTATGCAGTGATTGCAGGTGTATATCCAAAACCGATTCCTACACCCATTTCAAATCTTCGTCCGGCAAGAGAGACATGTGAAGAATGTCATTGGCCACAAAAATTTTATGCCAGGAAATTAAGGCTTGAAAAACATTTCCTCGCGGATGAAGAGAATACTGAGTGGGATATTTATATGAAAATGAAAATTGGTGCAAGCCACAGTGCTTTGGGTCTTGAAGAAGGAATTCATTGGCATATTAATCCTGATATAAAAATTGAATATGTATCAACTGATGAAAAAAGAGAAAACATTCCATGGGTCAGGTATACTAATCTAAAAACAGGTGTGATAAATATATTTGAGGATCAAGATGAACCTCTGGAAGAAGGTCAGCTTGATACGCTAGAAGTCAGAGTGATGGACTGCATGGATTGCCATAACCGTCCTTCGCATAGCTATCAGCCGCCAGCTTTCTTTGTGAACAATGCTATATCCGCAGGTATTATACCAAAGGGACTTCCAGAAATAAAATCTGTTTTAATGGATATTGCTGGTGAGGAATTTGAAACGACTGATGGAGCGATGAACACAATACGTGAAAAAATAACGGAGTACTATAACGTCAATTATCCCGAGGCAGATAATCAGTTAGTTGAAAAAGCAATCGTTGGATTTCAAAATGAGTTTAAGAAAAATATTTTCCCCGAGATGAAAGTGAGGTGGGACGCTTATCCGAACAATATAGGGCATGTTGAGTTTAAAGGGTGTTTCAGATGTCATAACGATATTCATGCGAATACCGAAGGCGAGGTAATCTCTAAAGATTGTAATTTGTGTCATGAGATAACAGCACAAGGTACTGTCAATAATCTCGAGGCTGTCGGAATAAATCAATTTCTGGAATTTAAGCATCCAACCGATATCGATGAAGCATGGAAAGAAATGTTATGTGTTGAATGCCATACAGGATTGAATCCTTAAAAGATATTTTTTACTCTTGGAAAAGGGAAAGTAATTTGAATTGCTTTTCCTTTTTTGTTTTAAAGTCATCGACTTTCAAATCGATTCACATAAATTTCTTTTATATATTTGTGTGGTGTTTGTCCATAATATTCAAATTTGAAGATATGATTGAGATTGTGAACCTACACAAAGAATTTGGTGAAAACCAGGTTTTAAGGGGAGTGAATCTCACCATCAATGATGGAGAGACACTTGCAATAATCGGCAGAAGCGGCTGCGGTAAAAGTGTTCTGCTGAAACATATTGTAGGTTTGCTTTATCCCGATTCAGGTTATGTAAATATCGGTGGAAAGAGAATTGATAAATTGGATAGCAAGGAACTATACGAGATACGGAGAAAATTCGGATTTCTATTTCAAGGAGCGGCGCTGTTCGATTCGATGACGGTTGAAGAAAATATTGCTTTACCCTTGGTTGAAAACAAAAGCGAGCTGACCCAAAATAAAATCGATAAAGCAGTTGCGGATAAATTAGATCTAGTTGGTTTGCCTGGAACTCAAAAACTAAAGCCTGCAGAACTTTCAGGCGGAATGAAAAAACGTGTTGGTCTTGCACGAGCACTAATAACAAATCCCGATTATATTTTGTATGATGAACCGACTACTGGTCTCGATCCCATAATGGCTGATTCTATAGATGAGTTGATAAGAGAACTGAATATTAAATTGAAGGTGACTGCTATCGTTGTAACACATGATATGTTCAGTGTAAAAAATGCAGCGGATAGAATTGCTATGATGCACGAAGGCAAAATATATTTTGAAGGCACACCTAAGCAGGTTGTGAAAAGCGACGATTTTGTAATCAAGAATTTTATAAAGCGGACAGGATTTTAATGGGTAAGCAACACATAAAATATGTTTGTACGAATTGCGGTTATCAATCGCTTCAGTGGCTGGGTAAGTGCCCAACCTGCGGTGAGTGGAATACAATGTCCGAAGAGATAGTGGAAAGAAAAACATCGATGGCAAAAATAATCTTAGAAAAAGTCGAAGCACAAAAATTGACAATCGCAGTAGAGGAAGAAGAGAATCGAATCAAGACAGGTATGGCTGAGTTTGATAGAGTTCTTGGCGGTGGTTTAATGCCTGGTTCCGTTGTTTTGATCGGTGGTGATCCGGGTATAGGGAAATCGACACTTGTTATGCAAGCGGGCTCAAAAGTAACAGGTAAGACTTTATATGTAAGTGGTGAAGAATCGTTAAATCAGATGAAGCTTAGATCAAAACGATTGAACGTGAAGCTGGAAGATTTTTTCGTTCTCATGGAAACAAATCTTGATCTGGTTATAGCGGTAATAGAAAAATCATCGCCGGATGTGGTGATAATTGATTCAATTCAAACGATGTACAAACCTGATCTTGAAAACACACCCGGGACGGTAACACAAATCCGTGAGTGCACGGTACAGCTGATGCAGATTGCTAAAAAGAATAATTGTGTAATGCTTCTTGTAGGGCATGTTACAAAAGAGGGATTTATTGCCGGGCCCAAAGTACTGGAACACATTGTCGACACCGTTTTGCAATTTGAGGGTGAGAAAAATCATTCATATAGAATATTACGTGCGCAGAAAAACAGGTTCGGCAGTACGAATGAACTCGGTATTTTCGAAATGCATGAGAATGGTTTGATTGAGGTTGAAAATCCGAGTAAAATATTTTTAAGTGAGAGAGGCAAAAATATTACGGGTTCGGTTGTAACCGCCAGTATCGAGGGCACTCGGCCGATTTTAATTGAAGTACAAGCTCTCGTTACTCCATCTAACTACGGTAATCCACAGCGTGTTGCCACTGGATTCGACTACAGGAGACTCTCGATTCTCTTAGCCGTTCTGGAAAAAAGGGCAGCATTAAGATTATCCGCACAAAATGTATTTCTTAATATGGCTGGTGGAATTAAGATCGAAGAACCTGCCGTGGATTTGGCCGTATGTACTGCAATCGCTTCAAGCCTGTTAAATAAACCAGCTAAAAATGATATTGTAGTTGTCGGTGAAGTAGGACTTGGCGGTGAGGTGCGCAGTGTTGGACATATCGATAAGAGGATTCAAGAAGCAGCGAAACTTGGATTTAAGCACATCTTAATTCCTTCAAACAACTCCAAACCGGTAAACAGTAAGAAAACTATAAATGTGATACCCGTCGAAGATCTCTCTTCTGCTATTGCCCAATTGCTGGTTCAATAAATATTTCATAAGGTTGAGATATTCATTTATTTGTTTATCAAAAACACAACCTGTTTTCTGTGATCCTTGTTAAAAAACAACTCTTCCTTTATCTTCTTGTGACTCAAAATCATTTTTTAATTATTGTTAGTTTACAAAACTTAATGGCGAGGAAGAAATGAGATCGGCAATATCTCTTTTTATTTCTTTATTTCTTATAGTATCAGTGCAAAATGCACTTGGGCAGTGGGTAAAAACAGCAAACTTGAGCAATGAAACAGTATATGGCTTGGCTTATCATCAAAATAATTTATTTACAGGGACATTCGGTGCAGGAATATTCAGATCGGGTGATAATGGTGCTACTTGGACTGGAACAAATTCTGGACTTTTAGGAACACAGGTTTGGTCGATAGTTACTGACGGAACGAATTTGTATGCTGCATGTAACACTATTGGCGGGATTAACAAATCTACAGATACCGGTCAAAACTGGATTCAGATTTTTTCCGGGCTAGAAATGATGGAGACGCTCCACTGCTTTGAACTTAGCGGTAACGATCTATATTCGGGGGGTAACTTAAAGGTTTATCGCTCGATTGACTATGGCTTAAACTGGATAGAAATTGGAAACTTAGGAGTCGGCGTTTCGGCCTGGGATTTGTTAGTGTTCAATGGTTTTCTTTTTGCCGAAGCACATCCATGGGGAGTATATCGCTCGCCATTGAACACATGGCAATTCACGCAAATAAATAACGGTTTACCGAGTAATGAGGTGCGTAAGTTAGCGAGCATCGGTCAAAATTTATTTGTCGGAGTTAAATTCGGAGGTGTTTATAAATCTAGTAATAACGGAGATACTTGGACACAGGTTAATAACGGGTTGACAAATCTTCAGGTTACATCCATTGCTTCCAACGGAACCGACCTTTTTGCCGGGACTCAATTCGCAGGAGTGTTTTTATCAAGAGATAATGGATCTAATTGGACTGATTTTGGTCAAGGTATTTCAGATCAGGGTCTGGCAGTAAACTCTTTTTTGTTTACCGCGACACATATTTTTATCGGAACGGACCATGGAGTGTGGTATCGTCCATTATCTGATGTGGCTACTTCGGTTCCATCTGAAAATGGCGTGCCTACAAAGTTTGAGCTAATGCAGAATTATCCTAATCCGTTCAATCCGGCAACAATTATTACATTTTCTATTCCTCAAGAGGCTTATGTTACTTTGAAAATATTTTCCGTATTAGGAAAAGAAGTAGCTGCTTTAATAGATAGGCGAATGAATGCAGGTACACACCAAGTTGAGTGGAAACCCGCTGGATTATCGAGTGGAGTTTATTTCTACCGCATTGAAACCAGTAATTTTATAGAGACTAAAAAGCTTGTTCTATTAAAATAACTTTTGCGGGATTATTTATTGAAGAAACTTTTTCTTTTCAAATTTGGTTGAGAAAGGAAAGGAATAATATAGGAGCGATTAATAGTGTTTAATATTGTGGTGGTTTATGGTTCGGTTAGAGAGAAGAGAGAAGGAATAAAAGCTGCAAAGTTTTTTATGAACAAGTTAAAAGAAAGAGGACACAATTCTATCTTGATCGATCCGATTGAATATAAGTTACCTTTCATAGCCAAGACTTTTAAGGAATATGGCACAAAAGCTCCGGAGAGCTTAAAAGAGCTGTCTTCACTTTTAAAGAATGCCGATGGATATATTGTAGTAACAGCTGAATATAACCACAATATCCCTCCTGCATTAACAAACTTGATGAGTTATTTCGGTGAAGAATATTCGCGCAAACCTGCTGGAATAGTTAGTTATAGCAACGGTCCGTTTGCGGGAGTTAGAGCCGCTATTCAATTAAGAGAATTTTTGTCCGCAATCGGCATTGTGAGCATACCGAATGTTTTCCCGGTAAGTAAAGTACAATCTTCATTTGATGAAAATGGAAACGTATTGGATGAGAATTACAATAGAAGGGTAAAAACATTTCTCGAAGAGTTCGAGTGGTACGTTCGGGCATTGAAAAGAGAGAGGGAGTTATAAACTCCCGTTTGTATGATTGGTTTTAGTTGATAGCGAATTATTTTTTCGCTATCTCCGATTCGGCAATTTCCGGGGAGACCAGTATTCTTCCGCATGATTCGCATACGTACAACCGTTTGCTTTGCTTAATCTCAATCTGTCTTTGCGAAGGTACAACATTATGACAGCCCGTACAGGCCGAACGTGATATGGTTACAATTGCTGTGCCGCCAAGAGCTTTTCTAATGCGCATATAAGTGTTGTAGTCGGGTTTCTTAACTTTTACGGCTACCTTATCCCGTTTATCTCTCAGCTTTGCTTCTTCTCTTTCGTTTGCTTTTATTATTTGTTTAAGCTCTGCTTCTTTTTCTTTAAGCTCGGCTTTAAGAGTTTCCAGTTGCGGTGATATTTCATCAATCTCAATTTTTAACCTTTCTACAAGGTCTTCCAAGGCGAGGCTTTCACTTTCAAGTTTATCGATTTGTTCTTCGGTGTGATCTATTTCTTTTGTCAATGCATCATATTCTTTGTTATTTCTAACCTGGTAAAGCTGGGACTTAAATTTTTTCAGATTAGCCGTTAGTCTTTCGACCTCACCATCATTATTCCTGCGCTTTTTCTGAGATTCCTTTTTTTCGGTTTCTTTACTATCGGTCTGTTCTTTAATGCTTTCAATCTGCCTTCTCAAATCATTGACTGCGGCGGGCAAGTCTCCGCGTAGTTCTTCCAGTTGGTCCAGTTGGTCGTCGATTAATTGTAGTTCGAATAGTGTTGATAATCTTTCTATCAATTTATATTACTCCTTATAATTATAAAATCTTATGGGATTTGTTGAACCGCTATATTTGAATACTTTTATAGTTTCTCCATTTGCAGTGAGAAAGTTCTCAATTTTTCGTTTAACACCGTTTAGAGAAAGAATTTCTGTTTCATAATGTCCGGCATCAATAATTAATATTTGTCCTTCGGCATCTTGGAAAGCATGATATTTTATATCTGCAGTAACAAAAGCATCGGCCTTTGTTTTAATAGCCGAAGAAATTAACTCAGCACCGCTTCCGCCGCA
This sequence comes from uncultured Melioribacteraceae bacterium, assembly GCA_964554135.1. GTDB lineage: Bacteria > Bacteroidota > Ignavibacteria > Ignavibacteriales > Melioribacteraceae > CAZKNM01. Next base: position 64,959 of record CAZKNM010000001.1, read on the forward strand.
GACAGCGACTTTCTTTATTTTATTCACCTTACCTTTACAGTATCGCAGTGTTGAAGTATTTAAAGTTCTGCTTATATGATGCAGAAATTGCACAACAGATTTTATTTTATCGAATTCACCGATAACCCCCTCGCCATAATTCGAATTTTTGTTCATTAATGGATAAATATCAAAAGCAGGTTCTTCATAGGGATGCACTTTCAGAATATTAGCAATCACTTTGTTCAAGTTCCAGGAATCTACTAGCACTTCGAGTCTGATTTCTCTAACAGTTTCAAACGTCTGCTTAGTTCCGATTGCGGGATTTGTTTTTTCCGAGCCCTCAAAAGTACCTTCACCTTTGAGGCGGTAACTGCATTTTTTATACTCTCCGATCAAACCGCCGCCTGCTTCAAAAACGGCAACGGAAACTTTTTCCAAATGTTTCTCAGGCACAAATGCAACCAGTTTAAATTGATTGCATGCGCGATATTGGAGAAACTCCAGATTTTTTAATCCAAGGGCATTTGCCAATTCAAAGCTCACTCCTCCTTTTGAAAAGTCTAAGTTTGTATGAGCGGAATAAACTATGATTCTTGATTTAATTATCTTCTCGATTAGTTTGGCGGTTGGGTTGTTTTGAGTATCTATCTTGTGAAGTGGTTTGTAGATTAACGGGTGGTGTGTGAATATGAAGTTGCAGTTTTTTTTAGTTGCTTCGTTCAGGGCTTTTTCGTTTAGCTCGAGGCAGAGGAAAATGTTCCTTATCTTATCTCTCCCCGAGCCAACCTGGAGCCCGACGTTATCGCGCTCCATGCTTACATCAGGGGGTGCCCAGTCTTCCAAGTATTTGATTAATTCGTTACACGTCATATATAAAAAAAATGCACCCTATTTAGTGTGGAGTGCATTTTAGTTGTACTTAGTAATTTCTAAAACAAGAAGTTGGTTTCTTTATAAATATCCGTTTTATTTTACGAGTGCTCATATGAATTTGACGCATAAAGATAAGATAATTTTGTCAGATATTCAAATTTTAAGCATACCTCAGTAATATTAAGGATCATTCCAACGTTCATCTTCCTTTATTAGCTCAATTAACTGGTCAACAGCTTTTTCGGACTCGATGTTCCTTTTGATGATTTCCTTCCCTCGATACAGCGTTATTTTTTCTCTACCCGAACCAACATATCCATAATCGGCATCTGCCATTTCACCGGGTCCATTCACTATGCATCCCATTATACCGATTTTAAGACCTTTCAAGTGTTCGGTTCGTTTTCTAATTTTTTCGGTTACTTCGACAAGATCAAACAAGGTTCTTCCGCAGGAAGGACAAGCGATATACTCGGTTTTAGAAATTCTTGTCCTGGTAGCTTGCAAAATTCCGAATAAAGTTCGATTTACGGTTTCGTATGGTAAACTATCTGTATCTTCAATCCATACTCCATCACCGAATCCATCTGCCAATAAAGCACCAAAATCTGTTGATGCGAATAATTGAAAAGATTGGGGAGTTAAATTTTTGTAACATCTTTTTATTATGACAGGATTCTTGATACCTCGTTCCAGCAGTTCGATGAAAAATCTTCTCTGCTCCGCCATGCCGTGCATATTGTGTGTTGTCATTACAATAACGACACTAGGTGCTTTAGATATTTCGCTAAAGACTGGTAATTTCAAATCGTTAATATCTGATTCTATAAAATTAAGTGAAGAAGATATTTCTTTCGCATGAGAATATTTTTTAAGAGAAAGAAGTGGGTAAGTGCTTTTTTCATCTTTTAATGAAAGCCATGTTTCGTAATCATAAACCATTTTCAAACCGGTTGGTTTATCAAATGGTAGTTTATTGTTTCCTAGATACAAGAAGTCGCTTGCTGTCTCGGCAACTTCCCATTTTTCTAGTTTGCTGGAATAATTGTAACCGATTTGCAGCAGTTGTAATCTGTCATTGATTTTTAATGTGCTCATATCGGCAATAACACGCGGTATGTTATCACCCCCTATTCCTGTAACTTCGAAGGTTGTTCTTCTTTTATAATCGAACGGATCATATAGAAATGAGTCGACAGGAGGAATATATTTATGCTTAGTTCTTTCTTTGTAACGATCAGCTAAGATGATAGCTACGGGCACTTCTTTCTCAGGTTCTTCTGTTAAGGAAACTCTAATCGTATCGCCTATACCATCTTCCAGTAAAGCACCGATACCTACAGCAGATTTAATTCTTCCATCTTCACCGCCGCCTGCTTCGGTAACACCAATGTGCAGCGGGTAATTCATATTGTTTGCAATCATCTTGTTCACAAGTAACCGATACGCTTCTATCATGATCTTCGGATTGCTTGCTTTCATAGACAAAACAATATCATAGTAATTTAACTCCTCGCATATTCTAACGAATTCTAATGCGGATTCAACCATACCCAACGGCGTATCACCATAGCGGCTCATTATTCTATCCGAGAGCGAACCATGGTTTGTACCGATGCGCATTGCGGTTCCGTATTCTTTGCAGATTTTTACGAGTGGAGAGAATCGTTCGCGGATTTTTTCTATCTCTGCTTCGTATTCGCTATCTGTGTATTCCAATTTTTGAAATTTCTTTTTGTCGATGTAATTACCGGGATTGATTCTCACCTTTTCCACAATTCTCGCGGCTGTCTCTGCCGCATTAGGTGTGAAATGGATATCCGCTATCAGCGGTACGTTATAACCTCTTTCGCGGAGTTCTTTTTTTATTCTATTGAGATTTTGTGCGTCTTTTATACTTGGGGCGGTTATTCTAATATATTCACAACCGGCGTTGACCATTCTGATGGTCTGTTCCACCGTAGCTGTTGTGTTCATGGTGTCGGTTTTGGTCATGGATTGAATGCGGATAGGATTGCTGCCGCCCAACGGAATATCGCCGATGTTAACTTCGCGTGTTTTGAATCTAGAATATTCTGTGAGACTATTGCAGTATTTTTTTGATAATTCCGACATGGTAAGTTTATGACCTTCTTTGATAACAAAAGTAGGATTGGATAAGTTCTAAAGCAAACCTACAATAAAAATCTTTTCGATATTTGATCGATGACTGCATGCGTGAATTCGGTTACTGCCGCGGCTCCTTGTGCAGTAATAATTTTATGATCAACCACAACTGGGAGGTCTTTATATTTTGCGCCTTCTCGCTCCAATTCGGTTTTATCCGCCGGATAGCAAGCAGCTTCTATGTTTGAAAGTAATCCTGCTTTTGCCAGTATAACCGGGGCGCTGCATATTGCGGCTATAGGTTTTTTGTTTTTATGAAATGATCTTGCGATGCTGTGCAGGTTCGAATTGTTCCAATAATTTTTAACTCCTTTTCTGCCGAGGAATAGTATCGCGGCGAAATTCTTTTCGTTTATATTAAAAAAGGAAACGTCCGGTCTGACTTTCAAACCGTTATTTCCGATACACAGTGCGAAAGCATCCGAAGCAATGAATAATTTAAAGTTGGATTTTTCCAGGATGTTCTTAATGTTTAGATATTCCTGCTCGTTAAAATCTTGAGCAGGCAGAATAATAAGTATGCTTTTCTCAATCATCTATATATTTTTCTAGAAATTATTTTTATAAACTTAAAATACAAATAGAACAAGTGACTATCAATTCCACGACATTAATGGTTTTTACTTCTTGCCCCTTACTGTTAAAACCGGGCAATGTGCAATTTTAACAACTCTCTCTGCATTGCTTCCTATCAAAAGATCATCAAGCATACCCATTCCCCTAGTAGCCATAACAATTAGATTTACACCTTTTTTCTTTGCATACTCTTGAATTTGTCTGTGAGCTTTGCCTTCAAGCACAACGTAATTTGCCTTACCCGGTTTGATACGGGTGAATTTTATCATGTTCGTAATTATCTTTTCTTCAAGCCGAGGATTGATTCTGAGAATAGAATCGTAATAGCTTGCATAAAATTCGGGATGTGCTTCTTGTTCAACCGAGTGAAGAAATGTAAGTTCGGCTTTAAATTTCTTTGCAATCTCGGTTCCAGTATTGACGGCATGCTTGGAAAACTTGGAGAAATCTATTGGTATTAGAACTTTGTTTACCACATCTTTTCTGAATTCTTTGTGGAGCGAAACAACCGGTACGGGTGAATGTCGAACGATTTTTTCAGCAACGCTTCCGAAAACCCATTTTGCAAATCCCGACCTGCCGTGTGTTCCCATTACAATCAAGTCATATTTGTTTGCATATATATGATCCAAGATAACATCTGCGGCTGAAAATCCCCTTAACATAACTGAATTTATTTTTATTCCTTTCTTCCTGCTGGTAGCTATATGTATGTCGATTTTTTTCCTTCTCTTAGATTCTTTTGCATTAATTATTCCTTCCATTGCATGCATATGTTTTTCTTCTTCTGCATCCTCCTGAAAGAGAACCACAGCATGAAGGAGAGTCAATTTTGCTTTGTATTGCTTGGCAAGGAATAAAGCATATTTGACTACTCTTTCTGAAACTTCGCTGAAATCGATTGGTACAAGAATTCGTTTAATTTTTATCATGACTTGCCTCATAACAATTTGGATTATTAGCTGTTCATAAATCTAATATGTTTGATAGACATATTAAAGTATTTTGTGTAGAACTTTGAATGAATGATTATAATTAAGATTACGAGTAAGATTAAGAAATGAGATTATATATTTGATCTGGAATCCCAAATGAAATAGAACTATGAGAGATTTCTGCCGATTGTGTTTAGTCCCGAAAAATTTTAGTTTTCCGGCATGCGAATACCAGAGATGAAAATAGAGGAAATAAGAAGTTCTGCCGATATTGTTGATATTATTTCCGGATATGTGCAGTTAAAGAAAAGAGGCAGGAATTATGTCGGCTTATGTCCTTTTCACCAGGAAAAAACACCTTCTTTTACAGTTAGCGAAGAAAAGCAAATCTTCCACTGTTTCGGTTGCCATGCAGGTGGGAATGTCTTCAAATTTTTAATGGATTATAAAAGCGTTTCATTTGTTGAAGCAGTTCAAGAAGTCGCCGAACAGTTGGGAATCCCGATTCAATATGAAAAAGGATATGATGCAGCCAAGCAAGATGAATTGGAAGTTTTATTCGATATCAATCTTCAAGCAGCAAAATATTTTTCAAATAATCTTTTGAAAAGCGATAACGGGGAAATTGCACGTAAGTATTTGCAAGATAGAAATGTCAAACCTCAGACTCAAAAGGTATTCGGGATAGGATATGCTTTACCCGAATGGGAACATTTTCTTCAATTTGCACGCGATAATAAAATCGATTTGCTGAAGGCTAAAACTATCGGTTTGCTTGATACGCGTGACAACGGAGAGTATTATGATAAATTTAGGGATCGAATAATATTCCCGATCTTTTCTCCGAATGGACGAGTTATCGCTTTCGGCGGGAGAATTCTAACCGACCGTGAAAACACGGCGAAATATTTGAACTCACCTGAATCTCAAATCTATTATAAACGGCGTTCGCTTTATGGACTTTTCCATTCAAAGGAGGAAATTAGAAAGCTTGATAAAGCTATTCTTGTCGAAGGCTATATGGATTTAATTTCGCTCTATCAGCACGGAGTGAAAAATGTTGTAGCTTCCTCCGGTACTTCATTAACGGAAGAGCAAATTCAATTGTTATCGAGATTTACTAAGAATATTATTGTTCTCTTTGATGCCGACACGGCGGGTCAAAAAGCATCTATGAGAAGCGTTGAGCTGCTATTGAAACAGAATTTTGAAATCAAAGTTATTAGCTTACCGAAAGGAGAAGATCCGGATTCATACATTAATGAATATGGGCGGGAACAATTCGAAGAATTGGTTAATAAAGCACAGAATTTTTTGGAATTCCAAACCGCAGTTTATGAAGAAAACGGAATGTTGGAGGACCCCGCTAAACAGTCTGAGGCGATAAGAGAAATTTTGAATTTACTGCTTCTAGTTACAGATGAATTAAAACGAACTATTTTAATTAAGTCAATTTCAAGAAGATTTGGATTGCGGGAAAAATTATTGGAGAGTGAATTGGATAAGCTTCTGAAACAAGCCGAGGCGCGGGAAAATCGAATAAGCACTACTCAAGATAAAAAAGATACTGCGATTAAAATGAAAGTGAACGGTAAAAAGAACGGGGCTGTGAAGGAAAATCCTTTTGAGAAAGAATTGATTCGGTTAATGTATGGGGGTGATACCGAAGTCATAAGTTATATTGTTGAAAATATTTCCCCTGATGAATTTATCAACAACACATATAAGTATCTTGCCGAAATAGTTGTTCATTCACTCGGTGAGAATATTCTTTCGCCTGCCGCCTTAATAGAAAGAGTTGAGACCGAAGAGCTCAAGACTTATCTCCGTTCGATTCTTTTATCAGAAGATGCGATAAGTAAAAAATGGGACGAACTTCATCATAATGGGAAAATAGAAAAAGATACACTTGAATATGCTTCGAATACTGTAAAAAGTTTTAGAGTACAAAAGCTAGAAGAGCAGATAAAGCAAAACAACGATCATATTTCCAAAACAGATGATGAAGAACTTATCAAGGAAATATGGAAAAAGAATCAAGAGTTGATATTGAAGAAGAAAACGCTTATGCAGGAAGAATAAAGCCTGGATTTAACATTTTATTTATGGACTTCATATTTATACTGTCTTCAATAATAAAAAATGATCAAGAAATAAAGCAATTTGATTAGATGAATTTCCCAACTATTTATGAAATAAACACGCGCGTATGGTTAAGAAGATTCAATGAAGGCGATAGACGTGCAAAGCTTTCCGATATTCCCACTACTTATTGGGACAACCTGGCAGAGAAAGGGATAGATTATATTTGGTTGATGGGTGTGTGGAGAGTTAATGAAACCGCTGTTAAAAAATATTGCTTCGATGAGAGTTTGGTAACCAAATATAAAAGCGCTTTGGACGATTGGAAGGAAAATGATGTCATTGGTTCACCCTTCGCCATCGAATGTTACGAAATTAATCAGAATCTAGGTACAGTAGAAGATTTATTACGAATTAAAAATGAAATGAACCTGCGGAAAATTAAGCTGATATTGGATTTTATTCCAAATCATTTAAGTGCTGAAAGCAGATTGATAAAAAAAAATCCGGAAATATTTTTACAAGTAAATCGAAGTTTTTTTGAGAAAGACCCGCATACATATTTCGAGGATCCATTTGGCAGCATTAGAATTTTTGCTCATGGACGGGATCCGAATTTTCCTGCTTGGTTAGATACTGCCCAGATTAACTATTACGATAAAAGAGCGCGGGATTTTATGATGAGCTCATTGTTATCAATTTCAAAACTTTGTGATGGTGTTCGGTGTGATATGGCGATGTTGATATTGAATGATATTTTCGAAAGGACATGGAACAGTGCAGTCAATTGCTGCGGTTTGGTTAAGCCAGTTACCGAGTTTTGGGAAGAAGCGATTGCGAAGGTTAAAAAAGTTTATTCGGATTTCATTTTTATTGCCGAAGCGTATTGGGATCTTGAAAGGAAGCTTCAACAGTTGGGATTTGATTTTACATATGACAAACGATTACTTGATCGCTTGAAAATGACTGATGTCCAAGAGATTAAAAGTCACTTGAATGCAGAGAATGATCGCCAGGAAAAGATGGTAAGGTTTATTGAAAATCACGATGAAGAGAGAGCTGTTGTTTCGCTTGGGCAAGAAAAATCGAAAGCAGCAGCGGTTATAATAAGTACTATTCAGGGGATGCGTTTTTTTCATGATGGCCAATTTGAAGGCAAGAGAATTAAACTTCCCGTACAGCTTGGTAGAGAACCGCAGGAGAAATGCGATGTTGATGTGTTTAATTTTTACAATAAATTGTTGAAAATTGTTGATCACGAGATATTTAAAAAGG
>CAZKNM010000001.1:72873-90763 GCA_964554135.1 uncultured Melioribacteraceae bacterium
GAGATAATACTCAACAGAATATTTTGAGCTGGTTGTGGGAATTACAAAATGAAAAGAGATTAGTTGCTGTGAACTACTCTGAACACTTGTCAACCTGCAGATTGAAACTTGATATTAGAGACTGTGGGGAGGAAATTAAAATTGTGGATTTGATCAATAATGCTGAGTATATACGCTCTAGAGATGAAATTATTCCACAAGGATTGTATATTAAATTAGAGAGTTATAAGTATCATATTTTTGCTTTTTAAGAAGAAATGAAGAAGTATAGAGGGCATGGTTATTTCATGCCCTTAATTATCAAAAAGCGAATGTAACGCCAACCTTAGCAATCTCAAATGTAAGCGGAGACTCCGAAGCGAATGGCCAATTCATTTTATCCTTTTTGAGATGGTAAAAAGCATAAGAATAACCGGCTTTTAAAAGAAAGTTTAAAATAGGTCCTGCCGCCGGAGACGAATCAATAATCTCGTCGACAAAATAATCAATTGTTGTATAACCCATTAATTCTACTATTACACTACCGAGGTGCCTCCAAAAAAGATGACGCGGAAAAATAACGCTCGTCTCATAAGATGCATTCAAAGCAAGGAAAGAAGCGAATTCAATTTTTATCCCACCCTCTGATGAAGTCCCGAATCTAAAGGAGTTATTGTATTTGTTTAACGTTTCGACATCACTCTGCATGGTTGTATCTGGAAATTCTTTCATGTTTAGTTTTGACCAGTCCAATGAATATTGAATATATGGGATTATTGCTACTGAACCTGCATTGTAACCGTAACCCGATCTTATCCCGACACCGAACCGCCATAAATCGGAATCGAGTTTAGATAAATCATTATCCTCTGATTTTAGCTCCGTTGAAATGTTCGATGCATAGAAATATTTTTCTTCAAGTTCTAGCAGGGGAGATCTGTAATAGTCATCAAGTGAGCTGTAACCGATCTTTAATTCTGCAAGGCCAACCTTCGAGAATGAAGATTCAAAATTACTATGTTTTGGTTCACCGAGCCCGTAATTTACTTCAATCATCGGTCTCGAATCAGAATTCCACTGCCAATTGAAATCCCATTTTAAAACTTTTCTTCTGCTGTTCAATTCGTTATTGTTCTGAGCTGAAATATTAGTGAGGGATCCAATAGATATAATCATCAAAATAAAACATAATTTTTTGTACATAAAACAGCCTTAAGATTATTTTCAAATAACATTGCTAGTTTAGACGAAACTGTTCCAATGAATGTTACATTATAATTATTCTTATTAAATAAAATAGTGTGGGATTTAATAGTAGAGTACAGAGAAGAAATATATTAATGAATCTTTTTTCCGCTCTTTTTCTCATAAGTCTTGATTAGAGTGTCCATCAACAGATCATTCTGAACAGGTTTGGTAATAAACACATCTACTCCTGCTCGATAAGCGTTCTCCTTATCTTTTTGGAAAGCGTGTGCTGAGAGACCTACTATTGGTAAGTTTTTATGCTCGGGCATTTTCCTTATCTCTTCAGTAAGCTGTAGTCCGTCTTTTTTCCCTTTTAATGAGATGTCCATCAGTATGATATCGAATTTAAAATTCTTCAATTTGGCGTAGAAAGTTTCCGATGAGTCGCAAAGTTGCAAATCGAATTTTCTTTTGAGGAATATTTGTAAGAATTTCTGATTTTCGTAATCATCCTCAACAATAAGAAGTTTTGGCTTCTCGAAAGTATTTATTGCCATTTTTCAAGCTCTAATATAATTCAACATACTTAGTAGTTAAACGGGAAAATCTTAAAATTACATTAAAAATAATAATGCATTTTGAAAAATAAAACAATAAATAAATGTAAACGGTCCAGATATTTTTAAATATAGTGAATTACACTTAATGATAATAAATAATTAAAACAGATGTGTACGAATGATATCACATTTTTTTTCAAAAGTGATGTATATCATATTTGCACTTGTCAAACTAAAAAGAATATTTTGATAAGGAAAGAAATTCAGATTAAGAACACTTTCGAAGAGAATAAATTTGATCGAATGCTTAAGGAATAATCATCTTGCTTTTAAGCTTGCTAAATAATAGACCATAACATATATTCAACACTCATTTATCAATAATATACAAATTTTATTGGGGGGCCTTTGAGCTTTATGCCTTCAAAACGTTCCACACATTTTATTTTGGTTAGTATCTTCTTTATCTCGATGCATCTGGTTCTGATTGCACAAAATAATGGAACTTTACGCGGTGTTGTCGTTGATTCGACCAGTGGTGAAGCCCTAGCTTATGGGAATGTACTTGTTAAAGAATTGACAGTTGGGGCCTCAACCGATTCTAGAGGGTATTTTTTAATTCGAGCTGTTCCGGCAAATAGAACTTATACATTAATAGTCTCGTATATCGGCTATATAACCAAGTATATTTCCGTTACTATAACAGCAAATAGAATGACGCATTTGGATATTGCTTTAAGTCCTTCCAGTATTGAGCTTCAGACAATTGAAAAAGTGGGAGAAAAAGTTGTTGAAACAAATGCAACGGATATCGGTCTTCAAAGAATCGCTATGAGAGATTTAGAAGCATTACCTAAAGGAGTCGAAACTGATATTTTTCGATCACTTCAGTATGTGCCGGGTGTCCGATCAACTGGAGATGTATCAGCGCGGTACTATGTAAGAGGAGGAACAAGCAATCAGAATCTCGTTCTGTTGAATGATGCCCCAATCTATAATCCGTTCCATGCTCTTGGTATGTTTAGCGTTATCGATCCTGAAATGATAAATAACGTTGAATTTTATAAGGGAGGATTTACTTCGGAATACGGGGGCAGAATCTCTTCCGTATTAAAACTGATAACAAAGGACGGTAATAAAAACAATTACGGAGTGAAAATAGGTGCAAGCCAAATGACAGCAAAAGCCATGTTGGAAGGTCCGATTCCATATGGTTCTTTTATATTAACCGGTAGAAAGAGTTATTCAACAGCGATCTTGAAGAAATTTTTAAATGAAAAAAATGCACCTATTGATTTTTATGATGTTTCATTCAAGCTAAACTATTCTGATCCCGATTTTATGCCCATCTCCAAATTTACTTTTCATGGATTTATAAGCGGAGACAGATTAACCAGCGACGATCCTTATAAAGAGGATTTCCTCTGGTTTAACAAAGTGATTGGGTTTAAATGGTTTCAGGCGGCTGAAGACAGTCCCTTGTTCTTTGAACTTGGAGTATATTTAAGCAAGTTCGAAGGGGAGGTTGATCCGAAGCTTAGTAGTGCAAAAAGAAAGAACAATGATCTAGACGATATAACACTTCGGATGGATTTTACTTATGTATATGAAAGTAAAGATGAAATGGGTGTTGGTCTGAAAATTATGGATTTGCAATCCAAATTATTTCTTAATAATGCTTTTGGTGCAGCATCCGATATCGGCTCATCCGGAACTAACATAAGTGTGTATGGAAAATACAAATTCTTAAGGTATGATAATTTTGGTGCTGATATAGGAACAAGAGTAAATTTAACAAGATTGGCAACCGGTGGAAGCAGCCAATATCTGTTTGAACCGAGAATAAGTTTAACTTATAGAATATTCCCTGAGTTAGCTGTTAAAGGTGCATGGGGATATTATATTCAGGAATTAACAACTCTTTCCGATGAAACGGAAATAATTTCCCTCTTTGAACCATGGATTATTACACCTAAATATTTGGAACCGGCTCGTGCAATACATCTCATGGGCGGATTTGAATTTGATGTCGGTGAAAATTTGTCCATAGATATTGAGGGATATTATAAATTTGTAAGAAATCTTCCAACAATAAACAACCAAAAGTTTTTCAATTCAGATCCCGATTTAATACCCGGTTCGCTTGAAGCTTATGGTGGAGAATTCTTCTTAAGATACAGATTTTCGTCGTTTAATCTTACATTAGCATATACCTTCAGCAGAGCTTATAAGGAGGTAGAAGGATGGGTATATTATCCTAAATATGATTCACGCCATACCGGTAACGTTTTCCTTGAATGGAACTTGGGGAATAATTGGCAAACAAGTATCGCATGGATTTATAGTTCGGAGCTTCCCTTTACCCAGTCTATAGGTTTTTATGATAAATTCTATTTTGAAGATCTTTACTCGGCAGCACCTATTTTTGAAGATTATGCTCCTTATGCACTTCTCAGCGATTTAAATCTTGGTCGTTTACCGGATTATCATAGACTTGATCTTAACCTCTCTAAAAAATTTGATTTTGATTTTATGAAAGTCTATCTGGATCTAAGTATAATTAACGTTTACAATCGAAAAAACTTGTTTTATTTTAAGAGGGATACGGGTGAAAGAGTAGATATGCTTCCGTTTTTACCAACGGCGACTATAAAGGTAGAATTATGAAAAGGCTATTGATAAATATTTTCCTAATTGCAGTCGCTGGTTTATTATATTCTTGCAAGGAAGATTTTAATATTCAGGCAGAATTCAGACCTAGAAATATTTTGACATGCATCATCCGACCCGACACTTCATTTCAGGTTGTGACTTTATCGTCTAGTTATGAAATAGAAGGACTGAATCCTTATTCAAATACCGAAACTCCATCAATTTTGGGTGCAGATGTTAAAATGTGGTATAACAATCAGGTTTATCAATTTAGAGACAGCACAATAGATAGAATAGATACATCACGTTACTCAACTCCGATTACATTTTATTATAATAATGATTTGAAACCGATTGGTGGGAGATTTGTTGATTTAGAGGCTTTGCTGCCGAATGGTTTATTGTTAACATCCGAAACCCAGGTTCCGGATTTGGAATCAATGTCGTTTGTGCTAAGCGATACATTGGTGCCGCCGCTCGGTTATAGACAGGAAGTTGAATTGAATTGGACGAAAATGGGAGAATTGGTTTATCATCCCCAATTTATTATTATTTACTATAACCGGGTAGATCATCAAAAATATGAAAAAGAAATTCCGTTGAATTACTCTGAAAGTAGCGGTGCGTATATACCGAATTATCCAAAACCTTCATCAAGGAATTCATTTGTTTTCGATATGGATGTTATAAATCGTGCAATGTCTGAAATTTCGGAGGGTGATCCGGTTAAATCAAATTATTCAATTGTAGAAATGAAACTCAAAGTAATGGTTTATGATAAAAATTTATCGGCTTATTATTCGTCTGTACAGCAGTTTTTGGATGGCTTTACCGTAAAAGTAGATCAGCCGGATTTCACGAATGTTAGAGGAGGTTTCGGAGTCTTCGGGTCAATTAATGTAAAGGAATATGAATTGAAAATAAGCGGAAGTTACGTTGAGTCATTCGGCTATATTGTAGGATTTGGTGAATGATGAAAAAATTTTTTATACCACTGAGAAATAATATGTTAAACAGATTTTTAATTTTACTTTTTTGCGGTTTTTTTGTTTTCTCCATTATTTCGTGCGAAAGAGAAATTTCCGTTACACCACCGGATGAACCTCCGCCGGATGGATTTTTATTGATAGACTCTTGGCCTGATGGAGCCAGTATTTATATAAATGGTAGAGACAGAAGAAGAATAACTCCCGACAGCGTTACTTGGTTTGAAACGGGAGATTATGAAGTAACATTGAAAAAAGAATTTTTTAGAGATACCGCTTTTTATGTGCATGTAACGGAAGGAGAAAGGAGTGAGATATTTATAGATTATTTAAGCAACCCCTCAATGCTGGGAAATATTAATTGTATTAGCAATCCCGGTGGGGCGTTAATCACTCTTGATGATTCAAACACTTCGTTTATCACACCGTTTACAGTTGGTAACCTTATACCGGGGTATCACTCGGTTAAATATTCAATGGATAATCATCGTGATAAAGAGGTTACGGTTATAGTACGCAGTAACCAAACAACGAACGCTGAAGCAACCTTGGTTGATACAACAATATGGATGGATTATAATACATCTAATTCCGGTTTGCCGTCGAACGATCTCACGTGCGTTTTATCAGATTCCCGTGGTGTATTATGGATTGGAACATATACTGACGGATTAGTAAAATATATCAATGGCAGCTGGGTTAATTATCTTGAGTCTAATTCGGATCTTTCGGATAACATTACTCGTTGTATAGGAGAAGATCCATATGGAAATATTTGGGTGGGAATGTTTGATGGACTAACCGAAATAATTCCGAGCAGCAACACAAGTTTTGCCGCCTTAGATGATATTTTATTTAAATGGAATTTTAGAAATTCTTCCTTATTGAGTATGCGAATTAACGGCATTGCTTCAAACGAAAACGGAGAAATGTGGTTCGGAACGGATCTCGGGATTACTCAATTATTTGTTGGGGAAGGAGGAGGTGGCGATTCTACTGCTAGCCCAAGGTTAAATTTGTTAACATCAAGTATGCTTGATAATGGAATGAAAGCAAAGGTGATGACACTAATGGATATACAATATAACTGGGGACCATCGTTAAATTCGGTTTCGTCAAGTTTGCCCGATGATCGTGCGACTGCAGTTGCAATGTATGGAAATACAAAGTATATCGGAACAAAAAATGGATTTGTAAAATTCTCCAATTCTCAGAATATGTCTGTTTATAAAACAACCAATGGTTTATTCCGAAATAGTGTATCGACAATTGCCGTTGCAAGAGATGGAGATGTTTGGGTAGGCCATAAATCAGAAATCCATATCACCGGCGGGTTATCCCGTTTTGATGGAGTCGGATGGACAAATTTGTCGCATTTAATCTATGGGGAAGATGTAAGTACGATATTTATAGATTCGCATAATTCCAAATGGGTCGGAACGAATAAAGCTTTATATATAATTAAAAATATGAATCAGGTACAAAGACTTGATATTCAAAGTACTGGATTAGATTTCCAAAATGTCAGAGGTGTTACGGAAGATTTATCAGGTAATATCTGGATTGTTACATTGGGGAATGGTCTGGTAAAAGCAAAAGCAAGTAAATTATAATCAGTATTTTCCCGATAGAATTTAAGTTTTTAGAATTTCATCAAAGTAAAATAATTTATAATGCAGAGACTTTGATCAAAAAAAGTGAATTCAGCGGATAGTAATTTCGGAAATTAATAGTAACAGAATTGCAGCCAACTCAACGCTTATACTAGAATGCACCTCACTTTAATTACTCGCATGATTTAGAACAAAGTTATGGTACAATATAATAATTAGGTTTAATAGGCGAATTTGATTCTATTTGCTGAATAGGTGAAAAATCGGCTGGTAGTCGGACACCTGTTTGGTTCAGAAAGGGCGCATCTTATTGCGTCCTTTCTTATTTTTACTGAAGAATATAATTTGCAGTTCAATGAAACGTCACATTGTACTTGGAATAATACTTTTACTTCTATCGTTGCTATATGCTTGTACATCTGTTCCGAGATTTACATTGAAGAACGGTAAACAAGAGCCTTCATCAGAGAAGACCGAGACTATAAGATACCACAATTACGCAGTACTGGAGACTGTAACTGGTGTAGCTTCATTCTATGCGGATGAGTTTCACGGAAGGATAACTTCCAATGGTGAGGTTTACGATATGTACGGTTTAACTGCCGCTCACCCAACGTATCCGCATGGTACTATAATCCGGATTACGAATCTAACAAATAATAAAAGTGTGATAGTAAGAGTTAACGATAGAATGCCTTACCGACCCGATAGAATTATCGATCTTTCCTACGGAACAGCTCAAGAATTGGGTATGGTAGAGAGCGGTCTCGTGAAAGTCAAGCTTGAGATTTTGGAGTGGGGAGAAAAATAATCTCATTTATAGTTAGTATTATATGATGCTATTTTACCAGCATCATTTTCTTGATTTGCTGGTAGCTGACAAAGTTTAATCTGTAAATATATGTTCCGCTGGCAAGTTGATCTGCATTGAACATAATTTCATGATGCCCCGCTTCTAGAAAATCATTCACCAGCGTCTTTACTTCTCTCCCCAGAATGTCATAGACTTTCAGCGTCACCTTTTCATCATTTGGGATAATGAATTCAATTTTTGTTGCGGGATTGAACGGATTGGGATAATTCTGACTTAGCTCGTATGTGGTTGGTTTGGCTACCACCACATTTATTTCTTTGTACAATTCGTCTTCAAGCGGACTTTTAACTTTGAAAAGTATTGTTCCCGCTTCACCGACCGGAGCCTTTCTGTCTACGGAAAATTCAAACAAAGCAATGGTCTCATTATGACCATCGATCTTGGATATTATGGTTTGGCAATTGTTGAAATTTATCCATGCAGGTGTTTTTTCTACATCAACCTTAACATTTTGAAGCGGAATGTCCGAAGTGTTTGCAATGGTTAATTCTATCTCGTTGCCCTGCGATGCAAAGGGGAGTTCATAGATTGTTTGTGCTAACGAACACATCGAAAAAATTATTACAAATAAAAATATTTTATTCATTTTAGATTCTCTCTCTTATTGTGCTATAACAAACTCTATTATGTTGTTAGTTGATGTATCCTGTGTTTTATCTTGTGATGTTACTGCATATGTTGCCCGAAATGTTAGACTCCTCGGCAATAACTCTTTGGTTATTTCACCGTTAACGGTTGATCCGATCTGGCGCCAGCCGCCGGAGTAATAACTTATTATCGCTCCATCAATGGGTTGTGTTTGTTGATTATTAACACGGATTATGCAATTGACGGTTGAAAACTCAACTATATTATTCACTCCAACATTCTGTGCTTTATCGTTGGAAATGTATTCATGGGTCATTCTGAAACTGTAATTGTTGGGCAGCAATTCCAATGTGGCGATTCCATTGTTGGTCGTACCGAAAGTCCTCCACCCGCCAGAGTAATATTGAACCGAACCCGCATCAATCAGATTGCTTTGACTGTCTTTCAATTGAACCGTTGCGGGAACCGTCTGGAAAATTACAGCCGGATCATTTCCAATGTTCTGTTGCTTATCGTTGCTTGCAAACGCGTAGGTCATTCTAAAGCTGTAGTTGTTAGGTAGTAGTTCTAGCGTTGCTACTCCATTTGTCGTTGTGCCGAAGTTTCTCCATCCTCCAGAATAGTATTGAACAGTTCCCTGGTCAATAAAAGCGCCCGTACTGTTTTTAAGCTGAACCGCTGCGAGGACGGTCTGGAAGATAACAGTTGTGTTGTCATTTAGGTTCTGTTGTTTGTCATTGCTTGCGAATGCGTATGCCATTCTAAATGAATAATTGTTGGGAAGCAGTTCTTTTGTGGTAACTCCATTAGCTGTTGTGCCAAACGTTCTCCAACCACCCGAATAGTACTGAACCACGCCCTGATCTATAAGGCCGCCCTGACTATTTTTAAGTTGTACTGCTGCAAGTACTGTTTGAAAAACAACGGTTGTGTTGTCGTTTAGGTTTTGCTGTTTATCATTGCTCGCGTATGCGTAAGTCATTCTGAATGAGTAATTGTTAGGCAGCAATTCTTTTACAGCAACTCCGCTTGAGGCTGACCCAAAGTCGCGCCAACCCCCTGCGTAATATTTTACAATACCTTCATCAATCAAATTGTCTTGGCTATCTTTTAGTTGAACCGTTGCAGGTACTGTTTGGAATACAACGGTTGGATTATCACCCATGTCTTGCTGTTTGTCGGTGCTTGCATAAGCATAGGTTATTCTAAAGCTGTAATTATTCGGAAGTAGTTCTTTGGAGGCAATACCGTTTTCCGTTACGCCGAAATCTCTCCATCCACCGGCATAATATTTTACTGTTCCTTCATCAATAAAATTACCCTGGCTGTCTTTAAGCTGTACTTGTGCGTTTACTGTTTGAAATACAACGGGACCTGTTCCCCACGGTACATTTGAGAGAGTCTGCGTACCGTAGGCATATGTCATGCGTATTCTGAGTGTTGTCTTGTCCGTCTCAATTGAGAAGGTTCCGTCGCCGTTATCTGTAGCGGTTTTCCAGCCTCCCTCGTAGTACTGGCACACACCCCCGGTAAGAGGAGAGCCAACGCTGTTTATGAATTTAACTATCGGTTCTGTGGGAGTTGGTTCCGGTAATTGTTCTAGTAAGTATTCGGTGTTATGTCTCAATAATGCGTATGCTTCGCTCGTGAGTGTGGAAAAGCTGTCTATATCGACCTCGCGGAGTACATCTTGTAAATATATCCTTGCCGTTATTGTATCTAGTTGTATCAGCGTGTCTCTTGCGTTTATAAACAAACTGTTATACTTGTTATAAGTTTGTTCATCAGTTATCCAGCCAAGTTCATAGGAACGTTGGTTGTAGTAAATTAAAGTGTCTAAAAATTCGTTTGGTATAAATGGATGAGGAGGATTTTTAGGGCCAATGCTGAATCTTATTACAGTGTTATTAGGAAATTCTGTTAAAGGTCGTAAGAGAAGCTCTATATCTATCGGGGGTTCTTCTGGGAATGCCAAAACAGTTGTTGCCTTACCTTTAGAAAAAGATCTCACTATCGTTGGCAGTCCTTGGCTAATATAAGAAAAATCAGAGGCGCTTGAATCGGGGGCAATGCCATTGAGTGGGTGATTTATGCCACCCTCCCCCTTTGAATTGTACCATCCGAATACAGGGACAAAGGAATACCAGCTATGTTTCCAGAAACCATCTGGTTGCGAAATATTTTCAATAGGAGAAAAAAGCTCTAGATCAAAATCTTCTAATCTTTGGGCGCTAAAAATTGAATTGTAAATAGAATAACAATAAGTATAGCTAGAATTGTTTTGCAAAACTTTAGCACTTATAAAAGGTTCTATTTTATTTGAGGGCTCAAAAATCAATTGATAAACCGTGTCGGTGTAACCCTGATATTGTATTACGTAATCGCCAGTTTCAACATCATAAATAATACTTGGCTCTATTTGGCCAAATACTGAGAATTTTGTTACTATTAAAAACACAAGGAATGCATGAAAAATTTTCATTTATTATTCTCCTGCTCTAATTTGTACTAAATTCAATATGATAGTGTTCATTAGTTGTATTTGGAGAATGAATTGTAGCGGTGCCTCCATGGTTTCCGCACACTCTTTCAAAGTCTCTGTTATAAACTAGAGTTGTGTTTCTCCAGTTAGTTGCATTTCTGGGTACACGGACAAATACACCGCGTGTCTGATATTGTTCCGAACTACGAAGCCCAGGCAATTCTGTTCTTATGTCCAGAGATCTACCAACTCTATGTAATGAATGCTCGCCCGACCATTTACCGCTTATATCAAATTTCCCTCCGTAAGGTAAGCTAATATCATTAATGCCTAGTAAATCTTCTTGTGGGAACATACGGTGCCATTCCGAAGAAATTCCAATGATATCTTCAACTAGGTTTTCTTTTGCCCAATGATTATTGTCTGGATTTCGACAATTAATATGTTCATTATCATCTCGTGGTCCATGATGGTTACATGTTCCACCGATTTTAATATAACTTTCATTTTCCTCCGTCTCCATAATAAGATCCCCCAGGAGCAGATATTGTAAAATTGAACGATGGGCAGAGAGCCGTGACAACAAATACTAAAGGTAGATACGTTTCATCGGTTATACCGCGCTTGCTTTTGGATAAAGACTGGATAGATATCTTTTCTTGTATTTTCACTTGTCCCTGCGCTATACAACTTAATATAAGCAAGATACAAAAAGTTATAAAAAAGATTTTTAAGATTAGTTTCATAAGTATCCCGATGATTGAATTTGTCTTATTTCAACCTTTGACAATTAATATGACAAAAAAAATCAACTGCATCAAGATTAATTTGTTGGATAAAAGAATTTTGTAACATTAATTAGTGCGGTTTTTAGACTTGAGATAAATGAGAGGAATTATGCGAAAATAACTTAAAATAGAACAATAGTGGGAGAGATCTCTCGTCCCCCTGTCTATATTGTGTAAGCAACTACTATTACTTCATCAAAATCATTTTCTTGGTTTTAGAGAAGTTTTTTGTTTCCAGCTTATAAAAATATACACCGCTGCTTAGTGCAGCTGCGTTGAACTCTAT
Source organism: uncultured Melioribacteraceae bacterium (assembly GCA_964554135.1). Classification (GTDB taxonomy): domain Bacteria; phylum Bacteroidota; class Ignavibacteria; order Ignavibacteriales; family Melioribacteraceae; genus CAZKNM01. The sequence goes on from CAZKNM010000001.1 coordinate 84,870, forward strand.
TTTATGAACTCCCACAGGCATGGCTTCATCAACCAATACTGCTATCTCCTTACCAAGGATATCAAACACACTCAATTTCACTTTACCTGCAACCGGCAGTTGGTAGCTAATAACCGTTACCGGATTGAATGGATTGGGATAATTTTGGTGAAGCACAAGATTTATCGGGATTTGACTATTGCGATTTTCAATCGATGTAACTTCATTGAGATCTATTTTGTACATCGATCGGCCGTATGTTCCGATCACCAGAAAATTTTCATCGGGATCAGGATGAATCTTCATATCACCAACGGGTACAATGGGAAGTCCATCTCCTAATGCCTCCCAGCTATCTCCTGAATTACGGCTGATGTAAGCACCAACGTCGTTACCCAGATAGAGGACGTTTGAATTGAATTTATCAACGGCAAAGGCATTCACTGGAGCGTCCGGGAGGTTGCTGCTGATGTCAGTCCAATCATTACCCATATTGGTGCTGCGAAAAACATGCGGCTGAGGGTCTTTCCATTTCAAACCTGAGAATGTAGCATAGACAATGTTTCCATTTTTAGGATCGACGACAATTCTTGTTATCCATCGGTAAGGGAGTCCATTATTCATTTTTTCACTCACCCATTCGGTGCCATTATTAGTAATAACCCAAAAGTTTGCATCATCTGTTCCGGCGTAAATTACATTTGGATTCGTAGGAGCAACAGCTATAGTAGTTACTGTTCCGAAACCGGTTTGATATATTCTGTTTGTTAACATTTGGCTGATTGCCACCCATGATTCTGCTTTATTTGTACTCCTGTAAATTCGGTTTGTACCGTAATATAAAACGTTGCTGTCGTTGGGATCCATAACAACCGGTGTTGACCAGTTTCTGGGTTCGACGTTTCGAGACGGAATGCCATAAGGTTCGGAGGATACAGAGGAAAAACTGTTCCCGCCATCAGTGGATTTTCCCAAATCACCGAATTGCATTTCAGCATAAATAATATTTGCATCGGTAGGATCGACCAGAACATAAAAACCATCACCGCCTATCAAAGCTTCCCAATCGTCCCAGTCACCTGTTATAGTTCGTATTGTATAATTGTCTTGCGTGCCGCCGTAGAGTCTTTGAGGATTTTGGTAATCCAAACCGATTTCATAAAATTGTGTTACGGGAATTTGAGCAGGGGGCTCCCAGTCATTCCCACCGTTAAGTGAAATGTTTATACCGCCGTCGTTACCTTCAATAATGTAATCGGGATTGCCCGGATTAAATGCTAAAGCATGATGATCAACATGCAGATTGGATGAACTTCTTCTTGACCAGCTTAATCCGCCGTCTTCCGAACGCATTAAGGAAAAATCAAGAGCATAAACGATATTCGGATCCTGAGGATGAACCCTTACCTGACCGAAGAACCAACTGAAATTCGATGTTCCTCCGGCGATACCGTTACCAGGATCAGCATCTTCCCAATTTGTTCCGTAGTTTGTTGTTTTATATAATCCGGTGTACTCGGTTCCGTCGTTGTAAAGAGCGTAAATAATGTGCGGTTTTGTGGCACACATTGCCAAGCCAATACGGCCAATGTTTTGTGTTTGTGAATTGGGTAATCCGGTTTCCGGTCCAAGCTTCTGCCAGGTAACGCCGCCGTCGAATGTTCGGTAAATACCGCTAGTCGGACCGTAAAGATGATTGCTGGTCGGTCTTCTTACACGTTCCCACATAGCAGCGAGCATAAAATTGGTGTTGGTTGTATCCATCACGATATCGATAGCGCCGGTTGAATCGGATACAAACCATGATTTTACCCAGGCACTGTCTCCCCCGCCATTATTGAAATATACTCCTCTTTGAGGAGTCGGTGTGAAATATGAGCCGACGGCTGCAACGAAAATTCTTTGCGTGTTTTTCGGATCGATTAATATTCTGCCTATTGATGCAGTGCTATCCAAACCTTTATGGATCCATGTTGCACCGGCATCGGTAGATTTGAATATACCCGCACCGGGGAAATTATTGTGTCCGCCGTTGGCTTCACCTGTACCGACGTATATGATTTCCGGATTAACCGGATCTACAGCGATATCTCCGATTGTAAGAGAAGCCTGATCGTCAAAAATTGAGTACCAATCATCCCCACCGTTGGTGGATTTCAAAACACCCCCCGTAGCTGCGGCAGCATAAATGGTGTCAGGATCCTTCGGATTGAATTCTATGTCAACTACTCTTCCGCCGATGTTAACCGGACCTGCAAATTGCCATACAGCCTGGCTTTGACCTTTTCTTAGAAATCTTTGCCTGGTTTCATTTTTTAATTCGATGGCTTCCTTAACTGCAGCGAAGTGTGCCAGAGGATCGGCATTAAAGTAGGGAAATGTTCTCTGCTGCCAAGCCCACTCATAAGGATAAGTTTTATTTTCTTCTTCTTCGTATTCTTCATTTGAAAAATAGAAGAAGAAAACTGTGCCGGAAAAAATTAGTATCAGGGCAGCGATTAATATGGTTAGTCTTTTATTCCACATTACTTGTATAGCATATGTAATTCAAATCTACTTTACGAATTTCAACCAATAGAAATATTTATCTTCAAGTTCTGCTTCTGTGGGCATCGGGAAAAATTTGATTTTATCTCCGTCTATGAACCAAAAGCCGTGGCGCAAACAACGATATGATAAATCACCAAGTATACTGCCTAGAGTTATTGTCTTTGTTTTCTTGTCGGGTTTTTGATTTAACTCGACGATGCTTTCGTAAAAATGATAGGGATTAACATTCGGGAGATCAACCTGGAAGAGATCGCCGTTTTTATTTCTTTCAAGGAATTTTTCAACATTAAATTCAACTTGAGCAAAAAACATTTTAGGCGCACCTTTAGAAACAGTTTTGCGTGTGATATACATGCCGAATTCCCGCTGGTCTAAATTAGAAGCAACGAGGTTTTCAAGAGGGATTATTTCCTGGTATATCCTTAATATTCCCTTAGGTACTTGAACAGAAAATTCATTTGGTTGAAGCGGCAGCACCTTTCCATTAGGCGTACATAAGAAAAGCGTTTTAATTGCATCTAAATCCATATGTTCAAGCACGTTATAAGATTTTATAAATTTCGTCTTTTTAGGACTGCCATCTTCATGAGGAGTGGTTTCATTCAAAAATTTATCTATTTCGAAATACGGGTCGCGGAAATTTATATCAATTTCGGTAAAGATTACTTTACCCCTAAAATGTCTTGCACTACCTATGATGTAATGTTCCCCGAATTTTTCCGGGCTTAATTGCGAGGCTACTAGTGCATTTATCGGAAAAACAATCATATAAATATGTTTTTCATGGTCGGACATTTAGTCTCCTGCTGATTTTTGATGTGTAAAAAGAATACTTAAAACTATCAAATAGAATTCTTGAAAGCAACTTGACCAGATGAATCTTTTTTTCTTTAATAACATCTTATCTATAAAAAATGAAATAATTATTAAAACAGGATCAAATGAAAATCAACAGAACATTTTTAATGAGAAGAATACTGCCTGTAATTGCCGGTGCTTTGTTGGGATATGCGTATTATTATTTTATTGGTTGTAACAGCGGCACGTGTCCAATAACGAGTAATCCTTACATATCAACCGTTTACGGCGCTGCTGCAGGATTTATAATCGCTTTACCCGGGAAAAAGGAAAATACCAAAAAGAATGAAAGTGAAAAACGAAGTTAAAATTACAACGGATATCGGGCTTGAAGAATTGGTGAATATCTTACCTACATCGGGCGTCTATTTAATGGAAAAAGGAATCCGCTGTCTTAGATGCGGTGATCTTGTGTGGGGGACACTCGAATCGGATGTAAAAGTAAAGGGATTTACGGAGATCGATATTCGAAATTTTGCAGATGATTTGAATGAACTCGCGATAAAGAACTGATTATTCATTTTATTTTACACCGTGAATCACTATTTTTAAATAAGTAAACAAGAGGATGAAATGAGCCAGAAAAAGAATAAGCAAAGAGATAAACAGGAAGAAAAGATTGAGAAAAAACCGTTGATAAATCCAAGGTATAAAAATTGGATTTATACCGGGATATTTCTTGGTATTGTTTTGGTACTTTTTATCGTTAACAATTTGAACGGTGAGCCCGAACAAGGTCCTTATCCGCCGAATTATGTGCCGAGAACAAGTGAAAATTTTCAAACAGCAGCAAGTTTTATTCTTCCCACTGCCGATGGTAAGCAGTTAAAACTTTCCGATTATAAAGATAAGGTCGTTCTATTGGATTTTTGGGCTACTTGGTGCCCGCCATGCAGAAGGAGTATACCGGACTTAATTTCTCTTAAAAAGGAATTCGGTAACAAAGATTTTGAAATAATCGGAATATCTGTGGATACGGAAACTAAGCCCGAGGTTATTCCTTTCATGAAAGAATACGGGATTAATTACCCGGTTGTTTACGGTAATCTTCAAGTGTACCAGCAGTACGGCGGAATAAGTGTTGTACCGACATCTTTTATTGTAAATAAGCAGGGAAAGATTGTTTATAAGTACGAGGGACTCATTTCAATTGAGACATATCGCAACATTATAAAGAAATATTTATAAGATTCGTCATTCTACTCCTTATAAAGAACCCCGCTCTGAAAGAGACGTGGTTTTCTTTTATCATAATCTTACTCTTAATCATAATCATACTCCTCTTCACGCACCTTCTTATTTCATTATAGGTTGAATTCAATCACTAAAATTGTATAAAAGATTTAGATTAAGAGTATGAGTAAAATTATAATTAAGATCATGATCGAGGACAAAGAATATTTTAGTGCTTATCTTCTCCATTATGATTATGGAAATCTTTCGGCAGCTTGTTTTTAACATTGAGATACTCACCTAACCTTGCAAGCAAATCGAATGAATAAATCCCATAATCATAACCGTCTCTCCATTTAATGTTGATTGCATAGCTGCCGACCATTTCAATATTTTCAATTTCATGTTTACCCGGTTTGTCGGGGCCTTTAGGCGGCGGCTCGTAATGTTTCCATAAAATTGTCTCACCCTTATTTTGGGCATCGGGAGATTCATCGCGTAAAAATTTCAACGGATATGTATATTCTTTGCCGTTATCCCAGGTTATGGTTAAGGATTCTTGTTTGTTCAGTTTTATTTTTGTCGGATTCATTTAATCCATTGTCCTCTATCCAAATTTCTTTTTAAATATTTTACGTTTAACGCCTGCATGCCGTAGGTAGATTTACCGTCTAAACGTTCCTCTCAACCTCCTTTTTTTGTTTGTTGAATTAATTATTTCAAGATATCGGTTGCATTAAAATAAGTTTTTATGACGGGAAATGAAAAAGGAGGAAAAATATAGACACCCAACCTCTTCAATTAAACCAGAGAAGTTGGGTGTCTTTAAACTTCCTACCACAAAATTGAAAAAATTATTTTGTTAAAATCATCTTCTTCGACTGCTGAAATTGATTCGTTCTTAGCGAATAGATGTATACACCGCTCGGTAGATTGCCTGCATTGAATTCAATTGAATGTATCCCAGCAGGTTTTTCTTCCTCTACTAGAGTTGAGACTTCTTCGCCCAGCATGTCATAGACTTTAATTGTAACAAAATCTTTTTCCGGAATTTGATACCTGATTGTTGTCGAGGGATTGAAGGGATTGGGGTAATTATCCAAAGAATAACTAATAGGAACCTCTTCTACACTTGCAGACATTGTTTCATCAATCGTTTGAATGTTTGCTTGACATTCCGCATAGATCGATTGATAATAATGATCTGCATACGTATTATCCGGTTCATAATATGCTTGAACATCATAAAAAACATTAATATTGGTTGTTCCGTCGGCAACTTGGTAAGTGTGATCGGTGTAAGTTGTAGTGGTTCTTCCCAATGAGTCCAATTT
>CAZKNM010000002.1:0-4784 GCA_964554135.1 uncultured Melioribacteraceae bacterium
TAGAAGTAAAATTCCACGACGGATCTCCTTTTGCCTGGGAAAAAATTATGGAAGGTTCGCCTAAGGTCGACATGGGAGGAATGGGACTTGCAATCTCTCCCGCCAACCCGGATTATCTCTATTTAATTTTTGAAGCATCCGATAACAAGGGAGGCTTTTACCGCTCAACCAACCGCGGGGCTACCTGGGAAAAAATGAGCGACTACAATTCATCGACGAATTATTACTGCGAAATTATCTGCGATCCGGTTGATGCCGATAGAGTTTATTCGATGGATACATTTTCACAAGTTACCGAGGACGGCGGAAAAACCTGGAAGAGAATTGGCAATGATAACAGACACGTTGACGACCACGCACTATGGATCGATCCGAACGACCCAGAACATTTCTTGATCGGCGGTGACGGAGGCGCTTATGAAACTTACGACCAGGGTAAGACATTCGACTTTATTGAAAATTTGCCCGTCACGCAATTCTACCGCGTTAACGTTGATGACGAATTCCCTTTCTACAATATTTACGGCGGAACGCAGGACAACAACAGCATGGGCGGACCATCAAGAACAATCAACAGAGACGGAATTGTTAACAGCGATTGGACCGTTACAACCGGAGGCGACGGTTTCTGGACTGCTGTCGATCCCGTTGAACCGAACATTGTTTATTCGGAATCTCAATATGGAAATGTCGTTCGATATGATAAAAAGAGCGGCGAAGCGATCGACATACGTCCCGAACCAGGCAAAGGAGAACTTACATATAAATGGAACTGGAACACTCCGTTTATCATCAGTCCACATAAAAATACAAGACTGTACATCGCGGCTGAGAGAGTTTTCAAAAGTGAAGACCGCGGTGATTCGTGGGAGGTTATTAGCGATGATCTAACGGCAAAGATAGATAGAAACACCTGGCCTGTAATGGGAAAATATTGGAGCATAGATGCGGTTGCGAAGGACGTTTCAACTTCGCTTTACGGGATGATAGTTTCGCTGTGTGAATCGCCGGTGAAAGAAAATCTTCTTTTCGCCGGAACCGACGACGGTATGGTTAACATGGCAGAAGATGCAAAGACGTGGAAGAAACTCTCCGGATTCAAAGGTGTGCCGGAAAATACTTACGTAAGTGATATTTGGGCTTCGCGCTTCGATGAGAACGTCGTCTACATTACATTCAACAACCTTAAGAGAGACGATTTCAAACCTTACATTTATAAAAGCACGAACAAAGGTAAGAGCTGGAAAGCTATCGCAAACAATCTCCCCGAAAACGGTTCGGTTCACACGATTATCGAAGACGCCATCAATCAAAATCTTCTTTTCGCTGGAACGGAGTTCGGAATTTTCTTCAGCATCGACGGCGGTGAAAAATGGATTCAGCTTAAATCCGGTATCCCCACAATCCAGGTTCCTGACATCGCGATACAGCAGAGAGAAAATGATTTGGTTCTTACTACATTCGGGCGCGGTTTCTACATTCTCGATGATTACTCCCCACTCCTCGAGGTAACAAAAGAACTCCTTGAGAATGAGAGTTATCTTTTCCCCGTAAAAGATGCATGGATGTATATCCAGATGCGTGGAAGAGGTGGTCAGGGTTCAAACTACTTCAAAGCAAGCAATCCGGATTTCGGTGCTACTTTCACTTATTATTTGAAAGAAACTCCGAAGACTCTGAAAGAGATGCGTCATGAAAAGGAAAAAGATTTATTCAAAGAGGGTAAACCGATACCACAGCCTCCTTACGAAGAAATTAAAAAAGAAGATGCAGAACTTGCACCTTACATGGTATTTACAATTGCAGATGAATCGGGAAACGTAGTACGCAAACTTACAGAGCCCGCAAAGAAAGGTATCAACAGAATTACGTGGGATCTCCGTTACGAAGATTTGAACAGGGTTACGGTAAAAGATAACAAGTTCGATCCTGCTGCTAAACCCAACAGCGAACTCCTTGCAATGCCGGGTAAATACACTGTATCGATGTCGGTAATCGTTAGAGGTGAAGAAAAGAAACTCGGTGAACCGAGAGAATTCACAGCGAAAGTTTTGGAAAACACAACACTCCCAGCCGCCAACCGAGCGGAGATGGTTGCGTTCCAAAGAAAAGCGACTAAACTTTTACAGGCTGTCAGGGCAACGGAAGAATTCACTAATGATTTCAAAACACGCGTTGAATACATCAAGCAGGCATTGAATGCAACACCGGGCGCTTCTTACGAATTAATAGATAGAGCGAACAAACTTGAAAAAGAAATCGACGATATTCTCTTTACATTCAACGGGCAGAAACCGAAAGCAAGTCAGGAGGAAGTTCCGCCTGCACAAATGCCTTTGAACTTGAGAGTGAATACATTGGCATATACACAATGGTCTTCAACTTCCAGCGTTACCAAGACGATGAAGACACAATACGAGGTTCTAAGTGAGGAATTCCCGCCGGTTCTGGAGAAAGTAAAGAATCTCTACAATACCGACTTGCAATACTTAGAGAATCAACTACAGCAACTAGGCGGACCCTGGACGCCGGGAAGAATTCCCGATTGGAAAATAAATGAATAAAATGATACCGGAATGAACATGAACACAAAAACGAAAGTCGGAATAATAATCTGCAACCGCTACCATACCTGTGCGGGAGGTAAATGCTTCAGGGCAATGAGGAATAAGGAAGGAGCATTCAGCATTTACAAAGATACTGAATTGGAATTGGTTGGCTTTACTACTTGTGACGGGTGCCCGGGCGGTAACGTTGAATATGCAGGAGATGAAATGGTTAAGAACGGAGTTGAAGTAATTCACCTGGCCACAGGATTTCTTGTCGGGTATCCGCCGTGTCCGTATATCAATACATTTAAAGAGTACCTCGAAAACAAATACAGTGCGAAAGTGGTGATTGGAACTCATCCTATTCCAACAAAGTATTACGATATGCATACACAATTGGGTACCTGGGATGATCCTTCGTGGAAAACACTCTTAGAACCAACAATGGCTGATAAGCCAACGCGGGATGCTTATAATTAATAACTAGCCGGAGACTCGCTCTCCGGCTTTCCTCTACTTCTAACTTCTTATCTTTCACCTCTCACACAGATTTTTGCGCTTTGTGCGTGGTTATATCAAAAAAAATTAATTCAATCCTCTGTTAATAAGCAGCGCATCAACTTTAGGCTCTCTTCCTCTGAATTGTATGTACCAATCCATAGCCTCTCCTTCGCCTGCGCCTGAAAGAACATACTTCCTGAATTTAGCAGCAAGTTCTTTGTTGAAAAGATCGGTTTCCTTGAACGCTTGGAACGCATCGCTATCAAGTACTTCCGCCCAGAGATAGCTGTAGTAACCTGCAGCATAACCGCCGAGAATATGCCCAAAGTTAGTCGATTGATAACGGGATTCGATCTGAGGAATCAATCCTATCTTATTAAAAGTATTTCTGTCGAATTGAGCGGTTTCTCTTTCAACCGTATCTGTCAGCGTTTGCCAGTCCATATCGAGGAATGAAGCGGCAAGATACTCAACCGTTTCAAAGCCCTGGTTAAACTTACTCGACTTAACGATTTTTTCAATCAATTCATCCGGAATCGGTTCCCCGGTTTCATAATGCCTGGCATATGATTTAAGCATAACAGGTTCCATCGCCCAGTGTTCCATAATTTGCGAAGGCAACTCGACAAAATCCCTCGGCGAAAAACGAGCACTAGGATAAGTAGTATTTGCAAAGAGACTGTTCAAACCGTGTCCTAATTCATGGAATAAAGTTTTTACTTCGTCAACACTCATCAAGGAAGGTTTATCTGCTGTCGGTTTTGCAAAGTTACCCACATTATAATTTATAGGAGAAATAAACTCTGCCTCAATATTCGATTGATACCTGAACCCGCCGGACCATGCACCGGCTCTTTTACCGTCCCTTGGGAAATAATCCGCAAAAAACACACCAATATATTTTCCATTTGCTTCCTGCACTTCAAAAGCTTTTACATCGGGATGATAAACTTGAATGTCCTTCCGTTCGATGAATTTTATCCCGTACAATTTGTTGGCAACGTTAAATGCTCCAGCAAGAACGTTTTCCATTTTAAGGTAAGGCCGCAACATTTCTTCATCGAGAGCATACTTCTCTTTTTTCACTTTCTCGGCATAATACCACCAATCCCACGGTTCCAATTTAAAATTCCCACCTTCTTTATCGATAATGGCTTGCATATCGGCAACTTCCATATTTGCTCTTTTTATTGCGGGCTCCCAAATGTCATAAAGAAATTTATAAACCGCCTCTGAAGTTTTGGCCATATTTCTTTCGAGCACAAAATCCGCATAAGTTTTATATCCTAAAAGATTTGCTCGCTGAACCCTCAATGCGGCGACTCTTGCAATAATCTTCTTGTTATCAAACTCGTTATTGTTATTTCCCCTGTTTACATATCCCGTAAAAAGCTTCTGTCTGAGATCTCTTTTTTCTGAATATTGAAGGAAAGGAATCCAGCTTGGTTTTTGTAATGTGAAGATCCATTTGCCTTCGTATCCTTTTGCATTAGCTGCTTCCGCAGCTGCTTTAATCACATCTTCCGACAATCCTGCTAAGTCTCTTTCATCTACTATTACTAAACCTACAGCGTTTGTTTCCTTAAGCAAATTATCGCTGAAATTTAATCCGAGCATAGAAAGCTCTTCGTTTATCTTACGTAGTTTCTGCTTCCCTTCGGCATCTAGATCGGCACCACTTCTCACAAAATTTTTGTAGTAGTTTTCCAGCACTTTACTCTCTTCAGAATTAAG
>CAZKNM010000002.1:4884-37038 GCA_964554135.1 uncultured Melioribacteraceae bacterium
GGTGTCGTCCACTTTTTGAAAAAGGGATTGTCATTTTGCTGCGCAATAATACTTACACAGCTAATACAAAGTAAAAATAAGAAGGTATACTTCATTTTAAATTCTCCGAGTTTTTCTTTCAATTTATGATTTGTAAAAAAATATCAACCCCCAACGAAGGCACGAATTTGAGTACTAGTATTTTCTCAGTTCTTCTACTATAAAAAGGCTCTACTTAATTTACCGATGAATAATTGCTTAAAATTCAGTAAAATATATATAATTTAGTACAAAGAATCTCAACTTTAGCCAGACATTGAAAGATTTATCGGCATTTTAAGGAGTATATGCATTTAGATTCAAAATAACTTTAAGCATTGATACTCACACAAATTCTAACAATATTGCACAACATTATTTATATACAATAGTTTTTTAATCATATTCCTTTCAGGTAGAGCTTATGAATATTATAGACGGAGAGAAACTCTATTACGGTTTTTTCAGCGGCGAGAAAGAAGTATTAAAAAGAAGGAATCACTTAAATAAAATAAATGTATTCCCGGTTGCGGATGGAGATACCGGAACGAATCTGGTTCACACGATGCACTCGATTACCGAAGGAAGCCGTGCCGAATCGTCGGTGGCGAATGTAAGTAGGGATATGGCAAGTGCGGCATTGATCGGTTCACGAGGCAACTCCGGAATTATATTTGCTCAATTCCTCCAGGGAGTGCACGACTCCGTTAAAGATAAGATCGAGCTCAATGTAAAAGATTTTGTTAACGCGGCAAAACGTGGAGTTGACTTTGCATACATGTCGGTAACACATCCTGTAGAAGGGACTATATTGACCGTTATGAAATCCTGGTCCGACTCTCTCCACTCACTTCATGAAAAAACGAACGACTTTGTCGAGCTGATCAGCCATTCCATCGACGCTGCAAAGATCGCTTTGAGCGAAACCCCGAAGAAATTAAAAGTACTGAGAGATGCGGGAGTGGTAGATGCCGGCGCTGAGGGTTTTGTTCATTTCATAGAAGGATTTTTACATTTCATAAGATCGGGAATAAAACCGAAATCTTCGGATACAGAACAGCTCGCCCTACCAAAGGAGAAATCGCACAAGTTTGACAAATACAAAAAATTGGAGTACCGTTACTGCACTGAAGGAATGGTAAACTCTACACGCTTAACTACTGATCAACTGAGAGAAATGCTTTCAGAATACGGTGAGTCATTGATTGTAGCCGGTTCAACTCAAGTAGTCAAATTTCATATTCACACGAATAATCCTTCAGAAATATTTTACGGGTTGAGAAAATTCGGATTAATTACTCAATCGAAAGTAGACGACATGCAGCGGCAGAGCGAAACACAGTTCAAGCGAAAATCTTCTATTGCGTTAGTAATTGATTCAACATGCGATCTTCCGCAGTCCATCTTAGATAAATATCAGATCCATCTCATCCCAATAAACCTAACTTGCGGTGAACATCACTACCTCGATAAATTGGCTGTAACACCGGACCAATTTTATTCGATGCTTGATGAAGAAGGTTTTGTTTTCAGTACTTCTCAACCGCCGGTTAAGACATTTGAAAATTTTTACTCTTCATTACTGGAACATTATGACGCAATTATATCGCTTCATCTATCGCAGGTATTAAGCGGAACATACAATGCGGCAAAACTTGCAGCAGAAAAATTTCCAAACGAGAAGATCGCAGTTATTAACACAAAAAGTATTTCTTCCGGCGCAGGTCTTATGGCCCAAAGAGTAGCCGAAGAGATTGAAAGGAAAAAATCTTTTGAAGAAATTGTCGCTCTTACGAAAACTCTCTCCGCCAAAACTCATTTATTAGTAAGTGTTAAAACTCTCAAATATATGGTGAGGAGCGGCAGGGTAAGTCCGTTGAAAGGATTCATCGCAAATCTCCTCAAGTTAAAACCGATAGTCTCACTAGATAAAAACGGAGCATCGACACTATCAGGCAAAGCTTTCAGCGAACAGGCAAATATCAATAAGATTGTAAGCAAAATAGCAGAGCACAATAAAACCAAACCTATCCTCAGATATGCAATCGGACATGTGCACTGCGATAAAGAAGCAGTAGCTTTTTCCGAAAAGATTGAAAAAGCTATCGGGAAAAGTGCGGAATATATTATGGATATTTCACCCGCTATCGGCGGTCATGTTGGAATCGGCGCTTTGAGTGTTTGTTTCATTGAGGAATAAGTTGGGAGGTTTGTAAAATGATTACAGCCATACAACACACAGCATTTGTGCTTTTCATTTACATGTGTTTATTTTTTGCTGTCGCACAGATAATTAAAAACAACGCAATTGTCGATTTCGGCTGGGGTGGAGGATTTATTCTCGTTGCATTGTTAAATTTATTTTTCGCCCAGGAAATCCACTTAAGACAAATCATCGTAACTTTCTTTGTAACCATTTGGGGCATACGATTAATATTGCACATTTACCGCAGGAATAAAGGAAAACCGGAAGATTATCGATATGCGGAAATGCGTAAGCGTTGGGGGAACAAGGTTGCAATAAAAAGTTTCTTCTATGTTTTTATACTACAGGGAGTGTTATTACTGCTAATATCCTATCCGCTTATAATGATAAATATTTATCCAACAACCGAATTCACTTTAATCGATATCGTTGGAATTCTGCTCTGGCTTATTGGATTTTCATTTGAAGCTATAAGCGATCAACAACTGTGGAAGTTTGTCAAGTATGAAAAGAAAAATAAAGAAGATATTATGACAAAAGGATTGTGGCGTTATACGCGTCATCCGAATTATTTCGGCGAATCAGTGTTGTGGTGGGGAATATTTTTGATTGTTCTATCTTCTCCATATGGAATGTGGGGAATCTTCAGTCCGATCTTAATAACATTTCTTTTATTGAAAGTCTCCGGTGTCCCTCTACTTGAAAAACGTTATGCAGATAACAAAGCATTTCAAGAATATGCAAACAAAACGAATAAATTTTTTCCATGGTTTCCAAGAGGGTAAACTAAAAAGCCCTTAGACATAAAAGTCTTAGGGCTTCCTAGCTATGGGGGGGAGGGTATTTTTATATTTTATTCAATTTATTCTTCTTCGATCAAAAGCTCCCTAAATACGCGAAATGCTTTCCTCGAAAGAAGCAAAAGTGCAGTTAATAAGCTTATAACAATAATTAAAGTTTCCATTTCTTTCTCTTTTTATCTACCTACAACTAAACTAATCTTGGAGTTCAATTTAACTGAAGTTCATTTATAATTTTGTGTAGTGGGGCACTTTAAAAGAAATGTGTGATCCCAAACAATTTATGAAATTCTAATCATCCTAAAGTTCATAGCATAAAATTCAAAAAGATTCCTTATACCTTACTCCCCTATACCTTATTCCCTTACACTCCATTCTCACTGCGGTGCTTCGGATGTGTATTTATTTTTTATCTGATCCTCACCTTTAATTTGGGATGTGCCGGAAATTATTTTTGCAAGCGATTCCCCATCCAAACCATGAAATCTCAAAACCTCCAGCGGAGTACCGCACTCAGGGTAATCATACAGCCCGAATTTTTTAAATTCTTTACTCCCCAGACTGTTTGCCGTTACTAGCGAATTTAAAATTCGGTCTCCCAATCCGCCTATGACCGAATGATCTTCCAGCACAAATATTTTTTGATGCGGTTTTATAATGTCAAGTAACCAATCATTATCTATACGGTTTAGCCAGGGCATATTAACAACTTTCAAACCGAAACCGTTTTCTTTTAAATATTTTGCAGCTAACAATGCTTCGTGCAGCATAACCGGACCATAAGCAAAGATAACTGCATCTCTTCCTTCGGTTAAAGAAATACCTTTACCGAATTTCAACTTATAATTAGAAGGAAGTTCAATCGTTTCGGGGGAAGGTCCGATTATTAATCTCAACACACAAGTTTCTTTCGATTGGTTGACACAATATTCCGTTGCCATTTTTGTTTCAAAAGCATTACATGGTTGAACGATGGTTACGTTCGGTAATGCGGCGAGCAATGAAATGTCCCTCACGCTTTGGTGCGATTTTCCGGGTCCGGCAGGAATCAGACCAGCAAAATGACAAGTGTAAATTATTTTCGTCCCCTCGGTCGCGTTGTTGTATATCTGTTCATTTGCGCGTGCTATAAGAAAACTTGCGAATGTATTAACAACGGGGATCATTCCCATTCGCGCCAAACCACCCGCCATCGAGACCATGTCCTGTTCAGCTATTCCGTTTTCAATAAATTGATCGGGAAACATTTTTTCAAATTTACGAAGCTTACAATCCGCAGATAAATCACCATCCAATACAATCAACTTCTTATTCGACTTTGCAATTTCACATAATGCATCACCGTAGGCTTCGGTAACAAATTCTTTTGTTTCTTTGAACGATTCCCTTTCTTTCAATTTTATTTCCGGAATTTGTATTTCATCAATCCCGATTTCCTTCGATAACTTTCTTATCCCGATTTTTATTTCTTCAAGTCCACCCAGAAAATTATCATCATCCGGTGCGCCCGAATGCCATTTGTAATATGTTTTTCCGGAGGCGGTTTCAACTTCAGGTCTCTCCATGAATGAAACGCCTTTTCCTTTAATTGTATCGGCAATAACAAATTTAGGTTTGCCCTTAACATTTTTTGCGGTTTCCATTGAATCTTTCAATGCCATGAAATCATGACCGTTGCATTTTTGTACATGCCAGCCGAATGCGGAAATTTTTTGAGTCAAATCTTCGATATCGTTTACGTCACTCACCAGCATATCGGTTTGATATTTATTGTGATCCATTATTACAATTAAGTTCTCAATCTTCTGATGAGCTGCCGCTTGAAGTGATTCCCATATTTGTCCTTCCTGAAATTCACCATCACCGGTTAACACGAAAACATTTCCGTTGTAGCCATTATATTTTTTCGCCCAGGCCATCCCTTTCCCTTTTGAGATGCCCATACCGAGTGAGCCGGTACTTGCTTCAATACCTGGTATTCTTACCTCCGGGTGACCATCAAGTCCGCCGAGCCTTCGTAGGTTCAATAATTTTTCTTCCGGTAAAATTCCTATGGAGTAAAAAAGCGAATACAATCCCGGCACATCGTGTCCCTTCGATGAGAAATAAATATCACGGTCGGGCGAATCCAAACCGACTTCCAACACATTCAGTTCATTTAAATATAGATAGGCAACTATATCCTCAGCACTGAAACTTGAGCCGAGATGCCCCGAACCCGCCTTTTTCACCGCGACTAAAGTGTTGAAGCGGCACATATCTGCGAAGAGCTGCATCTTCTTCTGCCAATCACCGTTGAATTTTCTAACGCGCTGGAATTCAGATCTCTTAATTATTCCCAACTCCATTACTATCTCCCGAAAAATTACTCCGAAAAAATAACCGTTTTGATTCGTCTTTTAAAATACAATCGGAAAGTTAACCATTTATTAACACACCAACATCTCATCCCCTGTACCTTATACCGTATACCAACAGGATGCCACTATGATTCTTCAAAAATGAATATTATTTTTCCTCAAATCCTCGTATGTTTTCGATATAAAATATCAACCGTCACAAGTCAACCGGTACTATGAAGAGCAAAAATCAAGTCACTTCACCCTATCTCATTATCATACTCTTAATCTTAATCATAATCTCACACCCATTAAGAACATGGGCAATCAATAAAAATTTATCTGCTTCAAATGATAAAGTAAAAGTCGGATTTCTCATTTCACAAAATGAGAATGATAAAGAAGTAAAATCTGCATACGATTTTTTATCAGGGCGATTTTATAATTCCTCGATGATCACATTAGGCAAGATTAAAACAAACAAAAGCATCCTTAATGAATTTGATGTCGTTTGGTTTCACCGTCCCGATTCAACCGATTTCACTGAAGAGGAAATTGATCCGGTTGTAATAAATGCTATTCGCTCGTACGTTGAAAACGGCGGTAAACTTTTATTAACTCTTGATGCCTTAAGGTATCTTATCCTGCTTGGCATCGAAACCGTTCATCCGCAAGTAAGATATTCGAGTGCAATAGACGAAGGCTATGGTAGAAAATTAGGATTACATTCGTTCCGATCACATCCGATCTTTACCGGATTATTCGGCGGCGCTTACATTTTCAGTCCTTATGAAGATCTTGTATGCAGACAAGTCGGATTCTTTGACGATTCGTTACCAAGCAACGGTAAGGTTATTGCTGTAGATTGGGCTTACATCATGTTGAAAGAAAATTCTAAACTTGTTATTGAATATGATTTGGGTAAAGGAAAAATTTTAGCTGTCGGTGCTTACACTTACTTTTCAATTCCCAATTATAACCGCCCCCATCTTGAATTACTCATGAGAAATACAATCGATTACCTGAATGAAAAATTTAAAGAGGGTAAAGCTTTTTATTGGGATTACACACCCAACCGAATCTTCCCGCTTGACAACCTGCAACTTTTTAATTTGCAGCCTGTCAACCTGAATCCTGCAACCATTTGGAGTAAAGATCGGAATTCCATAACGCTCTCAAATCTGTTTGCATCCGACAATTACTGGGACGTTGCCGGTCAACGAATACTCATCATGGGGAAAGAGAAAGGGGGAATCGAAGAAATATGGGCTCATCCTTTCATGTCATTGCGCGATTACGAAGTTGGAATTCAATTCTCTTACCTCGATACGGTTTATTGGCTGGACGATGAAAGACCTGAAATTGAAGTTCGCCCAGAATCGTTTACCCGCATCTATAAATTTCGAAGAGCTTACTTAACTGAAATCATCACGCCGAGTATCACCGACCCGGTTGGAGTTGTCCATTACGAATATAGAGGAGTGTTCCCCGCAAAACTCATAATAAAATTTAAAAGCAATTTTAGATATATGTGGCCCTACTCTGAAAATGCGCTTGGATCAATTTATCATAGCTGGAGTGATGAATTAAATTCTATTGTTTTAACAAATGATAACAGAGAATTTGCTTGCCTGGTCGGTGCTAATAGAAAACCTTTTCAACATATTACCGGACATTTCACGGATTTCACTAAAGTCGATTCATTGTTTGATGGAACGGCAACAGACGAATTCTTTGCAGGTTCTTTACTTCAATACAGTTTGGAGATGAATGACAACATTGACATTGTAATTGCAGCGAGTTCTGACGGCTTAAACCAAACCGCTAAGGTATTCGCTAATGCAATGTCTCATCCCGAAAATATTTTCAATGAAACAAAAAAATATTACAAAGATTTTCTCAAAAACCATTTGATGATCACAACACCTGATAAAGATTTCAACGAAGGTTACAGCTGGGCATTGATCGGGACAGATAGATTTTTTGTGAACACTCCGGATATCGGCAAAGCTTTAGTTGCTGGCTACTCAACCACGGCAAGAGGATGGGACGGCGGACACAAAGTAAACGGTCGACCCGGTTATGGTTGGTATTTCGGCCGCGACGCAGAATGGAGCGGTTTTGCTACACTTGATTACGGCAATTTTGAAAAAGTGAAATCACAACTCGAGTTCTTCAACAAATATCAGGATTTGTCGGGTAAAATATTTCACGAGCTCACAACTTCCGGTGCAGTTCATTATGATGCAGCAGATTCAACTCCGCTGTATATCATTCTTGCCGGGAAATACCTCCGTCATTCCGGTGATATTGATTTCATAAAGCAAACATGGAAAAATATAAAGAAAGCTATCGATTATTGCTTATCAACAGATACAGACGGTGATCATCTGATGGAGAATACAAATGTCGGTCATGGCTGGGTTGAGAGTGGTAAGCTTTACGGCTCACACACGACGTTGTATCTTACTTCGTGCTGGGCTGAGGCACTTGATGAAGCAAGTCAAATGGCTTATGTAATTGAACAAAAGGAAGATGCTGATTTTTATAATTCGGAATCTCAATTTTTAAAAGCCATCATCAATAAAGATTTCTGGAATGAACAAGATAATTTCTTCTATTACGGTAAGCTGAAAGATGGGAGTTACAATCCCGAACCGACCGTGCTGCCTGCTATTCCATTGTACTTCAAACAAGCAGATGAAAATAAAGCTTTACCTGTTTTGAAGAATTATTCTGAAAACGGTTTTACATCCGATTGGGGGGTTCGAATATTAAGTGAGGAAAGTCCATTGTTTAATCCGCGCGGTTATCACTACGGGAGCGTTTGGCCTTTGTTCACTGGTTGGACTTCACTGGCGGAATATTCTTACGGAAGAGACTTGCAGGGTTTTTCACATATCCTCAATAATTTACTCGTTTATAAAAATTGGTCTCTCGGATTTGTTGAAGAAGTTTTAAACGGCGCCGAATATAAACCATCAGGTGTCTGTCCTCATCAATGCTGGAGCGAAACTATGGTGCTGCAGCCTATCATCGAAGGAATGCTGGGATTGCAAACAGATGCGATAAACAACAAACTAAAATTATCTCCACGCTTACCGGCCGACTGGGATTTCATTAATGTTGAGCGAATAAGGCTGGGTGACTGCTCAATCAATTTTAAAATGAATCGAATCAAAGGAAAAACCATCTACACATTTGAGCAAACTAATTCACAACCAACAACTATCGAATTTGCACCTTATCTTCCTGCCGGAACAAAAATAAAAAAAATCCTAATCGACGGCAGTGAAACATTACAGCAATCTAACAATGAAGCAATAAATCTTATTTTCACTTTG
The DNA here is from genome assembly GCA_964554135.1 of uncultured Melioribacteraceae bacterium. Taxonomy (GTDB): domain Bacteria; phylum Bacteroidota; class Ignavibacteria; order Ignavibacteriales; family Melioribacteraceae; genus CAZKNM01. Next base: position 13,592 of record CAZKNM010000002.1, read on the forward strand.
AACAAATCACTACAGATCGAAATAATTCACACCGGCGGTATTTCTGTTTTGCCATTCGTTCCTTCACCTAAACCGGAATACAGATCGGAAGGTTTTAGAATTCTGAATGATACATTAAATGAGAATGTATACTCGATAGATATTCAAGGGAAGAGCGGGAATAGTTATGTAATGAAATTGTTTCTGTCCGATAGTGAAATTCGATCCATCTCAAATGCGGAAATAATTAGTCATTATGGTTTAATGTATGAAATTAAAGTTCCTTTCGACATTAGCGATGAAAAGTATTTAAACAAAACAGTTCAAATTGTAATCAACAATTAATGCAACTGTAACTAAAAGACGGAATTAAAAGATATGTCTTATAAACTCCGTGTCACTCTGTGTCTCCTCTGTGTTTCTCTGTGTAACTTGTTTTCCTGCCTGTTTGCGCAGAGTTATTTATCAAACTTACATGCTACTAAAAATGATCCGGTTTACACTGCATATGCTGCACCGATGAGCAGATCAAATTACAAACTCGATCAAGGTTATTGGTTGATGTGGTACGATCCGGAGAAAGGAATAAATTTCGAATCAAAAGACGGCGGTGATTTATGTCTCGGTTTTAAGATGAATAATGATATCCGCTGGCGGTTGAAAGATTACTACGCTGAACCTGTCATTACCGCAACTTACAGCGATCTTGTTAAATTATACTACTATCCTTTCAAGAACGTTAGGATTGAATGTTTGTATGTGGTTTATAGTTCTCAGTTTTCAGTTATCAGTTATCAATTAACTAACGAAAGTGAGTATGAAATAAAATTAACACTGTACCCTTATTTCCACATTTTTTCAAAAGCTAAAAATGTTGTGTTTGACTTAAACAACGGCTGGTTTACTTTTAATCATAACAAGCAACGCGACAATTGGATGAAGCAAAACAACATCCCTTATTTTGAAAATTTGCACAGCATATATTCAATTTCAGAATTACAAAATAGTTACGGAACATATAAATGCTTTACCGAACAATCATCAGATACTCTCGATGTTCTTCAAAAATCTTTTTCGAGGGTTTATTTGAAAAATTCTATTGATACCGATCCGGTTTCAATTCTAGCTTTTCAAAAAACGATACAACTACAACCCAGTGAAACAAAAGAAATCCGAATCATCCGCGGCTTGGATGACGCCGTAAATGATATTAATAAGCTGATTGCTGATACCCGACCCCTAAGCGCTATCAATCTTCAAAAATTAATCACCGAAAACGAAAAAACATACCCGCAAATACCCAAAATAAATTTCGCAAGTGCCGAATATGAAATGTTATATTGGAACGCATTTTCTCTTATTAGGCAATGTATGATGCCGCCCGAAGGTGAAAGCAGTTACAACTATTATATTTTCTCACGCGAGCCGAAATGGGGATGGGGCTACGGCGGACAAGTATTCCACGAAAGCCTGGTAATGCTTGCTTACGTTTTTATGGATCCCGAAAGCGCGATGAACTCTCAACGTGTTTATATAGAGCGTCAATGGGAGAACGGATTCATAAATTACCGGACCGGACCTTACCTAAACGAAAACATCGAATACAACGGCGGCAACACCAGTTCAGCTCCGTGGTACAATTATCAGAATTACGAGATATATAAAATCACGAAAGACAAAAATTTTCTTGCTGAAGCTTACGACTCCGGTAAAAAGTTTTACAATTATTACGTTAGTAACCGCGATTCAAACAATAACGGTTTGTGTTCGTGGGGTGCGCATGCCGAGTTGGAATCAGTTCGCGATGCGCGTGTTGCAGTTTGGGATAAAATCGGTTGGGCTGGTAACTTTGAAGGACCCGATGTAAACGCAATGCTTGTAATGGAAGAAAAATCTCTCGCGGCAATGGCAAAAGAATTGGGATTGGAAAATGAAAGTGAAGAGTGGAAAATTAAAAGTGTAAAGCGAAGTGAGTTGATCAATGAATATTTATGGGACGATGTTTCCGAATTTTATTATAATGTGAATAAAGAAGATCAGACTTTTTCATTCAAACAAGCTAACGACTTAAAGATCAAAGAGATTATCGGTTTTCTACCGTTATGGGCGGGTGTGCCTTCCAAGGAAAGAGCCGAGCTATTAGTGAAAAGTTTATTTAATGAAGAAGAATTTTGGCGAAGGTTCGGTGTACCCACGCTCTCCGCGAAAGACGATTATTACAATCCGATAGGATATTGGAACGGACCGATTTGGGTGCAGTGGCAATATTTGATCTTCCGCGGCTTAATTGACTACGGATACATTATCGAAGCAAAGGAACTCGCCAATCGTGTGATGGATAATATAATTCATCAATTGAAAACGGATCATTATTTTTGGGAATTCTACAGCGCCGATGATCATCAAGCTGGATGGAATAAAGCATATATTTGGACCGGAATCATCGCAAGATTTTTAATAGACTTAAATAAACCGGAACAATGATTTTTCGATCATAACAAATCATATCTATATCTATCAGCGTTCTAGTAGAGGACATAATGAAAAAAATCTTTTCGTTTCTATTTATTACTTCATCAATATTCGCTCAACAATTAGTTGTCACCGATCCATATCTCACATTCAATGCCAAAGGTGATGATCCTCTCTACACAACCTATACCGCAGCAATGGAACGCTCACGGCTGTACGGCGACAAAGGATACAAGATGGATTACTATTCCGATTCGTCTCCCATCACATATTCCGGTGATCAAGCAGGAAGAATGTACTGCATCTGGAAAGTAGATCAAGTTGTAGTAATGAACATCGGTGAATATTTCGAGAAGCCGGTTGTTGTAGCTTCATTCCCCGATATGGCGATTATCGAATATTCACCCTTCCGCGGCATAAAAGTGCAGGAAATATTTTTTGTTTACAGTTCATCAATCGCGCTAGTAAACATGTTTATCACCAACACAGATAGCGTTGATCATTATGTCGATCTTTATCCCGTGCTTGAGCTGGGAAACGACTCATTGAAAATTTTGGAATATAATCCTCAGTATTATGGATATATCACTTACCATCATGAAAGCAAGTATAGAATATTAAGCAGTTTGTACAAAACCCAGCCATATCCAACCGACACGCGTGACTTTTTCTGTGGGAACTTTGCACCTTATACTTACGGCGGATATAAAGGAAATCCCGATCAATTATACAACGCAATCAAAACAGATTATTATGCCGAGAATAGAAGTGATAAATTAAACGAAGCAAAAGAAGGTTTGGTGAATTTTGTAGTTCTGCAGAGCAAATTATATTTTGAGCCGGGCGATGTTATGCCGATAAGATATTTCCGCGGCTGGCAGGATGAAAAAGAAAATTTTGAAAACTTAATTATGCAGATCGGCTTACTCAAACCTTTATCATCGCAAAAATATCTAGATGCAAATGTAAAATTATTTTCCCGTATACCGCGAATAGATTTTAAAACGCAGGATGAAAAGTTGGTTTACCTGAGCGCATTCAACTTGGTACGCGGGTGTATGCTTCCGCCGACGGAAAAAACGTCGCACAATTTTTATGTCTTCTCGCGCCAGCCTTTATGGGGCTGGGGACACGGGCATCAAGTGCTGCATGAATCATTGAGCATGTTGGCATATGCATATCTCGATCCGCAATCTGCTCAAGGTTCTCAGTATGTTTACATTGAACAGCAGAGAGAAGACGGATTGATTGCATACCGTCACGGTCCGCGCGGAATGCAGGATTACCCTCACTTCAGCAAAGTTTTGAACAAAGACATGTCCACAACTTCCGCCCCATTTTTCAGTTGGATAAATTGGGAAGTGTATCGAGTTTCGAATGATAAAAAGTTCCTAAAAGACGCTTACAACTCCGGCGTTAAATATGTCAATTGGTTGATAAAGAACCGCGACCTCGATAACGACGGTACTTTCGAGTGGGGACCATACGGCATTATCGAAAACGTGCGCGACTGGTACAACGTAGTATTCCAGGTATCAGCCGAAAGATACCTTGACGTCGACAAAGAAGATATCTCCGATGAATTAGAATGTCTCGACCTGACATTGATGGTTGCGAAAGAAATGCGTTCGCTTTCAAAAATTGCAGATGCTTTGGGATTGAAAAACGAATCCGAAGAGTGGCAAAAAAAATCCGACACAATTTCAAACCTGGTAAATCAACGAATGTGGGATGACGAAACTGAATTTTATTATTCAATTAATAAAGAGGATCATTCCTTCAAATTCATGACAAGGGATTTGCGCCGTCAGGAAATTATTGGTTTCCTTGCTTTATGGGCTGAAGCTGCACCGAAAGACCGGGCGGAAAAACTTATAAAGAAATTAACCGATCCGAACAAATTCTGGCGTAAATACGGAGTTCCCACGCTGGCAGCCAATGATCCGTGGTACACTCCTTATGTCGATTACTGCTGCAAGTGGAACGGTCCTGTTTGGTTACTTTGGGATTACATGGTTTATGACGGCTTGAAAAATTACGGTTACGATAAAATTGCAAATCAACTCGCGGATAAAATGATGCTTGCGGTTACGACACAACTAAAAAAGAATCACAACTTCTCGGAATCTTACAGCCCGGATAATGAAGTGCTGAACTGCCCATCGAATTATATCTGGGATTCGATAATGGCGAAATTACTGATAGAAAAATATTCGAATGTAAACAAATAACAATGCGAATGAGGAACAAAGTAAATTCCAGCAAACTCCCTTGAACGAAATATATTTAAAACAATTGAACAATAGAACAATGAAACAATTCAAAAATATCACAATCCTTTATTTATTAGTAACACTCACAACAATTGCACAACCATCAGGATTAATTCCCAAGTTCGATCTAAAACCAAACAACATCACGCTAACCCGCACCGCACAACCGAACCAATACATGGATAAAATCGGGCGCAAAGCCGCGCTGATGGGTTTCGAGAACGGTTCATTCGAAATGTGGATATGGCCGTGGAAAGTGCTGCGCAATTTCGATATCCAATTTTTCGTAGGCACAACAACGCAGCCGATTCTTTCGAAAGATATCGTTCGTGATATTTCCGTAACTCCCGAAGCTACAACAATCACTTTTGTTTACGAATCTTTCACCGTGAAAGAAATTATTTTTGTTACGCACGACGAACAAGGCGCAATAATCTTGTTGGATGTTCACACAAATGTTCCGTTAACAATTGTCTCCGGATTTATTCCCGTAATGCAACCTCAATGGCCTGCAGGTATCGGTGGTCAGTACAGCTTTTGGAATGATGACGAAAAGGCATACGTAATTTCCGAATCGCAAAGACGTGCTGCGTTTGTCTGCGGTTCCCCCGCCGGAGAAAAAATGATGACTCCCCCAGCTCATATGTTTGCCGATAGCCAGATTCAATTTAGAATCTCTATTCAATCCGGAGAAACCGAAAATAATTTTATCCCAATCGTTATTGCAGGCGGACAAGGAATTTCCCGCGATTCTGTTTATTCGCTTTATAAAAATTTGTACACCAATCCGCAAAAATATTACGAAGAGAATTATAATTTTTATCAAAACCTTAGCAGCTCGACGATCAAAGTGAATACTCCAGATGAAAAGCTGAATCTCGCATTTGAATGGGGAAAAGCAGCATTGAATAATTTGATGGTTGAAAATCCGAACCTCGGCAAAGGATTGGTAGCCGGTTACGGATTGAGCGGCGGAGGGGGCAGACCAGGATTTGCATGGTACTTCGGCGGCGACGCTTTTATTAATTGTCTGGCAATGAACAGTTTCGGTGATTATGAATCTGTGCGCGATGCGCTTTCATTCACACAAAAATGGCAGAGACGGGATGACTTTCCAATCCGTAAAAAAAGCAAAAACAAAATTAATAACGACATCGGTAAAATGGCGCATGAACTTTCACAAAGCGACGGTTTCGTCGATTGGTGGAACGATTATCACTACGGGTATAACCACGCCGATACAACACCTTGGTACTTAGTAGCTATTGGAGACTACCTCAGAAAGACCGGAGATATTGACTTCATCAAGAAAAGTTGGAAGTCGATTAAGCAAGCTTACGAATGGTGCAAAAGAAAAGACAGCAACGGAGACAGCTTAATGGATTTGAAAGGCGCGGGACTCGGAGTGCTTGAATTCGGTTCTCTAGTAAAAATTTTCAATGATATGTACACACAAGGTTTGTGGACACAAGGAATCAAAGAAGTAAACAACATCGCGAAATTTCTAGGTGAAGAGAATATTGCCAATGAATCAGAAAAACTTTTCCAACGAGCACAATCAGCGCTCGAAAAAATTTATTGGATTGACGATTTGAAATTCTACAGCTTCGGCGCTGCTGAGGACGGAACACAGGTCCGTGATAAAAATATTTATTCTTCCGCAACTATTATGTTCGATCTTTTGAATAAGGAAAACTGCGAAAGCACAATAGCACAATTTAATGAAAGCGATATGGTCACCGATTGGGGCGTGCGCAATCTTTCAACCAAATCTTCTCTTTATGAGCCGACAAATTATAATTACGGAACCGTCTGGCCTTTTACTTCCTATTTTATCGGGACGGCACAATACAAGTATCATTTTAACCTGCAAGGTTATCAAACTTTACAGAACACTCTTCAACACGCATTTGATTATGGGCTCGGTATTGTTCCGGAAGTTTTCTCCGGCGATATCAACACTAAACTCGCCGAGGCATATCACGATCAGGGTTTCTGTACCAGCGGTTACATTTATCCATTAATACATGGAATGCTGGGACTTGATGTCGATGGATTAAACCATAAAATTACTTTCTCACCAAAAATTCCGATCGACTGGAATTTTCTGGATGTTATAAATATCGCCGTCGGTAAAAACAAAATTGATTTCTACTTGAAGAAATCTGACGGGATATTCGAATTGGGAATTAATAAAACCGGCGATGAACAAATAGAAATTGAATTATCCCCAGATTTTTCGTTGGGAACGGAAATACATTCTGTTCAATTAAACAAATCCCCAGTAAATTTTGAAGTGATAAAACATTCACAAGCATATCAACTAAAAACAAATTTTATTTTGAATTATGATGCGATAATCACAATCGATTACACTCCTTCCGTTGAGCTATATTTGTTACAAGAAATGACACCTGTTGGCGCTACAAACGAAAGATTGAAAATCATTTCGCAAAAATTAGAAGGAAATGTTTTATCCATAACAACGGAAATTCTTCCAAACAAAGAATATAAATTAGGAGTAATGAATGAAGATCGAATCGAATCTATAACAGGAGCTTCATTAATGGAAGGAAAATTGATAATTTCTGAAAAAGAAAAGGGTAATGAATTTATAAATCATATTATCACCATTAAAATTAATGATTAGCTCTGAACCTTCAGCGGAACTCCGTGTAAAAAATTACACAGAGAAACACGGAGAATATTCACAGGGAGACACAGAGTTATACTTTTAAATACTGATAAAGGAATTACATATGGAAGCAATCGGACTTACATTTATTGATTGGTTAATTATAGCAATCTATTTTGTTTTCATTCTTGGTATAGGTTACTATCTTAAAAAGTATACCGTAAGCGAAAATGATTTTTTTCTTGCTGGGCGAAGGAACAGCTCATGGGTAGCCGGACTCGCATTTCTTTCTGCCAACCTCGGTGCTCTGGAACTGCTCGGTATGACTGGCAATACTTTCAAATACGGAATGTATGTTGCACACTTCTACTGGATAGGAGCCATCCCTGCTATGATCTTCCTTGGCATTTACATGATGCCCTTTTATTACAGCAGTAAAATAAAATCAATACCCGGTTACTTAAAACTCCGCTTCGATGAAAAGACACGTGTGTTGAATGGTATTGCATTCGGTATTATGACTCTTCTTGTTTCCGGGATAAACTTATATGCGATGGCGCTTGTGCTTCACACATTTTTAGGATGGAACTGGAACATCAGCATGTGGGCTTCCGCCATCACCGTGGCGGCTTACGTTTCATTGAGCGGGCTCATGTCTGCAATCTTTACTGAAATCATCCAGTTCTTTTTAATTTGGTTCGGACTTTTCCTTGTTTCTGTTCTCGGTATAATTGAGATCGGAAGTTTGAATGATATATTCAACAGGCTTCCCGAAGCCATGAACACACTTTGGTCGACTTCGTCTGATCCGTCGCAAAACGGAATGTTGATCCACTGGGCAGGAATTGTACTCGGACTCGGTTTCGTTCTTTCATTCGGATACTGGACGACCGACTTCCTCGTTGTTCAGCGTGCATTTTCCGCAAAAGATTTACGCACCGCAAGAATGACGCCGATACTCGCATCATTTTTTAAAATGGCTCTGCCGTTCATTGTAATCCTCGCCGGTCTAATTGCAATTGCACTTTCAAGCGACCCTAACAGCGGTTTTAAACTTCTGCAGGACGGCGGACAGGTAAATTATGATTCGGCGCTTCCACTTTTAATCGCGCGGTACTATCCAGAGGGATTAATCGGCTTAGGTATTACCGCATTGCTTGCCGGATTTATGGCGGGGCAAGCCGGAAACATCAGCGCATTCAACACTGTTTGGACATACGACATTTACAAATCAATCATTAATAAAAAAGCTTCAGAGCAGCATCTCCTCTGGATGGGTAGAGTATCAACTTTAGCCGGTGTTGCAATTAGTTTGGTCACAGCGTACTGGGCGAAAAGTTTTCCGAGTATAATGGATTACATGCAGGCAATTTTTTCATGGGTTAACGCTCCTCTGTTTGCGACAATGCTGCTCGGTATGTTCATCTGGTGGATTACTCCGAATGGGGCTTTCTGGGGATTGGTAGCCGGAATGGTTTCTTCTTTCACTTTATGGATGGGAGTTAAATTCCAATGGTTTAGTCAAAGCATTATAACAATGTCCGACGTCCAAAGCGATATGGCAGCAAACTTTTGGCGTGCTTGGTGGGCTTGGGTAATATGTTTTGTTTTGACAATCGTTATAAGCTTCTTTACAAAGAAAAAATCGAAAGATGAATTACTAGGACTCGTGAAAGGTTTAACCGAAAAGAAGATTGACAAGGATTTGCCTTTGTTGAAGAAACCCGGCTTCTATGCAGTTATTTCATTAATCATATTCATCATATTAAATATTTACTTCTGGTAATAGAGGAGAAAGAAAATGGCAAAAGAAATAAAAAAGATGAAACCGATTTGGTACTTCGTAGGATTAATTTTATTTATTATGGGAGGAATAGTTTTATTAACCGGAACTTATCAGTTCTTTTCTCCGCCGGAAACTAAAACTGTTTTAGGAGAAATTCATCCTCGTATATGGTGGGGTGCAATCATGATTATCTTCGGCGGCATCATGTTTCTTAAAAATAAAAATGTGAGTGTAGATTAATCCGGACTATTATTTATGGGGTCATTAGAGGAAGTAAGGTCAAAGTACAATGAGTTGTTTAAAGAGACGCCGATAATAATTCGTTCACCAGGGCGTGTTAACTTGATAGGCGAACATACCGATTACAATAATGGATTTGTTCTCCCCGCGGCAATAGATAAAGCAATTTATTTTGCAATTGCACCGAGAGATGACGGCAACTGCGAGATTTTTGCTCTCGATATGAATGATTCGTTCCGGTTTGCAGTTAATAATCTTTGTTCTTCCGATAAAGGATGGCCGAATTATTTAATGGGTGTCATAGATCAACTTGCAAGAGCAGGCCACATGATAAAAGGATTCAATTGCGTATTCGGCGGTGATATTCCAATCGGTGCGGGCATGTCATCGTCCGCGGCAATAGAAGCGGGATTAGCTTTTGCTCTGAACGAAATTTTCTTTCTCGGAATCGATAAACTTTCACTAGTTAAGTTAGCGCAGAAAGCCGAAAATGAATTTGTCGGTGTGCGCTGCGGTATTATGGATCAGTTCATTAATATTCACGGCAAAGCTAACCGAGTCCTTAAACTTGATTGTAAAACGCTGGAGTATGAATATTATCCATTCGAAAATGATGATTTACGAATTGTACTTTGCAATACGATGGTTCATCACTCGCTCGCTTCATCCGAATATAACACACGCAGGGCTCAATGCGAAGACGGAGTAAAAATTCTACAAAAGTACAATAAGACGATCACCAGTTTAAGGGATGTGACTCTTAATATATTGAATAAATACAAAAACGAATTCGATGAAATTATTTTTACAAGATGCAAATATATTATTGAAGAAAACCGACGGTTGTTAAATGCCTGCACTGATCTTCAAAAAGGTGATTTCAAATCTTTCGGTGAAAAAATGTACGGCTCACACACAGGTTTGCGCGATGAATACGAAGTAAGCTGCAATGAGCTCGACCTGCTGGTTGAAATTGCTTCACTGCATAAAGGAGTTCTCGGCGCTCGCATGATGGGGGGCGGCTTCGGCGGTTGTACTATCAACCTTGTGAAAAGAGATTTTATTGATGACTTCAAAACAAGGATTATTGAGCAATATAAAAACCAAACAAAAAAAGAATCAAAAATTTACGTCTGTAAGATTAAAGAAGGAACGGAAGTAATTAATTAAAAATTTTCTATCTGAAGACCATCTCTCACTTGAATCGTACAATTTATCATCGTATATTTACGATGTACGATAAACTTAAGTTTCTAAGGAAGTCATGGCAGCTTATTCTAAAAAAAATCATTTCAACACCGAAGCACAAGAACTTGCCGAAATTTCCAAAGCATTGTCACACCCGGTACGCATACAAATATTAAAAATTCTCACCGAAAAAGATATCTGCAAATGCGGCGAAATTGTCGAACGGCTGCCGCTTGCACAATCAACCATCTCACAGCACTTGAAAGAATTAAAACGGGTTGGTCTTATTAAGGAAGATATTGAAGGACCAAAAGTGTGTTACGGTATAAATAAAGAGATGATGAAAAAAGCCAGGTCGGCTTTTACCGATCTGTTTACATACGTCTGCAAAAAATAATCATTCACTTGACTTGGGGGGATACATGAATGAAGCAATTAACAAATTCTGGAACTTTAGACTTTTCGAATGCAAAAAAGCTTTGGAGAAAAATAACTTCGAGGCTTACATCGCAGAAACTTCTGCCGAAGCAAAACAAATTGTTTTAGAAAAAATCATTCCCGGTTCGGGTGCTAAAACATTCGGTTATGCCGGATCGCTTACCGTTGAAGGATTGGGAATACTTGATGAATTAAGAAACAATCCCGAAGCGGAAATCGTTGAAACGTTCGGCGTTCCGGCAAAAGATCGGGCAGAAGTAATGGAAAGAGCACGTCACGCTTTAATCGTAGATATGTTTATCACAAGTACAAACGCAATAACCGAAACGGGTATACTTGTGAATCTCGATATGTGGGGCAACCGTGTCGGGGCAATGGCGTACGGACCTAAAAGTGTTGTAATCATTACCGGGCGTAACAAACTTGTCCCCGACTTACAGGAAGCAATGGATCGAATTAAAAACTATGCGGCACCGGTCAATGCAATACGTCACGATATGAAACACCCACGAAAAACACCTTGCGTTACCACTTCATACTGTGATAACTGCGAAGGAGATTGGAGGATATGCAACACGTGGGTAATTAATGAAAAATCATTTCCTAAAGGAAGAATTAAAGTTGTATTAATCAATGAAGATTTAGGTTACTAACGATTCTTAAAGACTCTCTCTACACAGAACTTTCTTTGGACTTGATTAAATTTATTGATTTATACATATTCACCTAAACCAATAAATATCTTCTCGGGGGGATCAGATGAGTCGGAAGAAAAAAGGAATAAACAGGCGAGAGTTCATAAAAACAACCGCTCTCGGAAGTGCGGCTATTTTATGGGGATGCTCAAAAAGTTCCAGCCCAACCGAACAGCCGATTATTCCGGGACCAAACAATCCGCAAAGCGCAAAAATTATTCTTTATAAAACTCAAGACCGGCGGGACGGAGTAAAAAAATTGTTTGAGTTAGCGGAATATGAATCTCCATCCGGTAAAAATATTTTACTCAAACCGAACCTCAATACTGCCGATCCGCCGCCGGCTTCTACTCACAATGATACTCTAAGTCAAATTGTATATGAGTTGCAGGACCGCAATGCCGGAAACATTACTTTAGTCGAAAGAAGTTATCAAAACTTCAACGAGGTAATTAACCAAAAAGGTATCGATACCCTGGCTGCAAGCCACAATTTCAATATCGTTAACCTAGACAACGAAACAATGTCTGTTTTCCAGCAGGGTGGTCTCAACTGGCGGAGCGGTTTCTTTTTCCCGAATATAGTTAGAGACTCCGAATACATCGTATGCACCTGCTGTTTAAAGACACATTCCCTGGCAACATACACGATGTCAATTAAGTTAGCAGTAGGAATGCTTCCCACCTCCGAAATGAGGATACTCCACGGATCTTCTCTATTAAGAACTTTGATTGCCGAAATCAACACGGCATTTACACCGAAATTATATATAATGGATGGGGTGCTTACATTCATAACCGGCGGACCTTCCTCAGGAACGGTGCGCGAAGGAGATGTAATGTTGGCCGGAACAGACCGCGTTACGCTCGATGCTGTCGGTGTTGCAATACTAAAAGATCTCGGCTGTACACGTGTAGACGGACCGATTTTCCAGCAGGAACAGATAAGCCGCGCAGTAGAACTTGGTTTGGGAATCGATTCACCAGATAAAATTGAATTCGTTACACCAAATGATGAAAGCAGTGAATATGCGGAAAGACTTCAAACTATATTAGCAGATGGATAATATTTTATCCTGAAAATATAACACCAACATATCGGTCAGTCCCTTATCATTTAAATGAATTTTATTTCATCGCTTTACCCTTTTTCTTAAATTGATATACCAAATCACAGGATGGACAACCATGAAACGAAGAATTATTTCCACAGCAATAATTCTTTTCTCACTTCATTTGTTGATCTTCGCCCAAAGTGAGAAGGGATTAAAAGTTTTCATCTCGGTTGACATGGAAGGAATAACCGGCGTAGTAAACTGGGAAGACGTTGACCGCAACGGTAAAGATTACGATTACTTCCGCAAAATGATGACCGAAGATGTGAACTCAGCAATCGAAGGAGCGCTGGAAGCCGGAGCGTCTGAAATCGTTGTACGGGACGCACACGCTACAGCAAGAAACATTGTAATTGACCTGTTGAACAAGAATGCCAAGCTTCTGCGCGATTGGTCGGGTGATTTTAAAAGTATGGTGGAAGGAATCGATGAAAAATTCGATGCGGTTATATTCATCGGTTACCACGCAAAAGCCGGAACACCCAATGCAATACTCGATCATACCATGAGCTCAGCCCGAATAGCGGATGTTTCACTAAACGGCATTTCATTACCCGAAGCAGGAATCAATGCATTGATTGCCGGTTTGTACAACGTACCGGTTGTATTTGTTGCCGGGGATTTGGCTATCTGCAGCCAAGTGAAAGAATTGTTCGGAGAAATTCAAACATTTGCCGTGAAAGAAGCGATCGGTAATTCGGCAATGTGTCTCCATCCCGACATTACGCACCAGAAAATTCATGATGGCGTAAAATACGCTCTGCAAAATATCGGGAAGTACAAACCATACAAGATAAATTCTCCTTACACTTTGGTATTGAAATTAAAGAATGAGGAGTCGGCAAACGACAGGCAATACTATCCCGGCGTAGAAAGAACCGGCGGTTACGAATTAACTTTCAAACACGATGATCTTGAAACGGTTTTGCGAGCTATGAGATCGATGTACTGATCTGGTTGCTGCCTGCCCGCCGAATCCCGACTTATCGGGAGTAGGCGTGGCCTGCCCGCCCCCGCCGAAGCTCAAATAATAGTTGCGTAGGCGGGGTTTCTGGCTGCTGATAATTAATAAAGGAATGCTTATATGTTAATCACAAAGAAATTTTTAACGGTTGTTTGTCTCTGTCTTTTATCGTCAAGTATAATTCTAAAAGCTCAAAAGATTGAGAAGGATTATCCGATAACTCCGGTTTCTTTCACACAAGTAAAAATTAACGACACGTTTTGGCGGGAAAGAATGGATACAAACTGTCTTGTTACGATTCCCTTTGCATTCCGCATGTGTGAAGAGACGGGAAGGATATCCAATTTTGAAATTGCCGGAGATTTGAAGGAAGGAGAACACAAAGGCGATTACCCGTTTGATGATACCGATCCTTATAAAGTTCTCGAAGGAGCTTCTTACTCTTTAGCTGTTGAATACGATCCTCAGCTTGATCAATATTTAGATGAACTCATTTCAAAAATCTCTGCCGCACAGGAAGACGACGGATATCTTTACACCTGCCGAACAAACAAATGCACACGTCTCTTAAGATGGATGGGAAACGAACGCTGGGAAAAATTGAACAGCCATGAACTTTATAACATGGGGCATCTATACGAAGCGGCTTACGCGCATTACCAGGCGACAGGCAAAAAAAACTTGCTGGACGTTGCGCTTAAAAATGCCGAGCTGATAAACAAAGTTTTCGGTCCGGCCCCGAACCAGAAGCATTGTCCTTCAGGGCACCAAATTATAGAAATGGGATTGGTAAAATTATACCGCCTCACCGGAGATGAAAAATATCTCAACCTTGCAAAATTCTTTTTGGACGAAACCGGTTACGGACACGATGGGCACAAATTAAGTGAGTACAGCCAGGATCATAAACCGATAATCGAACAGGATGAAGCGGTTGGACACGCAGTAAGAGCCGGTTACATGTACTCGGGCATCGCAGACGTTGCAGCACTTACTGGCAATAAAGATTACATAAATGCAATAGACAGAATTTGGAATAATGTCGTTTCAAAAAAACTTTACATCACCGGCGGTATCGGTGCCAGATCAATGGGAGAAGGATTCGGTGAGAATTACGAACTCCCCAATATGACTGCATATTGCGAAACGTGCGCTTCCATTGCCAATGTTTATTGGAATCACCGCTTATTTCTTTTGCACGGTGAAGCAAAATACATCGACGTTATGGAGAGAACACTCTACAATTCTCTATTATCGGGAGTTTCGCTGAGCGGCAACAGATTTTTTTATGACAATATTTTGGAATCAGACGGTACTTATGAACGCTTGCCGTGGTTCGGGTGTGCATGTTGCCCTGGAAACATCACAAGATTTCTATCGTCGTTTCCGGGTTACGTTTACGCCGTGAAAGATAATGACATATTTGTCAATCTCTTCGTCAGTGGAACAGGAAATATTAATCTTGGTAATAACAAAATAGAGTTAACACAGGAAACGGATTATCCATGGGATGGAAAAATAACAATAACTGTCTTGCCGGAAAACAAAAGCACTTTTTCTGTTTTGGTTCGGATTCCGGGCTGGGCTCAAAATATTCCCGTGCCAAGTGACTTGTATAAGTTTCTTTACGACATCGATGAAAAAGTAACTCCCTTGGTTAACGGCAAAGAAATTAATTTTGAAATCATCAACGGTTACGCCGTAATCAACAGAAAGTGGAAAGATGGAGACAGGATAGAGTTGAATCTTTCCCTGCCGGTGCGGAGGATTCTTTCAAACGAAAACGTAGAGTGCAACCAAAACAAAATTACTCTCCAGCGCGGACCGATTGTTTACTGCTTGGAAGGAAAAGATCAACCGGGTAAAACTTCTCTCAACTTGTTTATTGAAGACAGCACACCGATTACAGTAGAATTCAAAAAAGACTTCCTTGGAGGTGTGACTGTATTAAAAGGGAAATCGAGTGCGGTCATCGGTGAAGAAAACAGCGATTTGGAAGAGGTGGTAGAACAAGAATTTACCGCAATCCCCTATTCCGTTTGGAACAACCGAGGTAAAGACGAGATGGCTGTGTGGATACCTCGTGATCTTTCAAATACATATCCGCGGCTGCAGCCAACGATAGCTTCGACAAGCACAGCTACTGCCTCGGTCGATTACCCTGTCGGTTTGAACGATCAATTCGATCCGCAGAGCTCGCACGATATTTCTTACCCGTTTTTCTACTGGTGGCTGAAACGCGGAACGGAAGAATGGGTTCAATACGATTTTGAAAAACCGGAAACTGTCTCGAGCGTTGAAGTCTATTGGCTTGAACTCGATCATTACGACGGTAAACACCGTGTACCGGAATCTTGGCAATTGCTTTACAAAAATGGAGATGAATGGAAACCTATTGAAAACTTAACACCATTCACAACGGAAAAAGACAAATACAACATCGTTAGTTTCAAGCCGGTTACAGTACAGGCAATAAGACTTACCGCAAAACTGCAGACCGATGCTTCGGCGGGAATAATCGAATGGAAAGTAAATTAGAGGGGGGCAAAACTTGGATAACATAATCATTAAACCAATGGGCGGAAAAGAATCTCTTCTCTTTTTCGGTATCCCCACTATGATACTTTATATTGCTACTCACATTTGCATCCCGATAGTGCAGAAAACAACCGGGCTTTCCATTATCATTTGCTGGTTTATCTGCGGAGGATTGCTTGTTTTCGTTCCGATGTTTGTTGCATCTCTCGTTTTTTATAAGCGCGAAGGAAACGAATGGAACTTCAAAATATTATTGAAAAGATTCCGGCTTGATAAGTTTTCAAAGAAAGATTTACTCATTTCAATTATCGGTGTTGTGACCGCAATGCTGGGTACATATATAATGATGGAAATCGGTAAAAAGTATATCCATTATTTTTCTCCATCTCCCCCTTGGATTACAGTATCACCCCTTAAACCGGGAGAATACTGGATACTTATTGCATGGCTACCGCTATTTTTCTTTAACATTTTCGGCGAAGCATTCTTCTGGCGGGGATATATATTCCCAAGACAGCGCGTGCGGTTCAGCGATACAACATGGTTGGTTCACGGATTGTTATGGATGATGTTCCACCTTCCCTTTGGTTTTGATTTGATGTTCACTGTTATACCGGTAATATTTATAACAACTTACCTTGTACAGTACACACGAAACACATGGGTAGATGTTATTATCCATACGGCTATTAATGGTTCGGGATTTTTATTAGTGGCCTTTGGAATAGTACAATAATTGCTGGCTGCACTCCTCATTGTAAATCGAACTATTTTGGTATATATTATTATTAATCACAAAATAACTTTCTACCAGGTGAAAAATGTTTTGGCTAAAACTTATTAAAGACTTCATCAAAATTTTTCGCGAGGGGCAATCGCCAGCTCAGGTTGCGGGAGGTTTTGCACTCGGTGCAATTGTCGGTCTATCACCGATGTTTACACTTCAAGGATTGATCGTCTGGATATTGATTCTAATTCTTGACGTTAACCTTGCAGCCGCATTTTTGTCTTTCACTTTTTTCAGCATTATCGCATTCATATTCGATCCTGTTTTCCACTACCTCGGATTCGAAATTTTAACAAAACTTGATTTCTTAAAAGATACATATAAATATCTCTACAACGCAATAATTTTTCCTTTGACCAGATTTAACAACACCGTCGTTATGGGAAGCCTTGTGAGTGCGTTGATTCTTTTCACACCAATTTATTTTTTGATGAAGAAGTTCATCATCGCATACCGAACACATATCGGATCAAAAGTTGAGAAGTGGAAAATTTACAAAGTCCTGAAACAAAGCGCTCTGGTCAGAACCTATACAAAGATTAGAGACCTGGGAGGTTTGCGATGAGAAAGAATTTTATACTAATCGTTTTAGTACCTCTCGTTATCCTGCTATTAATAGTTTATTTCTTTTTGGACGGCTGGGTGGAATACGGAATCGAAATTGCCGGGGAAAAGGTATTCGGTGCTAAAGTTGAAATAGACGATTTGAAAGTTTCCTTCATCCCGGTTGGAATCGAATGGAAGAAAATTCAAGTAGCGAATCCCAATGATCCGTGGACAAATATTTTTGAAACGGGGAAAGTAAAATTCCAGATGGATGCGGGTCAGCTTCTCCGCGGAAAATATATTATAGATACAATGGAAGTTGAAGATATAATCATCGGCACTAAACGCACAACCGACGGCTCGCTTCCTAAAGGTGAACGTGAAAAAGCGATACTGTACGGAGCCGGCGAATCCTTTACCAAAACAGCGGACGAAATATTGAAACAAACTCTTGCATCCAGTCCCTTGCTGGATATCGATAAACTAAAAAAGGGATTCAACGCAGACAGCCTTGTTAAAATACTGGATATTAAAACTCTCGAACATATCGATTCCATAAAACAAGAAATTGCCTCCGCTTCAAAAGAGTGGGAATCGATAACTGGTGATTTTGAAAACTCCAAAAGTAAACTGCTAGAAATCGAAAACAACATAAAAACAATAAATCCCTCCGAGCTTAATAACGCACCGACTATTATTGCAACAATAGCAACGGTAGATAATGCAATAAAAAATGTGAACGAAATCAAACAAACTTTCGTCAATCGTTACGAATCGATCAACACCGATATTAAAAATTTGACCGGCTTGGTAAGTACAATTGATGACATCGCCAAAAGCGATTTTGAAAAACTGAAAAGTATGGCAAAACTACCGACTTTAAGCACTGAAGGAATTGCTCAGATATTGGTGGGCAATGAAATGTACAAACGTGCCCTGGGTTATCTCGGCTGGGTAGATTTGGCAAGAACTAACATAAAAAAATATTCTCCTGAGCCGGAATATGAAAAGCCGGCGCGTTTTGAAGGACAGGATATTCCCTTTCCCGTTGAAAGAGGTTACCCAAAACTGTGGATAAAAAATGTAAAGATTTCGGGGAGAACGGATAAGGAAAAGCAAAATGATTTCTTCAGTGCCAGCGGTAAGGCACAAAACATAACAAACAACCAAACATTAACGGGAGTGCCTCTCAGCTTTTCGCTCGATGGAACTTACAGCGACAGAAGAGATTTGCAATTAAGCGGTTTGATCGATCGCACTAAAGATATTCCATTCGACGAATATGCAGCCAAGTTATCGGGTGTTGCGCTCAGTTCATTCGAATTGGGAAATAAAAACTTCCTTCCTTCAAAAATTACAGATGGGCGGATGAATACAGCTGTGAAAATATCTGTGCCAGGCAATGGTTTTGATTCTCGAATAGATATCGATTTAAGCAATTTCACTTTACAATTTGAAACAGAGCCGAGAAGCATCGTTGAACGTCTTGCCCGCGAAGTACTGGAAGGAATAAAAGGTTTCAACGTGAAAATGAGATTGTGGAATACCGGCGGTACTTTCAAAGTTGCACTCTCCACCGATTTAGACAATCTACTGTCTCAACGTTTGATGAACGTGATAGGGGCAGAGATTGCAAATTTGCAAAATCAACTACGTGATAAGTTTAATGCAATCGTAAACCAAAAACGCGCGGAGTTTGATCAATTTTACAATGCTCAAAAGGAAAAAGTTGAAAACAAGCTCGGAACTTTTCAAACATTGCTGAACGACAAACTTTCGATCGTCGATACAAAGAAAGAAGAGTTGCAGGATAGACTGGATAAAGTGCAGAAAGGATTGGGAAATCAGTTATTGGATTTATTAAAGAAAGGAGGCTAACACAAATTATTTCATAGTAGACTCGGCAGATCAGATCCAGGTATTACTCAAATTCTTTATACTCTTCTTGCAAGTAATCAACTATTGTTTTTATATCGGCTGGATTGGTTAAATCCGGCACATGTTCGCTCATTGGGATAGCAAAAATGGATTTCGGATGTTTCTCTATCATCATCATTACCGCTTTAGGAAGCTCTTTTTCGTTACGCTCGGAACTAATCGGAACATTCTCCAAGATCGGAAAGATCATATCATAATCGAAACGCCAAATGTTCATGCTTATTCCAATGTGTCCTTCTCCACCTTTCACGCTTTCAACCTGCTCTGCAGAGGGTTTCTCAATTATTTTCAGCAGATATCCTTCCTTATCTTTTTGTGTCACTGAGAATGCACTAATTCTGCTCTCTTCGAATTTTAATGAGGCGCGGTTATAATCTATATAAGCGTTAGAGTGTTCGGTCTCTTTTAGCAATGTTAACACTTCAACTGAATATAAATTGTCGCTGTTGCAAACGGTGAACTTCTTTCCTCTCCAATCCGGCCGAGCCTTCAAGGCACACAAGAGTGCGTCGGCAGTGCCCATGGGTTTCGTTCTTCCTTCCGGAATTACCTGGTATGCATAAGAGATTGAAAGTTCAAAATATTTATTATCGCATTCCTTAGTACCGTAATAATCTTTAATCGCAGTATCTTGGTTGTTAACTAAAATCACTATATCCCGGTATTCGGCTCGCTGAGCGTTGAAGAGTAAATAATCCATAAAAGGTCTGGCATTCTTTCCCACACCTATCATCGATTTGGGTTTCGTTTGAGCTTCATTAAGTAATCTAGAATCGACATCCTTTGCCTGATCTATCGCCTTCTTCATGCGGGAAGAAACACCGCCGGCGAGTATTACAAGTTTCTCATCCAGAATAATTTTTTTCATGGATATTTTTTCTTATTTGAAACGCCTGCTGTTATTTCCATTTTTCACAAATCAGTCTAAATTCGAATCCTAAATGCAGATAACAAACTACTACACATAAAATAATTCAATTCATTTTATCATTCTGGTGGTAAAAAAACTTGATATCTCCATATTTTGGAAATACCCTTGGTTGTCTCTCGAGAGTATTTTGAAATAACTGGCAGAATGATACTAACCGGTTTGTCAATACATTCCCATATATAATAAAGAATAAAACCTAGTGTTTGTGCTTTTGTCGATAATGGACTAAGATATAAATTCGTGATTATCTCCCTTTGATTTACTCTATCAATAAACTCTTTTAACACTTGTGCTGTTACAAATGGATCATTAGCGGGGGCAAATAATGTATTACGATCATGGATAAAGTTGTGACCACCAATCGCTTCCCTCGCGCGAATGGCTTGGAGAATATTTTCTTGATACATATGAGGTTTCAGAGAAGGAAAACCAAAAACCTGTATCTTCTTAGCCTTTTCTTTCGAACTGGCGACATATGATATCAATTTATAGTCATAACCAGAACCAATTATTAAATAATCATTCGAAGTATCTGAGTTATGCAATCCTTCGCATAAAGATATTTGTCTCGGCTTATCTATATGCCCAATTGAAAACGCTGTTCTTTCATTCTTTATATATGCCAAGGGATCTGTATATATTGCAGAAATTTTTCTTATTCCAATTTCCCTAAGATATCTAAAGAAAAAAACAACATGCGCTCGCGAAAAACCTGTCAAATCTATACATGCTTTCCCATTCTTTAACTCATTAACTATCTTAAATTCCTCAAAAAACTGAAGAATGTATTCATTTTCAAAAACCAGCGTGTTATTATAGAAAACATTGTTTCCCCTAGGAATTTCATCATCTCTGAAATCATATTCCGGTAAGACAACCCATATTTTTTTTTTCGCATTCAGCTTATCAAACACAGTCGTGACTCTATCACTATTGTTATAGGAAGAAATAAATATATCAAAAGGTTCTTGAGACAATAGATCTTGAACAGAGAAATATTCTTTATCAAATATTGTGTAATCAATACCATTATTCATTAAATAATCCCACAACCTCATTTGATTGTTGAATTTCAAAGGGTGCATTATATTTTAATTTGCGCTGTTTAATAATATCTTTATAGGTGTCCTCAGCGGAATCAGAAAAGATAGTGTTGACCTCCCTTGGATCAAGCGATAATTCGCCTCTCTTAGCTATGGGTAAATCCCATTTGGGAGCCAAGATTCTATTGATTTGGTAAATCGGATTAATTTTTTTTGAATTCTTGTCTCGTCTTTCACCCACCTTAATTAAATAAGAAAATTTTTCCGCCAAATCAATATTTGCACTAGCTTCTGCACTTAATTTTGTTTCATCGAATGTAAATGCAGTAAGTGAACATTCTGGTGGTAAATCAGAGTATCTAATTTCCCTTAACAAAAGTGCTATTCTAAGAATGCATTTTTTAACGACTTCGCCTTCTGGCCCTGGCAACCTCGCATCCTCCCAAAACCATTCCGACGTTTCCTTCAATCCATTGATTTGAGCTCTTGCTGAAATTTTGGAATTTTCACAAAAGGGTTTTTCTCCCTTAAAACTCGACCATTTAGTAATATTCTTCAACAATACTATTAAAACCCGAGGAATACCATGCGAAATTTCAAGAAGCTCGTCAAAACCGGAATAATGAATATCTTCCCCACATTCATCCTGCATTTGCGAAATAATATCGCTTCTAAATTTTTCCAGGACTCTATTGTGTAAGGTATCGAACTTAGGATCTTTTAGATACTTATCTAAACTCCTTTTAATTTCTGTAGCAATAGCAAGAAAATCTCTATCCTTCTTTTTCCAACCTCTATAGAACAAAAATATATTCGTTCTCTCAAGTAATGGATCTTCATGATATTTCAATAAATCTATTACAGTTTTTATGTCAGTACAACGAGCGTTTTCAAGTTTTTTTTCTAGCTTGTGAAAATATGGCTTTTCTTTATCATGATATTTTTGTTTAATATTTTCTACGATATCCTGGTTTGTAAACTCTTCAAAATATTTTTCAAGTTTTACATTCGAACTGTCTTTTTCATAAACTTCTTTGTTGTATAATATTCTCTTTTCACACATTCCCCGAAAGAATTTTTTATAATCATACTCTCGCAAATATTTGTCAAGAATCAATTTTTCAAACTCAGAACCCTCCTTGTTTTCTTCATCTCCACTATACGTTAAATATGTTTTCATTCCATAAAGTCTTACGCCAATTTTGAAAGTTGAAGGCGCTTCTTTTTCTCTTAACAAAGTATTCACATGTATTTGTTGATCCTTGCTTATATTTTCAAATTCATCAATTAAATACAAAAATTTAATTTTGCGGAATTTATCAATCTCACTAACAATTACCTTAGGAATCCCAAAGATTAATTTGCCGGTTGTAACCTTTATGTCAAGCGCATCCAATTTCCCCGGGATAAACGCATTGTTTACAGCCATATCTACCGATTTTCTTAAATCATTTATAAAATTAATAATATCTTGAAACGTCTCTAATTTCACATTAGTGCGGAAATCAAATAAATCTACTATCCTTTTATAAATATTTGCTTTGTTAAAGATTCCCTCAGATGTGTGCTCGGAGATTTCTTTCAATACACCAAGGGTGATTTGGGCCAACCATAATTCAAAGTAATATGCAAAAACAGATTTCCACCTATCTTCGGAAATATTTTTACCACAAAAACGATATGGATTCAATCCGCTACATAATGTATAGATTCCTATGAATCCTTCATTGTATATACCCTCTATTAGATTTTGAACATTTCGTAATTTTTGTAAATGAAATGAATAATATCTCATCAAGTGCGTCTTACCGCTTCCTTTTGCTCCAAGAATAATCATCGGCATTGGGGATTTGGGCTTGATAACATCCTGGAATCTTTTT
>CAZKNM010000002.1:37048-71027 GCA_964554135.1 uncultured Melioribacteraceae bacterium
CCGATAAATCAACCCAATACTTCATGATGTCTTCGTCTGAAAAATCAACAGCCTTCGTAATTTCAAATGGTGAAATCGTTTTCATAGCTATTTATATATCTTATTATACCTCTTAAAGATAGGGAACCATCCAGATTTTTTATCACTAAACCAAAATATCGGTAAAGTATTATCAGGAGTATTGTGGTTAAAACCTATTAACAACTGGCTATCCCGAAATCCAAGAGCGTTATTTTCTGCACATTTTTCTATTTCTCCACCAGTGGCCCCTTCCAACTCACAAATTATCCTCATTAATTCTTTGCCATATAAACGGCACACCGTTTCCAAATAATCCATATCAATGAAGTCTTCTACATTCTCACGATATCTACTGTCTTTGTCAAAACATCTATAAACAGAGTCGAATTCTACAACTGTCTCAACTTTATCAAATTCACCTGATTCAATAATCTTCTCTTTCGCCATTTTAGTGGAGAAGAGAGAGAAATAATAAATCTGAATATCTGGATTGAGCTCTTTTATCGCTTTAATATTTCCATTCCTGGAATATCTAAGGGCTTGAGAGCCAGTACCACAAAAGTCATCTATAAACACATATCGTGAAACATCACGATATCGTAATTCCTCCTTATTGGTTGTGACATTCCTGCTTAGAATTTCATGCTCATGAATAAACAAATACTTCGGTAATTCATTTTCTTGACGAAACGAGTAAAGAAGAAAAGGTCCGCTCTCGGATGGATTACCAAGCCCCAAAAATCTTGTCTTCTTTAATTCCTCAAAAAACAACTTGTTCAAAAAATCTACTTTCATAGTCTCTTCATTGTTCTCACGTAGCCTTTTAATTATTGGATACTTGAATAAATCTCGAAACAAAGATTTAAGTACCGCTCTCATCTGGTCGCTCCCAAAATACATAAACATCGAAAGTAAGTAAAGAACGTGTATTCTTTCCTTTTCATCCCTAAAATTCTTTAACCAATCCTCAATTTGAGGCTCTTGAATTCGCCCCTCCCATACAGTATCATTTAAATCAACGATTTTTGAAATGAATCTCTCTGAACTCTTAGAATAATCCATAATTACTTTTCTTTTTTATATATTAAAATATATTCTTTCTTAATAATTCCAGCGGTACTATTTCTTTTGGTCATCATTCCAAAAGATTGAATGTTGTCGACAAGGATCAGTTTTAAACTCATTCCAAGATTTAAGATTATTTTATCCAGGTACAGATGATTTTTAAACTTCTGTCCACAAATAGTATTATCCCCTATTATTACCACCAAATACTTTTTCCTTTTAAGAAGCTTTATAATTTTTTTCAGAGACTCTTCCATCTCCTTAACGTAATAATATGCAATTGCTGCTCTTTCAGGACTTGTTCTCAAAATTTTCTTAATAATTATATTAACTTCCGCTATTCCAGTCTCACCAATCTTTAATATTTCATTTTTCAAAATTGATTCCCTACCGATAGAACTTTTGTCAAGAGTATTTATATCAGATGACTTATAACCGAACCAAAGTAAGCTCAATCTCGAAGATCTGATATACTTCTGTGCTCCAGCATAAGGTGGGGAAGTAATAACCATGTCAACTTTTTGTGAACTACTCCCTTTTTCACTCAAAACCTTTTTTATTTTCTGTGTCGCTACTCTTATATCACTACAAATTACTTTCGACCAATGTTTCTTTAGTCTAGACGTATCATTGTTCTCGTAGAGTTTCCTGTTAGCAGAAACAATTTTAAAAAAAATACTAAATACATCTACTTTTTTTAAATAGCTCAGTCTCTTTTTTACATTTTCATTATCCGTTTCGTTCGAATATTTCCCTAATCTCAATCTTACTGGCACATAAATTCTTGGATCCGCTAAACTAACTTTACCTAAAGTCTGCGAGAAGCAAAGTAAGAAAAACTTCTGATACTTTTGATTTTCTATCTCACAAATTGAGCCATATACTTTTTGTAATTGAGAGAAAACGTGTTGGCTAAACCAGATCTCGATACCTTTTTCAAGTTTACTATCTTGCCTCTTAATAGTGATGATTCTCTGCTTAACTTGCCGCTCTATTTCTTCCAATTTACGCTTATCATAACACGTTGTCTTTACTTCTGAAATCAAGTGTGCCAAAGGATTTGAATCAACACCAATTGAATCTCTGCCAGCCATGTTAGCTTCAAGGAGAGTAGTGCCTGAACCACAGAAAGGATCTAAAATAACATCATTCTCCTTTGATAAAATTTGATTATTCAACAAAAAAAAGGGAATACTGTAGAGTATTTTTGCAGGGTATTTATGAATGTTGTGCAACAATTTTCTCTTATGTTCACAATCAGATACTATTTTTCGTATATTGATTTTAATTGGTTTTTTATTTAATGCATATTCTTTGAATAATAACTCAAGTACAATACTATATTCATTATTCTTTTCTTTATTCATAAACCTTCTACACAAACTACTTTAACATAATACCAATATTATTGGTAACATTTTTTTACCTTAGCAACAAGGTCGCCCTTTAATTACTTAATCCAATTTACTACATTTCCTTTTAAAATGCGGTTCATAATATTACGTCAATCATAGTACTCATCTTAATTAGACTCGTACAGGATACTCTTAAAAAGATTGCGGCAATTGTTTCAAGAAAATTCGATCGTCCAAAACACCTGGAATATTTATCTAAAAACCCAATCAAACCAATAATTCACCCGCTATTGATTTTTGAGATACCTCGGCAGGCCAGATCCCCACAAAAAACTGCCTGCCTCGGCGGCAGACGGGCGGGGCAGGCGGACTTCGTCACTCTTCCTAGACAGAGAAACACAACATAAAACACAAAATCCCGCTTTTGCGGGATTCCGTGTTTTCTGTGCACCTTGGGGGACTCGAACCCCCGACCTGCTGATTAAGAGTCAGATGCTCTACCAACTGAGCTAAAGGTGCACCGCAAATATAAAGAGATGAATAGTTTTTTCAAACCAGTCGATTGACTGTCACCGAAATATAGGGGAGGTAATTGTTTATGCTGATTAAGAGTCAGATGCTCCACCTGCATAAAAAACATTTCGGTGGATAAACCCGCCTGCATTCAAAAACAATTCCGGCGGGTAAATCTACTCTCGCCACTGGCGAGACCCCGCCATGGCGGTGGCAACTGAGCTAAAGGTGCACCGCAAGTATAAAGCTATTATAAAATGTTTCACAGCCAATGACAATTATTGGCAATCTGTCAGTTCTTGAAATCTCTTATTGTTTCTTAATCCTGCAAGGTCATTATCACCGCATGCCTGTTTCTTCAAATTCGGATTTAGTGCAACAAGCTTCTCCAAAGATTCCAACGCTTCATCTACTTTACCCGCAGCAAACCTAATTACTGTAAGATCGTAAAGTACATCGGCATTTTCCGGAGCTATCTTTGCGGCTTTCTCCATCAAAGGCAATGCCTCAAACGGTTTCTTCTGCATATGAAGTGTCCACGCTTCGTTCCAGAGATAATTCATCTGTGCGAAATCGAGTAACCGTCCCAACTCCACGAATGGTTCGGGATGATCGTCAACGCGAATGTCGATCGCTCTATCAGTATAACCTCCGTAACCAGCACCTTCCTTAACTATTAATAATGCAGCCGACTGCTTCCCGCGGGCATCTCCTCCCTTTGCATCACCGGCACACAACGCAGCATAAATTCTTTCGGCGAGAGTTCCTTTCGTTTTCAGAAACGTCTCTTCAACTGCAGCAATCACATCCTCACCCGTGAGTATGTTTCCCTGACATGCATAATTTTCACCGCACCTTCCCCCTGCCCAGGGAATACAGTTCTTGCCCGTGTAAGTTGCAGACTTACCATCTGCAGATACAATTCCAAACTGACGCCTTTCAGGATCGTCATCGCTTCGTATTAGAATTTTTACTATCTCTTCGGGTGAAGCTCCTTTTCCCAGCAGATCCAATCCCCGCCAGCCAAAAGAAGTGTTCATAAATGACTGTGTTGCAACGGCACCTATATTCGCTTTTGCCCACGGAACAACAGAACCGACAGCAAAGAACCGCGATGCTACAGCCACACCTAGTTCACCCGTTGCGGGATCGCGCGCAACAATTGAAAACGTTGAAACGACTTCTCTATCGTTCGGTAATCGATCCTGGGCAATGAGGAATCCGGGTAAAAGCATAAAAAGTAAAAGAAACCGGTAAATCATTTCTCAATCTCCTTAATCTGTGTGCTATTTCGTGTTTTAAAATGCACAAAATGTTTTAAATACGATACACAAATCGAAAGGTTTCTTTATTTTTACACAGCTATAATCTTAAGCATGTTTCTCACATGAAAAAATCTTGGCCAAATATTTTTTTATTTATTTCATTCCTCATTTCTACATCACTCAATGTAATGTGTCAACCTTCTGCAAAATTCCAGGTTATAGATGATCTCGGCAATAAAGTAACATTTAACTCTGTACCGCTCAGAGTTATTGCGCTGGCACCGAACCTAACGGAAATGATCTACGAACTTGAAGTTGAAGATTACCTGGTTGGCAATACCCTATATTGCAATTATCCCTCCGCAGCAAAAGAAATAACTAAAGTTGGAGACATGCTCACCTTCGATTACGAAAAAATAATTTCTCTCAAGCCGGATCTTCTTTTCATTACGGTTGAAGGAAATACAAAAGCAACTTACGACAAATTCACCGAGCTGGGACTAAAGATATTCGTATCGAATCCCCGCAATTTCGAAGGAATCAAAAAAACATTCCTCGACATGGGTAATATATTCAAAATGGAAAAAGCAACTGAAGAGAAAGTCGTAGAATGGACATCTATCGTAGACAACATCAAAAAAGAAGGGAAGAAATATCCGGCTGAAACAATAATGTTTCTAATTGAAGTCAATCCCATCATGCTGGCAGGTAGCAACACATTTTTAAATGAATATATCGAGTTGTGCGGAATGAAAAACATAGCGGAAAATTCTACTTTGAACTATCCGATTTACAGCAGAGAAGAAATACTTAAAAGAGATCCCGATTTTATTGCATATCCAACCGGTGACAAAAAGGATATTAAATACATAATCGAAATTTATCCGGAATGGAAAGAATTGAAAGCGGTCAAAAATAATCAAGTGTTGTTTTTAGACTGGGATTTATTTTCAAGACCGGGACCAAGATTTGCACAGGCATTGAAAGAAATGTTTATTCGTCTTCATCCAGAAGAAATTTCTCGGGTTGGCCGTTCAATGAAATAAACAGTCTAGCACACATATCCCCCTTGAAACGACCGATATTTTTGCAATTTTCATGGTTGGTTTTAATAGCGTCTAAATCATAAGATTCGTGTGATAATGCCCAGTTCTCAAGCGCTTTCTCGCATGTCGTACAGAATTGAATCTCTATGCGAGGTAATCCATCTCTCTCAATTATGTATCGTCTCTTTCTCATTTCATTTTTCGATCGGTTCCCACGCAATCCCTTCACACGGAAGTTTATGAATTGTCGGGTGTTTGTCATACTTCATGCAGATAACGGCGGAACCATCAAAATGTCTGCATGTCGCACACAGAGAATTATTAAATATCTCTTTATTTTGCTCAACGAACAGTTTGTACTGAACAACCGCAGGGTGAATCACAACTCCATATAGCGAAATTGCCAGTATCGCCCACCAAAATTTAAAATCGGTCCAATCCAAAAGCAGCCATAAAGCAGGAATCAAAAATGCTACTCTTATAATAGTCCAAAATATAATTCCGCCCATAATCTTCTTCCTGCGTTTTAAATCTAAGTATAGACTGCCGAAGAATCAATTACTTACCGCGTAAATTCGTTTAAATTGATTTTAGTATAATATTGAGTTAATTTTGATCCTGTTGTTACTTAACAGTTTAAATTATCAATAAGTTCAATTTCATCCACTAATCCAGAGGGATAATAAATTTGGATAACCCGGAGAGCGGCAAACCCAGAAGAAAATTTTATTATCGCGACCGAAAAAGACGTTACAGACCTCAACATAACGTACCAAGCGAGACTATAAAACAGACTACTTTTAAAAAGATCTCGATTATCGTCCCCTTATTAAATGAAGAGGAGTCCATTAGACCACTTTATTTCGAAATTAAAAAAGCGACTAAACTTATTTCCAGCGACTATGAGATAATCTTCGTCGACGACGGCAGTACGGATAAATCACTGTTTAACATCAAAGAACTTGCAAAGAGCGATAACAGGGTAAAGTATATCAGTTTTAGAAAAAATTTCGGAAAATCTGCCGCCCTTCAAACCGGATTCAGATCTGCAAACGGTGACGCAATCATCACTATGGATGCCGACCTTCAAGACGATCCTTTGGAAATTCCAAGTTTGCTGCAAAAATTGGAGGAAGGCTACGACCTTGTTTCGGGCTGGAAAAAAATTCGTCACGACCCGTTCATTAAAAAATGCTCATCGAAATTTTTCAACTGGATAACACGTTGGTTCACCAAAATTAAAATACATGACTTCAACTGCGGATTAAAAGCATACAGAAGAGACGTTGTAAAAAACATAAATGTTTACGGTGAACTTCACCGTTATATTCCCGTACTGGCAGGCTGGCAGGGATTTAGAATATCGGAAATCCCGGTTAAGCATCATGCACGCAAGTACGGTAAAACAAAATTCGGAATCTCCCGCTTCTTCAAAGGTTTTGCAGATCTCCTAACCGTGTTATTCACAACGCGCTACATTAAACGCCCGATGCACCTATTCGGATTTCTCGGTTTTATTGCTTTCGTTCTGGGTATTATTATCAACGCCTACCTGTCATATGAGTGGATAATCGGAAAATCATTGAGCAACAGACCGCTTCTCTTTTTGGGTATCCTATTGATTGTCGTCGGTGCACAATTTTTTGCCGTCGGTCTTCTTGGCGAGATTATGGTTCACAGTACTCAGGAACGAAAAGAGTATTACATCAAAGAAAAGAATTAAAACTTGATCGATGAACAAAGTTCTTTTTATCACTTACTTCTGGCCACCCGCTGCAAAGGCTTCAATGCATTGGCAGCTCAATGTAATAAAATATCTCCCTAAATTCGGATGGGAGCCTCTTGTACTTACAGTTGAAAACGAATCTTTCGAATCCCGCGACGAAAGTCTGTTGAAGGAAGTAAATCCCAATCTGAAGATCATCCGTACCAAATCCTGGGAACCTTTCAATATTTACAGAAAATTTTTAAGGAAAGATCCGAACAAACCGCTTGTGGCTTCGGAGACAATGTCCAAAACAAATCAAGGATTGACTCACAAAATTTCTCTATGGATAAGATTAAACCTGTTCGTACCGGACGCCCGTATCGGGTGGTACTTACCGGCGATTAGAAGAGCTTCAAAATTTTTACAGGATAATAAAATAGATTGCATCGTTTCGATTGGACCACCTCACAGTTGTCACCTTATCAATTACAAATTGTCTAGAGAATTCAATATACCGTCCATTCCGCTGCTGCAGGATCCTTGGTTCGATATTGTATATTACCGGGACCTAAAACGAAGCGAACTTACAGAAACAGTAGATGAAAATTTTGAAAGAAAAGTTTTAAAGAATGCCTCGCAAACAATCTTTGTCAATTACAGCACGCAAAAAGATTACATTAACAAGTACCCGTTCTTAAATAATAAATCCAATGTACTTTATTGGGGTTACAATGAAGAAAGTTTCAAAAAACTAAAACGAACAAGAAAACGGGGTAAAGAGATTGTAATTGTGCATTCGGGAAATTTATTTGATTATCAGAATCCGAAAAATTTTTGGAAGACGATCAAAGAGATGAATGAATCAGGCAAAAAAGTAAGGTTAAAATTTACCGGGACCGTAAGTCCACTAATCAAAAAGGAAATTGAGGAAAACGGCATACTCAAATACACAGAATACATGGGAGTTATCCCTTATCCGAAAATGCTGCGCGAATTGATGAACGCAGATATATTAATGGTCTGCCCCACCGAAAGCAGACACGTACCAGGGAAGTTGTTTGAATATCTGCGCACAGGCAATCCTATATTGGCGTTCAACGATGAGAATAAAGAAGTCCGGAAATTGCTCAAGGATTCAAATGCGGGAATGTTATTGAAATACGACAACAATGCCAAGGTCTTTTTCAAAAACTTCCGTAAATTTAAATCGAACATCAAAAAGGCAAAGCGATACGATAGAAAAATTATTGCAGATAAGTTTGTTGATATTCTAAACGGTATTATTCAAAAAAAAGCGGATTGAAATGAAATATCATCTGGTTTCAGGCGCCTGCGGTTTCGTGGGAAGAAATTTTGTAAAACATATACTTAAGGATAGTAACGACCTCGTGATAATGATTGATGATTTATCGATCGGCACACATCCAACCACATGGCTTGAAGATAATAAATCGAAGAAATATAAAGACATAGAAATATTCGGCAAAGAAGAGAGATTATTTTACTGGCAGCTGGATTTCAGAAAATTTTTACAAAAACTAAATGAAGATTCAAAATACTTAGAAAAACAATACGGATTGAAAATCGAGAGATTCGGTGATGCGCTTCACTTTGCGGCGATTGTGGGCGGACGCGCAAAAATAGAAGGCGACCCGATTGCAGTTGCGCTCGATCTTTCTATTGACGCAGAATTTTTTTACTGGATTGTTAGCGCTAAACCGGAACGAGTTCTCTACCCCAGCTCCAGCGCCGCATACCCCATCGACCTTCAGCGTGAAGGAACAGCCATTGCGTTAAGTGAAAGCGATATCAACATAATTGGTGACCGACTCGGTAAACCCGATTTTACTTACGGCTGGACAAAAATGACGGGTGAATATCTTGCTCATATTGCGGCAAAGCATTACGGGATTTCTATTGTTTGCATCCGGCCATTCTCCGGTTACGGCGAAGATCAAGATCTGAGTTCCCCTGTACCTGCAATAGCCGCCCGGGCTGCAAAGAAAGAAGATCCCTTCGAAGTTTGGGGAACCGGTCAGCAGGGAAGAGACTTTGTGCACATTGACGATGTCATTGAGTGCAGTTATCTTGCAATGGAAAAAATTCACGACGGCTCTGCGATCAATATCGGTTCGGGTAAACTAACAACCTTTATCGAACTCATCGAATTGTTCTGTAAGTTTGCCGGGTATAAACCGACCATCAAACCATTGGTCGATAAACCCGTCGGTGTTCATTCGCGGTACTGCACCATGGATTATGTAAAAGAAAGGTTAGGCTGGGAACCAAAAATTTCTTTGGAAGAAGGAATGCGCAGGGTGTACAATAAAGCACTGAACCTTTACGTGAAATAGAATTCCAAAATCAAATCGGTAGAAATGAATAAAAGAAAGATTGTTGTCTTCGGTCCGGGTCCGAAGTTCAAAGGTGGGATTGCCAATTACACAACTTCACTTGCAAAAGCACTTGATAAATTTGAAAACGTAGATGTTCAAATTGTCTCCTGGACACAGCAATACCCTTCAATTATCCCTCGTGATTTTATCGACAGAAGCAGTAAAGCCGACTTGCTCGAAGGTACAAACATAAAAGTAACTTACGTTACCAATTACAACAATCCTTTCTCATGGAAACAAACTGTAGATGTTATAAAACAAATCGCTCCGGAGATTGTCATTTTCCAGTGGGCATTGGCGGTTCAAGGTTTGCCGATGGGCTACATCGCCAAGAAGATAAAAAGAAAATTATCATGCGAAGTTATACTCGACTTACACAATGTTGCGCAAAAAGAACCGAGCAGCATCGACAAATTATTTGTCGGATACGGCATAAAGAGCGCCGACACATACATTGTTCATGCATACCGTACTTATAATGAATTGAAATTATTCTTTCCGAAAGTTGAATTTACTATCAACGAAACGGGAGAAAGAACTTTTCGGCAGAAATCCAAACATGTGATAAAACTCTATCACCCGATTTACGACATGTTTTCTCCTGATCCCGACTTCGATGTTGAACGAGCGAAAATTGAACTCAATCTTAAAAAATATGTTTTCTTATTCTTCGGATTTATCAGGAAATACAAAGGACTGCACAACATCCTCCAGGCTTTTGCAAAGTTAACAAAAGAACGGGATGATGTTTCATTGCTTATTGTAGGCGAATCATTTTGGCATACATTGTCTTCCGATAAGTTATCGACAAAAATTAAGCAATTCATCTTTGGAGCAGTAAAAAAAGTTCTCTTAAAAAAATCGGATGATGAACGAAATTACCATCCTCTCGATTTAACCGAAACACTTGAGATACAGGACAAAGTAACTATTGTTAACCGTTACGTACCGAACGAAGAAGTACACAAGTATTTTCAGGTTGCCGATTGCAATTTGCTCTTTTATCTTGACGCTACTCCTTCGGGTGTAGAATCCATCTCGTATAATTTTAAACTCCCTTCGCTGGCAACAAAATTAGGGCATTTTCCCGAAACCATAAAAGACGGTTTCAACGGATATCTTGCCGAACCGGAAGATATTGATTCGATGTGTAACACGATGAAACGTTTTATTGCCAATCCGATTCCGCCGGAGAACGTTGCAAAATCGGCCAAACATATGAGCTGGGAAAATTATGCAAAAGCAATTCTTAACAAATAGCTTTTCAAATTCACTATCTTTATTTCTAAAATCAAAAAACTTCTGTATTATACCTATAAAATTTTCACTTACTTTAAATGAGGAGTGATTGAATGTCTTCTGCAAAGAAAAAAGAAAAGAAAATCGAAAACGAAAAAAGTTCAAGCAATTTTTCAATCAACAAGATCATACCTGAGAAATATCAAACACTCGCACTATTTCTTATAATTTTCGGTGTGTTTCTGATTTATTACTCTCCAATGTACTTCGGCGATAAAACTTTTGAGTCTGGGGATATCGTTACCGTAAAAAGCATAAGAGGCTTTCTTGAAAACGACCGGGAAGATTTCACATTGTGGTATCCCTACATCTTTTGCGGAATGCCGGCTTATACACTCGCTGTAGATTATAAATGGTTCAATTTGATATACGTCGGTTTTAGAGCCGTAAGAGATGTCTTTACTTCTTTCTTTGTAAATGAATACTCAATGTGGACGATATTCTTATTGATACTGGCCTTCACAAGTTATTTCCTAACAACATACTTAACGAAAAACCGTATGATTGGTTTGTTTGTCGGTCTGGCCAGCGCATTTTCTACCGGAATAATTGTCTTCCTCTTTATAGGCCATGTAACAAAACTGACATCGTTATGCTTCTTCCCTCTAATATTACTGATACTGCTTAAATTCGAAAAGCGGATTAAGTTAAGAGATTTCGCAATACTGGTTATTTCTTTGCAGCTTTCGGTACAGGGCTGGCATGTGCAAATAATATTTTACATGATGATGACTATAGGGATTTATTACCTCTTCAATTTGATAATTACAATTGCCGGGAAAGAAAAAGATAAAGCGGTTCAACTCCTTAAGTCAATGGGCGTATTCGCTGCATCATTTATTGTTGCATTGGCTATTCAATCTGATAACCTTACTCAAATTTATTCATACAATCCATATTCGACACGTGGAACAAGAGGTATTCTCGAAACTCAAACCGGAGTGCAGCAACAGTCCGACTCCGATTTTTACCAATATGCTACCAATTGGTCATTTTCTCCAGGCGAAGTTTTAACATTCATTGTTCCTTCCTATTTCGGCTTTGGAAACTCAACATATAAGGGACCTCTGTCCAACAACAACGAAGTAAAGATTAATACTTACTTCGGACAGATGCCGTTTGTCGATGTTGCTATGTACATGGGAGTTATAATTTTCTTTCTCGCTTTATTCTCAATTTACGTGAACAGAAAAAATCGACTCGTGCAATATCTCGCTATACTCAGCGGTATTTCACTGTTGATTTCATTCGGTAGAACTTTCCCAATCGTTTACGATTTGATGTTCAACTATGTTCCGTTTTTCGACAAGTTCAGAGTTCCTTCGATGATACTCGTTCTCATTCAATTAAGCTTTCCGATTCTTGCCGGATTAGGTATATACAAAATAATTTCCTTGAAGAAGGAAAAAGATGAGCAATTAACAAAAGTAATTAAATATATCGCATACGCATTTACCGGGGCGTTTGCATTGTCGTTTATTATGAACAGCGCTATTGCCGGTTGGTTTACAGGAAGAGTTAGCGAATATGCGGCAGTACTTCAATCATCCCAGCCTAGAGATGCGCAGCAATACCTTGCATTGTCTGATTACATGGCAGATATGTTTGCCTCGGATTTATACATTGCTCTTGCCTTTTCCGCTGCAACTTTTTGGCTGGCATTCGGATACATAAAATCAAAATTGAGTAGTGATGTTTTTATTGTTGCGATAATAGTATTGATGATGATTGATCTTGTAAGAATTGACAATCGCGGTGTAAGGTACAGCAATGCCTCAAGTGAAGAAGGGGAATTTAGTCCCCCTGATTATGTGACGATAATTAAAAGTCAGAAAGATGGCGATCCATACCGCATGTTGAATCTGAAACAGGACGGATCGCTCGGTTCACTCAGTCGTAACTCAAATTTCAATTCTAATTTTCTCTTACAAGACTTCTATGGTTACTCGGCTGTAAAACCGAGAACGTACCAAGACTTGATTGATGTGGTTGGCATATATAATATGACGATGTGGAGAATGCTTAACATCCAATATATTGTAACAGATAAAGGAAGGGGGCTTGAAGGTTTTAGGTTGATTCAAGAGACCGGCTCATCTGCTGTTTATGAAAATCCATATGCCCTGCC
Organism: uncultured Melioribacteraceae bacterium; assembly: GCA_964554135.1. GTDB lineage: Bacteria > Bacteroidota > Ignavibacteria > Ignavibacteriales > Melioribacteraceae > CAZKNM01. Next base: position 49,845 of record CAZKNM010000002.1, read on the forward strand.
GCGAGCTTATTTTGTTGACAGCATTGTGGCGGCCCCACCAATGCAGATTCTTACGGCGATCAAAGAAAATTCCTTTGACCCGGAACAAGTTGCCTTCATAGAAAATGAAGGTATCTCAGTTGACAGACCAGACAGCACGGCAAGTGTTGTTATTACTTCTTATAAAGATGAAAAGATTGAAATAGACGCTACCGCTAGCGGAAATAACCTATTATTCCTTGGCGATACATACTATCCCAACGGATGGTCGGCCTACATTGACGGCAATAAAACCGAAATTTATAAAATCAATCACGGCTTTAGAGGAATAATTGTACCGAAAGGAAACCATAAAATTACATTCATCTATTTACCGGTTTCTTTCACAATATCAAAATACGTTGTGCTCATATTGAGTACATTGATAGTAATCGGTTTGGTTTTGGGTATATACTTCGAGAATAAAAAAGAGAAGAAAGCGGAGACAGAAAAAGCATAATGCTGGGGAAGTTAAAACATTTACTAAAACATTCTGTTATCTACGGTATTAGTCCGATTGCAACAAAAGCAATCGGAGTGATATTACTTCCTCTTTATACAAGCTATATCTCGTTAGCGGAGTTCGGTGTACTCGGTTTAATTGATATCACGATTTATATTTCTATTGAACTTCTGAATTTAGGATTGAGCCAGGCGCTGGTAATGCTGAACAATTCCGATGAATATTCCTCACAGAATAAATCAATATTTTTCACAATCTTTTCCACATCATCGATGATTTGCCTTTTGTTCATTGCTATTGCCGAATTTATGCTGCCCGTTGTTTCTCAATGGTTTTCCGATCCGGCTCGTTATCATTTACTGTTACAATTAAGCATTTATGTGATTGTACTTCGCATTTTAAACAATGTGCTGTTGAATAAACTGCGTGCTGATGAGAATTCAATTACCTACACAGCGTTAAGTTTAAGCAAGGTTGTTTTAGTTCTCGGTTTTGCAATATTCTTTGTTGCCTTCAAGGGAATGCAAATTGAAGGTGTGCTTTATGCGTATATTATCTCGGAAGGGGCTGTGCTGATTGTGTTGTTTCCGTTATCAATTAAAAATATGGAGTTTCACTTCAGTAAAAAAATACTGGGTGCTGCTGCTAAGTTCGGCGTTCCGTTGATATTAAGTGCAATTGCTATGCTGCTTTTAAATTTGAGTGACAGATACATCATCGGTTATTTTCTTGGCAAAGAAAGTGTCGGGTTGTACGATCTTGGATACAGAGTTGCCGGTGTGTTAAATATGTTCGTAATAGTACCCTTCAGTATGACCTTAATGCCCATTGCGTACAAGATGTACAACACCGAAGGAGACAAGCGTTATTACAGTAAGATTATGACTTACTTCGCTTTTGCCTTAGTTTGGATTGGATTGGGACTTTCTCTATTCAGTAAAGAGATAATTAAAATCTTTGCGCTCAATACTTCATATTGGCCGGCTTTTCAGGTTATTCCAATTGTTACACTTGCATATGTTTTTTACGGACTGCGAATTGTCTCGGACCTCGGAATGTATCTGACAAAAAACACCAAGCCCGTAGCGATTATGACAGTAGGAACCGCAGCTCTAAATATAATCTTGAATATTATTCTAATACCTCTTTTCGGAATGATCATTGCCGCATACACAACTCTTTTCACTTTTGGTTTGCTTTACGTGATATCATATTATTTCTCTGGGAGATATTACCCTATACCCTACGAAATAAGAAAAGTATTAACAATAGTAATTCTTGGTGCTTTATTATATTCCGTAATACTTTTAATAAATGAATCCGCGTTTGTAATTCGATTGCTCATTAAAGGATTGATTCTCATTATCTTTCCATTCGCTTTATATATCCTAAAATTTTATGAACCGATTGAATTGAGCAGGTTGAAAGAATATTTTCACAAATGGACTTCTCCATCGGGACTTAAAAATATTAAGAATGATATTATAAACTTCATGAAATAAGTATGAAATAGAATTATGAATAAAGTAAAATATATTGTGTGGTCAGTTTTAAATAGACTTAAAATCGGCGGACTTATTCAACTGCGCTTCAATAGTGCGTTACTTCACGATGGTTGGTTTAAAAGCTTCGAAACTAAAAGAGCTGTTGATAAAGACGATAACCCGATCCCCTGGTGGGCTTACTCATTTAACAACTTTATCGAACGACGATTAAAAAAATCATTCGACGTTTTTGAATACGGCTGCGGCAATTCGACAATTTGGCTTGCAAGAAAAGTAAAATCAATTAAATCGGTTGAAGGAAATATGACTTGGTTTGAAAAAATCTCAACTCTGCTGCCCCGAAATGCAAAAGTCATTTACATCCCACCGGAATCCGAAAATTATGCCAAAGAAATTAACGGGTCGAAGAAAAAATATCATATCATCATAATCGACGGTGATAACCGTGTCAAGTGTATCAAAAACAGTGTGCGCAATTTAAAAAATAATGGTGTGATTATTTTTGATAACACGAATGTTAAAGATTATGAAGAAGGCATTCAATTTCTATATAAAAACCGTTTCAAAAGAATCGACTTTTGGGGGATCGGACCAGTTACCCCTATTAAAACATGTACTTCAATTTTTTATAAAGATAAAAATTGTATTGGGATATAAAAATATATTTGCAGAAGGTTCTGTTCCCTTTTTTCTTTTTAACCAAGTACTTACATTGGTTATGGTATAAAGCGACAAATTCGAAAATTAAAATTATCATTGGTGCTGGAAGAACAAAGTACAAGGGCTGGTTTAACACAGATAAAAGAATATTGAATGTCACCGACGAAAAACATTTTCAGCGTTTATTCGGGAAAAGAAAAATTGATTTCATCTTAGCTGAACATGTATTGGAACATCTAACCATTGATCAGATAAACATGATGATTAAAAACTTAGAAAAGTATTCAAACGAAAACTTAAATATCCGCATTGCCGTTCCGGACGGAAATAATAGCGATAATAACTACATCAACATGGTCAAGCCTGGCGGAACCGGCGACGGGTCGAGTGATCATAAAAATCTTTTTACATATAAATCTCTGAATAAAATATTTTTAAAGCATAGATTTAGACCAACTCTTGTTGAGTATTGGGATGAGACCGGAATATTTCATTCTTCTTACAATGACGACGAAAAAGGAAATATATTGCGCTCTTCCGTTAATGATCCGCGCAATAAAGAAGATAAGCTCTTCTATACTTCGTTAATTGTTGATTATCATAAATGAAAATCTATGGAAACTTTTTCGCCGATAATATTATTCGTTTACAAAAGACTTCTCCACACGACTCAAACGGTCGAAGCACTACAGCGAAATCAATACGCGGATAAATCCGATTTGTTCGTTTTTTCAGACGGGCCCAAAAATGAAAGCGAGACAAAGATAGTTCAGCAAGTCAGGAGTTATATTAGAAGCATATCCGAATTTAAAAACACAAAAGTATTTGAGCGAGAAAAAAATATGGGGCTTGCTGCTTCCATAATTTCCGGCGTAACAACTATGCTGGAGTTGTACGACAAAGTGATTGTCGTAGAAGATGATGTACTTACATCCCCCAACTTTTTGACATTTATGAACAGTGCACTCAACACCTATGAACAAAACGGAAAGATATTCTCCGTTTCAGGTTATAGTTACATTTTCAATTTTCCAAAAAATTACAAACTCGATATTTTCTTAACTCCCCGTGCCTCTTCTTGGGGCTGGGGAACGTGGAAAGACAGATGGGAAAAGGTTGATTGGACGGTTTCTGATTTCGAACAATTTAAACACAACAAAGGACTTCAAAACAAGTTTAATTTGGGCGGTGAAGACTTAAGCAGTATGTTGATTCAACAACAGAACGGAAAAATCGATTCGTGGGCCGTAAGATGGAGCTATGCACACTTCAAAAACAACGCATATTGTTTGTGCCCGGTGAAATCAAAAGTTCTAAATCTTGGCGTTGACGGTTCCGGCACACACATGAAAAAAAGTGATAAATTTCATATCGATCTAGATGACTCAACCAAAGTTGAAGAATTGCCGCGTATCTTACACACTGACGAAGAGCTTTTGCAGAAGTTTAAAAATGCTTTCAAACAAAGTCTCTTTCGGAAGATAATAAATCGCTTTAATAAAAAATAAAAGAGCGCATGATGGCATCAATAGCCGAACAATACTTATCACCAATTAAAACATTAATAAAATCCAGAGAATACCGCGAGTTCGCAAGACTGCTGTTGAAATACAAAGATTTTCCCCGCTCAAAAAATACCAGCCTAAGATTCATGAACTACGAATTCGAAACGGTAGATGCTCTTTCGTTTATCTTTCAGATCAAACACATTTTTGTCAACTCGCTGTATAGATTTGAAACAAAAGCAAAACGTCCGTTGATTTACGACTGCGGTGCCAATGTAGGATTGAGTTGTTTATATTTCAAAAAGGCATTCCCGAAATGCAAAATCAAGGCATTCGAAGCCGATCCTAATATTACCAAAGTATTACGGAAAAACATTGCGCGAAATAAACTTGCAAACGTTGATATCTTCAACACTGCTTTATGGATTAACAAAAAAGGAATTACTTTCATTCCCGATAATGCCGACGGCGGTTCAATATTCGGTGAGAGTAAAAAAATAAAAGTCGATTCGACGAGGTTGAGAGACTTAATTAAAAAAGAAAAAAAGATCGACTTGATTAAACTGAATGTTGAAGGAGCAGAAGTTGAGTTGATAAAAGATTGTCACGACATCCTTCACAAAACAAAGAATATGATTATAGAATATCATTCATATCCCGATAAGAGACAAGAGCTGGATAAAATTTTATCGATACTCACCAAGAACGGTTTCAAATATTACATACAGAATGTAAATACGTCAAGAATGACGCCGCCGAAATCCGAACTGCGCGCTAGTGAATTCGACTTACAATTACATATTTTTGCTTATAAAATCTGATGAAAATTTTATTCATAAATATCTCAGATAAAGCGGGGGGTTCGGCAAAAGCCGCTTACCGTTTGGGGCAAGCTCTTGAAAAATATCACCACGCAAAAAATTTGTTTCTTGTAAGAACAAAGATTTCAACCGATAAAAATGTAATTCAAACCCGATCCAACAAAATCACAGGTACCATCGAACGCGGAACCAATATTCTCTTAAACTTTGCAGGAATGCAATACCAGTGGCTTCCATTTTCACCTAAAACAATTTTACGAAAAGCTTCGGAATTCAAACCCGACATCATTAGTTTACACAACACCATAGGCGGTTACTTCGTTACAAAAGACCTTATTAAACTATCACAAATTGCACCCATCGTTTGGACGCTTCATGACATGTGGGCGTTCACAGGCAATGCTGCACACACATTCGGTGACGAATCATGGAAAGAAATGAAAACAGGTCATGGCGAAAATAAAATTTTCCCTTGGATTGGAATAAATACAGGTCGTTGGCTGTTGAAACAAAAAAAAGATATTTATAATCACTCCGACATTACAATTGTTACTCCATCAAAATGGTTATATAAATTAGCCGCACAAAGTCCCGTGTTCGAAGGTAAGAAGATTCATCAAATATATCACGGCATTGATTTAAGAAAATTCAAAAGACTACCGAAGGATAAAGTTAGAAACGAGTTGGGAATACCGCTGAAGGCCAAAGTCTTGATGTTCGGTGCGGATAAACTCGAGAAGAATTACTGGAAAGGGGGAAAAGAACTGTTTGATATCTTAGGATTTATAAACTCTAGAGCGAATGAGAAACTTTTCCTTTTAGCATTGGGAAGAGGTCATCCTAAAGAATTGGAACAATTTAACAATTTCACCACGATCTTTCCGGGTTTTATCGAAAGCGAAGAGTTATTAATTAAATATTACTCTGCGGCAGACTTGTTCTTGTATCCGACTAGAGCAGATAACTTGCCGTTCGGATTGATAGAACCCATAGCGTGTGGACTTCCATGTATAACATTTAAAATAGGAGGATGCCCTGAGATCATTAAAAACAATAAGAACGGTTTTATTATTCCCCCCTTTAACTGTGAAATTTTTGCACGAAAGGTCTTACAAACACTGAATGATAAACCGGGATTGAGAGAATTATCCCGAAATGCGAGAAAGTATGCCGAAGAAATATTTTCTCACTCGGCCTTCGGTAAAAACTACTGCGATTTTTTCACAAAAATCCTCAAAAAAATCTATTAAATAAATCTTAACATAGCACTGAAAGGGGAAATTATGAGATACTCTAGACGAATTTTTCTGAGGACCAGTGCTGTTGCCGGTGCAGGTTTAATTGCAAATAAACTAATAACAAGCAAAATATTAGCACAAACCGAACCACCGAAAGAATTTCCACTTGTAGTTTCTACGTGGGATTTCGGAATTAAGACAAATCAAAAAGCTTTGGACATGTTGTTAAATGGTTCTTCTTCGCTTGATTCTATCGAACAGGGCATCCGCATAATCGAAGATGATCCAACGATAAATTCCGTCGGATACGGCGGATTACCCGATGAAGATGGAATTGTTACTCTAGATGCATTAATTATGGATTGGGAAGGAAATGCGGGAGCGGTAGCTTTTTTACAAAACATAAAAAATCCTATCTCAGTTGCAAAGTTGGTAATGCAAACAACTAATCACGTGATGATTGTGGGTGAGGGAGCTAAAAAATTTTTCTTAGCAAATGGGTTCAAAGAAAAAAATTTACTTACTGAAGAAGCCCGCAAGCAATGGCTAGAATGGAAAAGGAATCACGATCCCAACGACAATTGGCATGACATAAATAAACATCACGACACAATCGGAATGCTTGCGATCGATCGGTACGGCAACATGAGCGGTGGCGTGTCTACCAGCGGCTTAGGTGGAAAAATTCACGGCAGGGTCGGTGATTCACCCATAATTAGAGCTGCTTTGTATATTGATAATGAGGTTGGCGGCGCATGCGCAACCGGAAACGGCGAATGGGTCATCAAAACCGTCGGTAGTTTCCTAATCGTTGAAAAAATGAGAGAGGGATTTTCTCCTCAGGAATCTTGTGAAATAGCAGTAAAAAGAGTTAAAAAGATTAACAAGAAAAATGAGAATATCCAGGTTGGATATCTTGCATTAAACAAGCTGGGAGAAATCGGGGCTTATTCGTTAAAAGAGGGTTTCTCTTTCTGCATAGCAGATAAGCTTTTGAATAAAGAAATTAAAAGTAATTTTCTTGATAAATAAATTAAGAACTTAGTCCCTCAATAGATCGTCTAAAAAGTGTAAACAACTTTATCATTGGGGGACAAATGAAAAAATTGTTAGTCTTCGTTTTTGTTGCCGCATTATTCACCTCAATCTATTCACATGCACAATCTGGCCAGGATTCTTTAGCAATTAAACAAGCCGCTCTAGATTACATTGAAGGATGGTATGAAGGAAACGCCGAACGAATGGAAAAAGCACTGCATTCCGAACTTGCGAAAAGGGCCGTATTTACAGATCAAAACTCCGGCAGAAGTAATCTCCAACAGATGAGTGCCATGACGCTCGTACAATATACACGTGCCGGTTACGGAACTCGCACGCCAAAAGAAAATCAACAAAATGATGTAACAATTTTAGATATCTTTCAAAACATTGCATGTGTTAAAATAGTTGCTACTGATTGGATTGACTATCTTCAAGTTGCTCTATACAATGGTCAATGGAAAATCGTAAACGTTTTGTGGGAAGTGAAAAAGAAATAGATCAAATACTGTACTCCTCGTTGGGTTAAAGAAAACCGCCGCAAGGCGGTTTTTTTAACTGCATGAAATAATCATTCCGCTTTCAATTTCTCTGTACGGTCGGCAAGCTTCAATTTTTCGATTAGTCCGTTGAGGTCACCTTCAATAATCTCCGATAGGTTGTAAAGTGTCAAACCGATCCGGTGATCTGTAACTCTATTCTGCGGGAAGTTGTAAGTCCGGATTTTATCGCTTCTATCGCCGCTTTTCACCATCGACTTCCGCTGAGCTGCAATCTCACTGTTCTGTTCACGAACTTTCAAATCGTACAATCTCGCTTTTAATACCTTCATTGCCTTCTGACGGTTTTTCAACTGGGAGCGTTCATCCTGGCATTGAACGACAATACCTGTGGGTAAGTGCGTTAATCGGATTGCAGTTTCAACCTTGTTCACGTTTTGTCCTCCGGCACCTCCGCTACGGTAAACATCAACCCTTATTTCATTAATATCGATCTCCACTTCTACATCTTCAACTTCGGGCAATACAACAACAGAAGCAGCAGACGTATGAACTCGCCCGCTAGCTTCGGTTAAAGGCACCCGCTGAACACGGTGAACACCGCTTTCAAATTTCAAATCACCATAAACACCGTTTCCGCTTAAACCAAATATTACTTCCTTAACTCCGCCTTTACCGGTTTCGTTTATATCTATTAATTCCTGTTTCCATCCTTTCACTTCGGCGAACCGTGAATACATTCTAAACAGATCCCCTGCAAAGAGCCCTGCTTCTTCACCACCGGTTCCAGCTCTTATTTCCATGATAACACTTTTGTCATCATCGGAGTCTTTTGGAATTAATAATTCCTTTATTTTTTCTTCCAGCTCTTCTTTCTTTTCTTTAAGATCGTTTAATTCGGATTCTGCCATAAGGACTAATTCATTATCATCCGAAGTATCAACAATTTCCTTATTGCCTCTAATGTTTTTAATTACTCCGTCATAAGCTTCATACGTTTCGACGATTTCCATGAGATTGCTTCTCTCTCTTCTTAATTGAACATACTTCTCCTGATCCGATATAATCTTGGGATCGGAGAGTTGTTCGTTAATCTTATCGAACTTTTCTTTAATACTTTTTAATTTTTCTAAAAAATCCATGGTTTTTCCAAAATTCGGAATTCAAATATAGCGAAGTCGAAATTGAAAAACTAAAGACTGCTAGCGGAGCAATTACATCAAGTTAGTTCTCTTAATTTATCAAGATACTTCACTTGTAATTGTACATCGGGAACAGCTCCTTTCTCTCTGCCAAAATCAATATCCATCGATAAATATGCAAACACCTCTTCAAGCACATCAAACATATTTTCATCCGGAAAAGCGTTGTCTCTTAAATAATGGATGAATTTAAGTGTTCTGAATCCATCGAACCATAATAATTTTTGTTTGTGTATTTGTGCTGTTGTTTTGGAATTCTCTAATATTTTATTCCACTCATCCTTGAACGAATTTATAAATAAGAAATTATACAATACCTCATTTAAGTCCTTCACCGCTTTCAGGTATTGATCTGATGAGAATACCTCTACTTCATAAAATATATTCAGCCAGGCTTTTAATAAAAGAAATGATTTAAATGAATAGAGCTGATATTCATCGTGCGTTTTCTGTTTAAATCTTTTTACACGCGGACCTGTGCCGAACGGAACCCTCCATGAATCTCTTCCCGCCGGATAGACAGTTGTTTTATCAATGTGATAAATCTCTCCTATCTTTGCAAGTTTCTCCATAAAATAGAAATCCTCTCCAGCTTTCTTCCTGTTCATACCACCTATTTTTACATAACTGTCCGCATCGCATGCCAATGTGGATCCGACGGTATGAAAAGCAAAAGGCGAACCAGCAATTTTTAATCCCAGAACATAATACCTCAAAAATATTTCGTAACAAATCATCGCACGATGGACTGTCTCATCTCCCTCAATCTCGTGCCTGAACTTTATGTACGCACCAGAAATGTTACTTCTTTGAAACGAATTATAAACTTCTATGATATAATTTCGATCTACACGGCAATCAGCATCGAGACATACCAATATTCTTTTTGTTGAAAGATGGTTATAGTCCTGTACTGTTAAAGCCAAATCCATCCCGATTTTGCGGGCTAATCCGACTCCCCCATCCTTGTGATTAAATTGCAAGCCTTCTGAAGCTGCGTCCACCAAACCGATATTCAAACCTGATTCAACAACTTTCTTTACTAGAGCATCTTTATTTCCTTTTTCTCTACCGACAATACTGCGCAATAATTTCAATGACCTGTCGTTATCCTCTTTTATCTCAGCAATTGAGTTACGTATTTGATTAATCACAAAGATAATAACGCATTTATGAAAATAAGTTTTATCATTCTCAACAAGAGATACCAAGAGTTTTCTTATATTATCATATTCCATAACAGCAGGAATCACTATTGCAATATCAAATTTCTTTTCTTCGTTTAATTCCAACGTCCATTTATCCTGACCGAACTTTTTCAGATACTTTAATACATAATCCGGCAAGTTACCGTATGATCGAGTTATTTTCATCGATATAATTTTGTAATGTTTATTTAAAAACAGAAAAATTAATTTCGATTAACTTTTTTGCGGTTTCAAAATCCGGTCCGTCCAGCCAGTTTATTTCGATTCCTTCTCTCTCCATTTTTCTAAACCAGGTCATCTGCCGCTTTGCAAAACCATGTATTTCGCTGTTAAGTTTCTGATACATGTCGTTATAATTCAATTCCCCCTTCAAGTATTTCCCTACATATTTATATTCGAGTCCCCAAAATTCCAATTTTTCAAAAGTTATTCCTTCTTCAACCAATTTTTTAATTTCTTCGATCATACCGTTCTGAAGTCTGAATTTCAACCTCTTCGTAATGGATTTCTTAATTTCATCACGGCTCATAGCCACACCAATAACAAATGCACGGATATATCTTTTAGGTAAAGTTTCGACTTTATCCTGCCTTTCCGCAATCATTACTGCTTTAATTATCCTGTCTTTGATAAACAGATCGGTAGAGTTGTGCAGATTTGGATTTATTTTTCTTAGCATCCGTCGCAGATTTTCTTCACTAAGTTTATCGAGTTCGACATATCTTTCGTGTGTGAAGTCAACTTCGGCAAATTCATATCCTTTCAGAATTGAATGAAGGTATAAACCGGTTCCGCCCACAAGAAAAGGAATCTTTTTTTTCCCCTTGATTATATCAAACGTATTATAAAAATATCTGTTAAAAAGAAAAAGATTAAACTCCTCATGCAGTTGCGCAACATCGATTAAATGATATGGAATTATCTTCCCATCGACCGTGTAAGCTTCCAAATCCTTACCGGTTCCTATATCCAATCCTTTATAAACCTGACGCGAATCGGCAGAAATAATCTCCCCGTTAAAATGATTAGCGAGCTTTGCAGCAAGGCTGGTTTTACCAACTGCAGTTGGTCCAAGAATGGTTATAAGATTATATTGCATCGAAGCAATTAAAATTTCGAAGTGACCGGTAATTTTATTAAGATTGTCGCTCCTTCACCAAGATTGCTCTCAACCGAAATCGTTCCTCCATGAGCTTCAACAATCTGTTTCGTTATCGATAATCCCAAACCGGTACCTTCTTTCTTTCCGTGAGAGGTGAACGGTTCAAAAATTTTATCTTTTATACTATCCGGTATCCCTAATCCGGTATCCTTAAATGCCAGAGCAATAAATTTTTCTTCCATCGTTGAATAAATTACGATTTTACCTCCATCGGGCATTGCATCACAGGCATTACGCACAATGTGCATATAACATTGATAAAATTCTTTCACGTCAAGTTTTATATTCGCCTGAGCATCCACGTTGTTTACAATCTCACAATTATGTGTCTGGACGTACGATGCCATCCTTTGCGCATAATCTTCCATTGTCTGTGAAATGTTTGCGTTCAATGTATGAAGAATTCTTTTCCCTTCAGAGTAACTTGAGGTGGTCTGTACTAAATCTGCAACTTGATTAAGCTGTTCAAGCATCATATCAAGAACTTGGACGGCTTCAGGGGGCAATTCCTTCGTTTTCAAATGTTCTGCATACCGTTTGCTTACTAACACGGGTTTCTTAATATCTTGGATCAAAAAGTTAGCCATTTTTCCCAACGAAGAAACTCTTTCTCCATGCAACAGTTTCTCAACCAACTCTGCATTCTCAAGGGCTAATGCCGCGTGAATAGAAATGGCACTTAGAAATTCCTGTTCCAAACCAGAAAATTTTCCATTGGCGTTATTCAACAATTGTAAAACTCCAACAACTTCCTCTTTTTTGTTCTTGATCGGGAAACAGAGCATGTTTTTAGTAACATATCCGCTTGACTTGTCAACATCGGATTTAAATCGCTTATCGGTTTTAACATCTTCAATGTTCACTATTTCCCCGCTTTGAGCGACCCAACCTGCTACACCTTCCCCCATATTTAGCCTTATCTCTCTCATTTCATTACCCATAGCAATCTTTGACCACAATATATTATTCTCTTTATCTACGAGGTATAAAGTTCCCCGGTCGGCATTTGTCAAGTTGGTTGCTACGTCAACTATATTTTTTAATACGTCATCTAATTGTATGTTGGAGTTAACCAACTGAGCGGCTTTGATTATCATTTCGAGCTGATCGGTGGTCATAAATTCACCTTCTAATTGTTTTTCATGAGCTTTTTTTTCTTTAGCCAGTTTGGATTTCTCTACAGTTTCTTCACGTTTTTTCTCACTCGGTTTTCGCGGTTGAGATGGTTCAGATACGGCAGCTTTCTTAATTTCTTTTTCCGGTTTTTTCTCTTCCGGAATCTTCGGAGGTTCGGGCGGTATTTGTGGAGTCTCTGAAACGTGTTGCGTATCTTCCATAGAGGATAACCCGGCAAAAAACGCCGCGTCATCTTCATTCAGTGAAACTTTACTCTCAACATCTCTAGATATTTTCTGAATGTCTTCATCCAAACCTTCAAGTGCCTTCAGAGTTTCTTCGTCAAATTCTTCTTTTATTACTTCCTGGAAATCCGGAACTTTGGGTTCACCTTCCGAACCGCCGAATTCATCCACTCCGGATTCTTTAAACTCACCTTCTTGATCTTCGGTTACAGGTTTAGGCTCAGCTTTATCTCCGGCTAAAGTTGTAAACAATTCGTCGGATACATCGGCTTTCTGTAAATAACCCTCCATATCTCCATACTGAGACTCTCTAAGATTTTCAAATATCCCCGAGTCCTGTTTAATCAATTCATGAACTTCGTTTTCCACAAGTTCGATCAAGTAGGAATCTTTTAACGCTACGGCTGTGGATGTTCTAGTAGTTTCATCAAAAAACTCGTCGTTACCGAGAAACTCGTCTTCCGAGAGTATTAAAGATCTAGTCTTACCTAATAATTTCTTTCGTACTAAATTTATTTCACCGCTTACAATAAGGTAGATCGAATTAACAGGGTCACCATCACGATAAAGTATTGCTCCTTCACTTATAGTAATAAGTTTTCCTTTAATATTCCGGAGATTAATTTTCGAAATATCTACATTTTTAAGTAACTTATTATTCGTAAGAGTCTTAAGAAGTTGATTTTCCATGACACAACCAAATATTTAATTATCAAAGATGAATAAAGCCATCCTTGAAATAGCAACAAACTACCTTTTCACCAATGATAATGTGATGTCAAGAATAATAAAAAAGTTCGGTAAATGCAATTTACGACCCAGGAGACAATACTTCAATGCTCTATTAAAAGCAATTGTCGGTCATCAAATATCAACAGCCGCTGCAAATGCAATTAATTGCAGACTAATGAATAAATTTAACAACAAACCCGAACCGAAAGATATTCTTTTTACTCAAGAAGATGAACTAAAAGCCTTAGGATTGTCGAAAGCCAAGATCAGGTATATTAAGGATCTGTCACAAAAAATACTTGATGGCGAAATAAATTTAAAAAGATTGAGCCTTAAAGATGATAATGAGATAATCAACGAATTAACCAAAGTGAATGGAATCGGGATTTGGACTGCACATATGTTTCTGATATTCACCTTAGGACGTTTAAACGTTTTACCATACAGTGACCTTGGCATAAAAAAAGCAATAATGCTAAATTACAAATTGAAAAAATTACCGAATTCGCAAGATGTAATTAGGTTGGCAGAAAAGAAAAATTGGCACCCATATAATAGTGTTGCCGCTCTTTATCTTTGGAAAACTTTAGAGAACAATTGAATCTTTTATTCATGGAAAGCATCACACATGACGGAAGAAAAAGAACTTATTAAACAGGCTCAGAAAGGAAATAAAAAAGCTTTATCCGAGTTAGTAAAACAATACGAACAGACAGTTTATAATTTTTCTTTCAAGATTTGTCGTGATAAAGATCGTGCAGAGCATACTATGCAGGAAACTTTTATGAGTATGGTTAAATCGCTGCATCAATTCAGCGGGAAATCAAAATTATCGACTTGGCTTTATACAGTTGTATCGAATCACTGCTTAATGCTGGCAAGAAGCAAAAAAAATTACGGATTCACCTCCTTAGATGATGAAGCATTTATTGATGAAAGTGAATTTACCGATTGGAAAATAACCCCCGACAAGGTTACGGAAAACAACGAATTAAAAAAAATATTAGACAAATCAATAAAAAAATTACCACAAGATTATAAAATTGTTTTTCTGCTGCGTGATGTTGAAGGACTTTCCACGGAAGAGACCGGAAAAATAACAAACTTATCCGTGCCGGCAGTCAAATCAAGATTGCATAGAGCCCGGGCATTTTTAAGAAATGAATTAAATCGAACTTTCGGTTATGAAAAATAAAGTTACATGTAAAGAAGTAATGCATCACATTTGCGATAACCTCGGTGAGAATTTAAATTCACCCAAATGTAAGGTGATTAAACAGCATCTGGAAAGTTGCGATAACTGTCGGAAATATTATGACTCTATCGAAACCACAATCGAGCTCTACAAAAAATACAACATGTCTATTCCTGATGATGCGCATAACAGATTAATGGAGATACTCGGTTTAAAATAGAAAACCCGATCTCTCAAACTTAATAGACCGGGTTTAATCTAAATTGCAACAATCGACATCACTTTGATTTGTTGATATACACATTCCCATTAATTGTTCTAATCTTAATTTTGTTCTTACCGCTTCCAACCTTCCCCGTACCGGTTAAATATTTTCTCTTACTGCCATGGTCATATTCCCATTCTTTTGAGATTTCTTTTTCAATTTTATAATCGCTGTAAATCTCAACATCTCCTTCATATTTTTTCGTGAAAGCTATTTCAATATCTATTTCCATATCAAGACCATCGGGCACTGCCAGCTCTATATCTCCGCCCATAGAAGTCAGAGTTACATCTCTTTCCCCTTTTTTAGGATCACCTACCATTGTAACGCGTACATCGCCCCCCATGGTTTTAGCTTTAATCCATCCATCTATTGCATCTATATCAATGCCGCCTCCCATCGTCTCGGCTTCTACAAAGATCCCTGCAGATTTAACCTCAATACTCCCCCCCATCGTTTTAAGATAGGCTCCGTTCGGTGCATCATCCACGGTAATCGCTCCTCCCATAGTTGACATATGAAGCTCTTTACCTATTGTTCCTTTCTTCCCTTTGACGTTCTTCTGTGTTACTTTACCTCCCATTGAGGAAGCGTCCACATCACCAACGATATTTTCTAAAGTAACAGATCCACCCATTGTCTTTACTTTACCTTCAACCTCAGAATCGCTAAGAGTGATTGCTCCTCCCATTGTCGTCATGGAGACGTAACCTTTCAAATTATTTAGCTCCAGTTCTCCTCCCATGGTTGTTCCTTCAAGTTCACCTTCAACACCATTGATTCTGATGTCTCCGCCCATCGTTTCGAAATCAACATCGAATTTCTTCGGAACCATTATTTCAAATCTTATATTGCTTGAACGATTATTATTACGACCGTAATAATCAGTGGTGATTAAAATACCGAGGGGTGATTCATCAAATTCCAAATCAATATCTTCGGCATCTCTTCCACCGAATATAGCTGTTACCTTAACCATTTCTTTTTCCCAACTCTCGATTCTTATCTCACCGCCGGTTTGGAGATCAATTGTTAATTTCTGACCACTTTTTACTTTAAATTCTTTTTCTACTCTCTCACTTGAGAAAATAGTCTTTTCAATAAAGCTTGCTAATTTAAGATCTTCAATTTTTACTTTCGGAGTTGAATAAGAACCCGATAATCCTACTGCGAAAGCGATCATAACTAAAGAAAGAAATAATTTTTTCATTTTATCTGTCCCCCGTGTTGTTATCTTGATTTCACAATTCGGATATCCGAATTGACCGTTTCCAAAGTGATTAATTCACCACCACCGTTTAATTCATACACAGCCTTAATAATTCTCTCATCATCATCGGTTACGTACGACTTTGCCGTAAAGTCCGAATATACTTTATATTCTCTTTTCCCACTTTTCCAGCGTCCGTCGATTTCTATTTCGGCCTCAATAGTTACTTTTGCGGAAGCCGGAATCACCAGTTTAATTTCCCCGGCAGAAGTTTTTAATCTGCTTCGCCCTTTACCCGATGGATTCAACTCAACATAAATTCTGCCTGCAGCAGTTTTAGCATCCACACTGCCGGTGATGTTTTCCAAGGTGATGTTGCCGCCATACGTGTTCGCTTTAATAATCCCGCTGGCACTTTTTAAGCTCAGATCACCACCGTAAGTGCTCATGTCGACGCTTCCTGATACGTTCTTAATAATAATGTCACCGCCGTATGTTTCCACGGAAGCACTGCCGCCGACATTCCCAACCTCAATATCACCGCCGTAAGTCTTAACCGTTAAATCGGAATCAATATCGCCGACCTTGATATCGCCTCCCATCGTTGTTACTTTCGCATCACCTGCCTTTACCCTTCCTATTCTTATATCGCCCCCCATAGTATTCATTCTAACCCTGCCTTGAACATCGCCGCATTTAATATCTCCACCTGATGTATTTACATTCACTTCTCCGACAACATCATTGAAATCTATATCACCGCCGGAAGTTGATATTTCCAATTTCCCTTTTAAATTCCCTTTAATGTCGATATCGCCACCTGTCGTTCTGATATCAACGTCAAATTGGGAAGGCATTAAGACATAAAATTTTGCATTATGCGATCCCCCCCAGTCGGAATCATAATCAATATATACTTTATTATCTCTCATTTTCATTTCTAGGTCATCCAGTTCATCCTCATCCAAACCTTTAACCTTTATCTGGACCTCGTTCTTCTCCCAAACGCTAATAATAATGTCACCGGGATTCACGTTTACTATCAGCGCACCTCCTTTACTAACGCTGAACGATTGTGTTCTTTCCTGCACTTCATTACCTGCAAAAAGCAGATCGGCAGAAACAAATAACAGTAATATCAACACCATTGTTTTTATGGTTTTCATATCAGTTAACCTCCTTGAGCAAAGACGCCGCTCGAATTCGTATAAAATCGTTATCGTCTGTCTCTGCTTTATTGTTTAATATGTTTTTAATTTCATTACCAAGTAATCCGCCCTCGGATTTCCAATCTGCAAGCGCATTTATAGCCGCTACTCTTAAACCCGAGTTTTTATCGTTCTGTAAAACAAATAAAAATGCATCGCGTATATCATTATCCAACGAATATTTCATCAAAACAAACAATGCTTCTCTTCTTACACCGGGATTCTCATCAACTTTCAATGTTGTTATCAATGCATTTTTTACTTTTTCATCCGGCACAAAATTTCTTTGAGACTGTACGGCAATAGTATTTACCGTTTTCAATCTAACACCGGGATTATCGGCGGTTAACAAAGCTTGTGCAAGCAGTCGCCGTGTGAACTCATCATCAACATTCCCCGTATAACTAATCGGTTTTATTGCATCAAAACTAAATTCGATCTGACCTTCTTCGGTAAACGGACTTTTCAACCTGATATTCGAAATCTGTAAATCGCTTTCGTTTAATTTATCCAGGTCTACCATTCTCCCGGATTCCGCTATTTGCTTGTCAACAGGTCCCCTCGTAAATAAAAAATACCCGAGGAAAATACCCACCACCAATGTTGCTGCACTGCTGAACACAACTTTATAATTTGTAAATAAAATATCCTTTAGCACATTCAAAACTTTTACTACGAAAGTTTCTTCCTCGGCATTGATTTTTATAGATCTCATTAAATCCGTGCGTGCGTTATGGAGAATTTCGTCTGCCGGTGGTTCGGGTCTGTTCTTAGCGAAAGTCTCATACAGCTTTTTCATTCTCTCATATTCTTCCCTGTATTCATTATCCTCCGCAATTGTGTTTTCTACACGTACCAACTCGTCTCCTGATAATTCACCAATTATATAAAGTTGAATTAATTCTTTCAGATTCTTTTCTTTCATAGTTACACCTCAAAAATGTCTTTCAGTTGTTCGCGCATTTTGTTTGTTGCAGTAAACAAATATCTTTTTACAGTCCCTTCGGCACACTGCATAATATCTGCAATCTCCCTGATCTTATAATCCTGAAAATATTTTAATGTAAATACCATCTTCTGTTGAGAAGGTAAGGTTTCCAGCGCTCGGTTTATGTGCCCCGATAAGTCGGAGCCAACGGCCAAAGAATCAGTACTGCTGCTACCTGGGATAAAATCGGCTAATGTAGTACTGCTCTCTTCATCTTCAGAACCAATCTCTCTGTTAATGGAATCATGGGAGAAGCGTTTCTTCCTATTCTCGAAAGTGATACACACGTTAGTGGCAATTCTATAAAGCCACGTGGAGAATTCACTTTTGAACTGGAAATTTTTCAATCCCTTGTGCACCCGCATAAATACTTCCTGATAAATATCCTTAGCGTCGTCATCATTATTCCGAAAAGATTTGGCAATGTTCAAAACATGCCTATCGTATCTATAAATGAGCTGTTCAAAAGCTTGCATATCCCCTCTTTGGGCTTTCTTTATCAATTGATTATCGTCGAGTGCCATCTTTTCCTTCTCTTCTGTAAAATTAGACCTGTTACACGTGTACATGGTTGTACACCAAAAGTAGTTTTTTGCAATTTAGCGGGTAAAAACAGAAACGTCAACAATGATGTTTTGAGTTTAAAACATTATAATTTGGGGCGGATATTAAATCCGCCCAATTTAATATTCTATAAAGCGAGAGGTCTTAAAATAGGAATGTATTGAGATATAAAGAATATTATTATGCCAACTCCCAGCCATAATCCGAAGATAGTAATCAGATATTTGACGGTGCTCTTTGCTTGAAACATTTTTGCATAAGCAATACTCACTATTACGTAAAACCAAATTCTGAATGGATCGATCTTACTGAAAATAAATCCCCCTAAAGTACTCGTATCTGATTTCAACAAGGTCGCTAGACTCGTCCCTATTAACAAAGTATCCGTTGCAAGGGCGGTGATAACAATTACAATTATCTGCAAAATCAGTACATACTGAGGTAATCCATATGCCACCATTGAAACAGAATACGTCCCGGTATCCTTGAAAATAAATTTGACAATAAGGAAAAAGACACCGCTAACAATAAAGAAAACAATGAAAACTATAAAGAACGTAGCAACAAACTGAATGATCATACCCGCTTGCATTTGTGTGTCGATGTTATCACGTATTTGCTCCAGCTGTTGATCTGCAACATCGCGGGATATACTTCCGCTTTCAACTGCTTTGTCAAAATTTTCCTCGATCAACTTCATCTGCTGCTCAATTGCCTGGCTTCTTATAATAGGATTTCTTAACAATAAAAAATTAGAAAGAATTGCAAATACTATTACACAAAGAACTGGAATTAACCAATCTCTGGTTTGCGCAGGTAACAATGCCATTTTTGAGAAAGTTTCCACGGGATTTGTAAATACACCAACAAGTTTATCGGAGTGACTTATAATGGCTTCATTGCCACTGGTTTGTTCGGTTTTTAATTTTTCCATTCTCCCCTCTTTAATTTTTTTTAGAAATACTTAAAAGTGGATTAAAGATTGGATTTTATGTTTAATAACTTTTACTCAACGATCAATTCTTTAATCCCCTTTTCCTCTATTGCATTTGCTTCAAGAAGCGGATCTTCTTCTATAATCTCTATTGCTTCTTCTTCGTTTGCTGCATCGAAAGTAATCAATCCGCCGGAACCATCGGCGAATTCTCCCCACATATAATTTTTCAATTTTAATTCCTCCCAATACTTTTCATGCATTGGAATTGTCTCCTTAAATCGAAAAGTATCATGCTTCAGAAAATAAATGTAAACAAATCTTTTTCTCGTTTTTACCTCTTAAATATTGCCTAAAAATAAGAATTTTTTTTAATATAGTTTATTATAATCGAATTTAACGACTCTTACTCTTTTTCTCCTAAGACAATCTATTACTCAATAATTACCTTGTTTGGAATGCCAATCGGTATCATATTTCGCTGGATAATAATTAGAATAATCAATGACAAGATATTTATTACTTGCGATCTCGATTCTTTGTTTACTCTCTTCCTGTAAACATGAAACAGTAATTCCGGAAGAAGAAATTCCGATTATGTTCCCATGGGAAATAGGAACATATGAAGAGTTGGGTATGGACTCTACTCTTCTTGCCGGTGCGATACGACAGGCTGGACAACTCCGGTACATCAACAGTATATTGATAATAAGACACGGAAAGATTGCGGCAGAACAATATTACAATGGATATATCCGTATTGATGCACATAATACAGCTTCGGCCGCAAAAAGTATTTTATCGGCTTTAATCGGCATTGCGATAGACCGAGATATATTATCTCTAGACAATAAAATGATGGATTTCTTTCCCGAATACAGACAGCCAACCTTAGACAGCTTAAAATATCAAATTACAATCGAACAATTACTGACTATGAAAGGGGGTCTGAAATCTGAAAATGAAATCGGGCTAACTCTTAATTATTATGACGACCAGATGGCCGGAATAATCTATATTCCTCTTGACACAATACCAGGGAGTACATTTCATTACACTTCATTGGGGACTCACTTATTATCCGGAATTTTAACGAAAGCTTCGGGAGTTAGCTCTCTACAATTCCTAAACGATAATATGCTTATACAGATGGGAATTTCTATAGAGGGTTGGACCTGTGATCCGCGCGGATACTTCTACGGTGGAAGTTCTATGTACTTTACTCCCCGCAATCTAGCCGTATTCGGTTTACTCTACCTAAACCATGGCAGGATCAACGGACAGCAAATCGTATCAGAAGAATGGGTAGAAAAATCTTTGACAAATTATTGCTTTCTACCGGGTGAATCTTGGGATGAAATAGAAAATCTCGGTTACGGATATTTGTGGTGGCTGGGTGAACTTGA
>CAZKNM010000003.1:0-2830 GCA_964554135.1 uncultured Melioribacteraceae bacterium
TAATTTTCTTTTTTCAATAGAGCAACCGGCACTCTTTCCTTAATTTCAATTTTTGGTTGAGGTACAGGATCCAACGCATTACCGAGCTTCCCGTCTACAATCATTCCACCTGGGCCAATAACCAGAGGATAATCGTTGTCAGAGATATCTGTGAGCACAGAGCTGGGATAAATTCCTTGCTGTTCATCGAAAGTCCAGAGTGCTGTTGTTTGCGGGAAAGTATTTTTGCAAAAAAGAAATGGTATTGCGATGATTAGAAATGTCTTAATTCTCATTTCGGTCTCTTTTATTTTTATTTTATTTCTTCACATTTTATAACGGGAACATCACCTCTTGAGTTATCCAGTCCAATTATAGCGTAAGTAATTTCTTCATTATCGCCGAAGGAATCCGTTTCAAATATCTTAATCTCATCAAACAATGTGTCTGATATCCACATGTGCCCGTGCCCTACAAAAATTCCTTTTATGTTACTTTTATATTTCGCAAGGATATTAAAGAATTCCGGTTCTTTCTCATTTGTTATCAAATCCTTTGCCTTACACCAAACTTTGAAATTGTCGCTTTCAACTGGGTGATGAAAGAAAAGCAAAGCATGTTTATCTTCATCCAATTCATCAGCCAGCCACGCCAATTGCTCATCATCAAAACTTTTATTTTGGTATTTGCCTCTCATACTGTTGAGAAAAATAAATTTCCAATCTTTTTGATCAACGGAATAGTACGAGGGAAGGTTTGTTGTCTCGGTCCATATCCGTTCCATCATCTCAATTTCACTTTTCTCAAAGGGAGCATCGGAATCTCTCTCTTTATCAATTTTGAAATCGTGATTTCCCATAACCGGATTATAAGGAACGGTAAGAGGTTCCAAACAGTCAACAAATTTTTTCAATCGATTATTATTAGGCGCTTCACCATCATTACGATCGGCATACACACTCGATACACAATCACCGGTAATAATCAGTCTTTCAATTTTGGGATTATCCCCGTTATTTATTCTTTCTACCAACCTGTTCAATCTATCCTCTTTGGATTTATCATTGCTGATATGAACGTCGGAAATAACAGCGATAAATGTATCGCCTTCAAATTTATCAACAAAATATGACGCACAACCTACTTGAGTAAGTAAGAAAACAACCGCTATTAATATATATGACTTTGTTTTAAGCACTGTCAACCTATGGTAAATTATTAATAATTCGTTATAACTTAATAGAACCAAGGGAGGAAGAATAAGGCCGTTCAATTATAGAACCGGTATTACGGGTTCTACTTTATCTTTCGGAGAGTAAAATGAACAGTCATATCCTTACCTATGTTAAACCTTTAGCTTATATTATTCTCCCACAACATTACTTTCGTTTTTCCATCTGGAAACTCTTTCGGCAGATACACGATTATACATTTCTTCGAAACTTTTGTCCTTTACACCTTCAGCTAATCCATTCATACATAAATATGTAAGATCTCCTTCGACTGCTTCTGTGGTATGAGGTGTATTACGCGGCACAAAAACCACATCGCCCACACTAACAATTTCTGTTTCATCACCTACCGTGATTTTACCCTTACCCTCAAGAACAAAGAAGGTTTGTTCTTTATCTTTATGAGCAACTAATGCCCCTTTTTTGCCATCACGCCAGGTAACACAAGTTACTTCGCACCTGTTTGCGTTTTTCCTATCAATTAATAATGTAGCTGAGTTTGATCCGAATTCAAATGTCTTCGCAGAAGAATAATTCTCGTAATAGATACTTTCTTTTACATCTGTAATAGGAGTTTCATTATCAACTTCAATGTTACCGGAATCGGCTTGTTCTCTTCTTACCTTTTTAACTTTTTCAATATGTTCTGCAAATGATGCATGCCCTTCTTTGTCATTTGATTTAAATACATTAAAAAGCATATAGCTCAATCTTTCTTCGGTAGTTGTAATCGTTTGATGTAATAAACCAGCCGGCACATAAGCCAAGCATCCCGGTTTTGCGTCGTAAGTTTTATTACCTAATTTAATTTTTCCTATTCCGTCGGTTACATAAAAAACCTGGTCTTTATCATTATGTTTATGCGGCGGTCCGTCTTGTTGGGGTGTCCAGCTATTCCACCCGGTTTCGGAGAATTCTGTTTCTGTTCTATCAACCAGTACTACAATTTCGTTTAACCCTGCCACATCAAGCTTTTGTCCTTCTTTATAATATTTTTTCAACATAATTATTCTCCACGCGTTACAATATCATCAAGATTGAAAATTATCATCGGCGCTTTAGTATCGGCGCCTGGTAAATCTTCCGAATAAAATCCGCTCTGTTTAGCAATTCCTTGTTCGGCTACATCTGCCGGCACAAAATTTCTATAAGGCCCGGTTCTAAATACAATTCTTTCAACTGTGTCAAGTTTATCACTAAAATCTATAGCGGAGGGATAGTCTTTACCATCAATAGTAAAGTTGTATGAATCTTTTTCACAATCTATCATCAAAACAACTTTATGCCATTCTTTAGGGTTAATTTTCACCGGGTCGCAAGACACACTTTCAATATCAAATGATAACCAATCATTATCGATTCTTAGTTTTAATGCTCTTCCACCTCTTTGATCCTGTACTTCAATTTCAGACGCGTAACCTTGCGGAAGTCGCGGTGCTCTGAATTTAAATTCAATTACTTTCTTTGAATCTTTAGGAAATATTCTTTCCGCTAATGCGTAATCGTATGGTTCTTCATCTATCATTTCGAGGTACTTATTATTGTTTTCTTCTACTATAGAGATTGGCGCCCACTTCGATATATACAGATTCCACAAACTCAAATCGTCAACGGATTTT
>CAZKNM010000003.1:2840-19482 GCA_964554135.1 uncultured Melioribacteraceae bacterium
AAAAATTTGATTTACTTCTTCATCAACAGAAGTGATTAACGGAACATGCGTTTTGGAAACCCAAATATCTTCCTTGTTGCAGCTGTATGTATTCCACAATTCATTCTCAGGAGGATTTCCATTGCCGGGTATAATTCCTCTAAAATATTGCACGCCTGGATTTTTATGCAGACCTTGATAACGGCGCGGAGGAATTTCACTATGAAGACACATTATTCTATCGAATATGTGACCATCATCGCCAACCAATGCAGTCATTGGAAATCTATTTCTCATTGTAGCGGAATGATTATGTACTATCACATATCTTCCGTCTTCGGTTGCTTGTCCCCAGGTTTTTGCGCCGGTAGTTAGTAGAGTCGGATTTTTTGCAATATCAGTCCATGTTTTACCTCCGTCGGGACTTAAAGCTGCAAATTGATTTTTCCACAAACCAACAGTTACGCCGTCAGGCCGTTTATAAAAATTAAATGCCTTACCTGCTCCTTTGCAGTAGTGATTTTTTTATGAAATACATCTCCTCCGGGAACCTGGGATGGATCGATATTATAAAATCCGTCATCTCCTCTGTCTTCTTCCCACCATTGAAGAGATATAAGTTTATCCGCTAACAATGATTCGCATGCTTCAAGAAATTCTTTGTCATCACTTTCTTTATAAGATGGAAAGTTTGTATTGTTTTCATCCCAACCTGCATGACGATTATATCTTATAAAATAGACAGGCCCATATGATCCATCTTGTTGAACTTCTCGAACAACCCTGCCTATTCCGGTACCTGCATTTGGAGAACGGCGCGGTGTTGCACAGAAACTATAAAATCCGAGAGCGAGCAATTTACCGTTCGGTGAAACATACCAACCCATTCTTTGATGCATAACCGATTTTGTCCCTTCTGGGATTAACTCGCCGTCGTCATCGATTTCTGGTAATGTATATTCAGGGAATAATATTTCCGGATCACTCCATTGGCTTCCGT
Organism: uncultured Melioribacteraceae bacterium; assembly: GCA_964554135.1. GTDB lineage: Bacteria > Bacteroidota > Ignavibacteria > Ignavibacteriales > Melioribacteraceae > CAZKNM01. The sequence goes on from CAZKNM010000003.1 coordinate 3,820, forward strand.
CTTCAGATGTCATTAATAATATCCGTGTTGGAGGAGTATGCTCTTGTACAAGACCGGACAAATATTGAAGATAAAATTTGCCGTTCCAGTATGCTAAGTATGGTTGATGATTATACGTCCAACCGTAAACACCGGGTTCGGACGGATTGGTTCTATTAGCTCTAAATGCTTGAAAGTGATGTACACCTACTGCATGCGGGAGTCCGCCGTCATAAAATATTTTATTTGGTTGAATTTCACCCGTGTATTTTATCGGCTCCGATTTGGAAACTTCAATCGAAGGGGGCATTTTAGTTTGTGCTATTGTTAAATTACTTACTAAAAGTAATGCCGTAGTAATTTGAAATAAAAATTTCATTTTAATTACTCCATATATTTAATCTTTATCAAAACTTTCATAAAGTTTTTACTATCCAAAACAACCGGTAACCATTGTTGTAATTACCAAAGTATTAATAATTAATCACCATCAATTTGATTCGGGTCCCATACTGTTGCGGCTATATGTCTTTCAGTATTTTCTTCAGTGGAGAAATAATAAACTGTTACTACTTTATCATCTTCACGAACGATTGTACGACAGTAACCGATATCCCAAGTTCTGGCATCATCACGCAAAATGATTTCTTTGCTCCAAGTTTTACCGTTATCCGAACTTAATCTAGCTCTTATACTATAGGGGAGCCCGCGATAACCATATGCTACAACTAATTTTCCGCTTTTTAATCTTACCATACTCGGAGGATTACCGTTTCTTATTCCGGTGTCGGTATTCGCAATTTTTGCCAGGAAGTCCCAGTTCTCTCCATTATCTTTCGACTCATATACATCAATCCAGTTTTTAGGCAAACCATATTTTTCATTCTGAGGAGGATCCAATCTCCTTCTCATTGCAGAGACTAAATGATTTTCATCAATACGAACTGTTGCCGGCATTACGGAACGTACTGTATCCAATTCCGTCATATAACCGACAAATTCAAAATTCTTGCCGCCGTCTCTTGTTTTAATTGTTATCGCGCGATCCTGTAAAGAAGCCCGGACTTTTTCATCTTTTACTGATGTGAATATGAAAGCCTCATTTGCATTCTCTACGATATAATCCGTACGTGAAGTTAGTTGACCAATCCCGAAATCGGGATAGTTGTAAGGTCCTTCCCATGTTTTTCCTTTGTCATAGGAATAGCAGAAAGTCTGGTCCCTGTTTCTCAAAGCAAATCCATCGGTTGCAAAATTAATTTTACCTTCAAATTTTTTGCCTTTCCTACCGTATGATAAATTATCAGGGACCTTCTCAAATTGCCAGGTTTGTCCTCCATCCAAACTACGTGCGAAAGCAGGATTCATTGGTTTTGTTTGATCATTAGCGTGATGATATTTATTTTCTTTGTTGTATGCCTGTAAGAAACAGACTAATATTTCATTACCCCAATTCCAGATACCGTTGTTGGCGGGCCATGCCGCAAACCGACCAGATTCATGATATACAATATGATGCTCACCTTCGGCATATATAAATTTACTTTTATCAATTGACTGCGGGTCAACATCTTTTAGAAAATCCAGCTTTGATGCTTCTTCTTCAGTATAAAAAATATTTGCCAATGGAATTGATTGAAACTCCTCACTATTCCAACCCCATTTTAAACTGAAAAATCCGGAGTCTCCCTTTTTACCTAAATGCCAAAATGTTAACGTTATCGGATAACTCCTACCTTCCGACATATCTATTTCAATTACAGACTCGGGTTTATCATTATCAACTTTCAAAATGCTTTCGGCTATTTTGATTTCAGCAGAATAATCTGATGTCAATTGGAATTTTACTTTGCCAGTTATGGGAGCAACTATATAACCGCTCCATTCGCCCGAACTTTCACCTTGGAAGTCAACTTTTTCATCCCAATTTTGCTCCAGATTCTCTAGAACCGTAACGGCTTTGATACTAGTCAGATTAGGTTCACTAAAATAAATTCCTATTAAACCTGGTGTTGTTTGTTTATTGCTACAAGCAGAAAATAATAGTTGAATTAATCCGGTAAATAAAACAGCAATTAATGTTTTTCTCATAATATCTCCACGACAAAATAGTGTAGTTTCCTATCTAACAAATGCTTACCTGTATCTCTACATCTGACCATTATTTTTTTTGTTTCTTTTCTCTTTAAACCAAGCATAAAACGTCAAATCATCATGAGGTACATCCGACTTGAAAAAGAAACTTGCGCCATAACCAACTATTAAGACAATCAAATGACTGTAAACACCCAGCATATATTTGTGATGTGTAAAATTCCAACTACCTAAATCAAGTAAAGTGGAACCACCGAATTTTTGGGAGGTTAATACCGCATACGCTGTAAATAATATACTAACACCTATACCAATATTGAGTCCCTGCTTATTTGCACGTTTTGAGAAAATACCCAGCAAGAAAATGCCTGCTATGCCACCGGAGAAGATTGCATACAAACCGAATACAATACCAAGCACACCTTCTCCACCGAGTATAACGTAAAGAGTAGCTATAAGTAATGCACCAATACCTGAAAGAATAACCGTCAATTTGCCGAATTTAAGCTTTTGTTCATCGGTAGCATTCTTTTTATATCTTACATAATAATCTTCAACTGCAATAGCTGATAAACAATTCAAATCCGAGTCAAGACTTGATATCGCTGCTGCAAGCAATGCAGCTAAAATAAGACCTGTTAAACCAATGGGTAATTCTGTCATTATAAAGTATGGAAATACTTCATCAGGTTTAATACCTGCAGGTAAAGATGCGACTGTAATATTATAATATGCAAATAACGCGGTACCTATAAACATAAAGAGGGCCCAAACTGGAAGACTTAAAACAACACCCATCAAAGCAGCCCTAACAGCACCCTTTTCAGATTTAGCGGTTAAGTATCTCTGCACTATCGTTTGATCAGTTCCGTACTTTTGTATTCCGTAAAAAATTCCGTTAAAAACCATTACGATAAATGTCAACTTTGTAAAATCCCAGGTATATGGGGCAAAACTTATTTTGTCATTATCCAACGCATAATTTATTATTGCGGCAGGACCTCCTTCAACACTGAATAAAATCACTCCCAGACAGAGTAACCCGCCGGCTATTAACATAAATCCTTGAATAACATCAAGCCATATAACTGCTTCAATGCCTCCTTTAAGAGTAATATATATAACTACTATCCCGATGGTCCATATTATAAGATATACATTAACTCCCATCATGCTTGTGAGTGCAAGCCCCATTAAAAAGAAGACCGTTCCCATTTTAGAAAAGTGTGTAAGAGCAAATGCTATTGAGCTATACATCCTTGCAAAAAATCCGAATCTTTTTTCAAAATATTCATATGCACTAATTCCAATTACCTTTCGATATAGAGGAACCACGAACCAAACCAATCCCAATAGAACAACTACAACCATTATACCCTGAACGAGCAGAATCCAATTAGATTTGAATCCTTCTCCGGGATATGCAAGAAAAGTAATGCTACTGATTAAAGTGGCCAGGATAGACATACCAACAGCCCAGGAAGGTATTGATCTTCCACCGGCATAATAATTATTTGTACTTGTTTGTTTTTTTGCGAAATAGGCACCAACATATAATGAGACACCCAATGATAGAACAATTACCAAATAATCTACAAAGTGCAATGAATCTGTATACATACCTTTTTCCTTATTCTGATTTACAAAAAATTAAAGTGAAATATCATTACAACTACATCTGCCGTCAATTTCAATTGAGACAATTATTTGGAATCCCATATATTGTCGGGCCATTTATAACTGCCGGGTTTTATCGTTAAATGCAAGTCGGGTTTATCCTTTACTTTCATGCGTACAACACCATGCGAAAGTTCCTGTAAAGGAATCATTTCTTTTATTCCCACTTTATTTAGGACGGAAGAAACCGTTGCTCCTCCTTCTATGATCAGTTCATTTATGCTTACAACTTGAAGAGCTTTTTGAACTGCTGTAGCTTGATAATTACGGAGTTGATGAGAAAATGAATCCAAACGGACATACGGACGATTGATTGCAACAATAACTCTTGAATAAGTTTTTATCGAATCAATAATATCATCAGCCCATTGCTTAATATATTTTTCCGAATCTTCATTAGTATCGAATAATTCCGCCGGTATTTCGGAAATACAACACCCATGTTCTCTAGCCTCTGCAATGAAATTCCTACTTTTTATATATGCGCTTCCAAACACAAATAGGATTTTCTCACCAAGTTCAAGTTTGGGCTGCTCCACTGAATTTTTAATTTTGTAACCATTTAAGTTGAGGAGAGCGGTAAAAAAATCGGCAGCGCCAACAGGAATTAAACTATCGTTTACTTTTGCTGCCCAGTAGAGTACATCATCAAAACTAGAAACTTCACCAACACAAATACTATCGGGAATAATTTCATCACCCTTCTTGATATAACATTTACCCAATCCAACAGAGGGCATTAAAAAATCCATAACATTGGAAGTGGAATAATCGAATCCAGGGATTTTGGATAAATTGGTCTGTAACAATTCTTTCCCTTTTACAAAATAGGTCCCATCTTTTATTGTTCTTCCGAGTGTTGGGTTTGCGGGTATACATAATACTTTATTTTTTCCCGAAGCACTTAATAGCGCGGAAATTTCGTTGGAGATCTGTCCTCGCATTAGCGAATCGATTTTTTTAAAGAACCATTTGACTCCTAAGTCATTTAGGCTTTCAACAGCTTTATGTACTCTTTTAAAAGCCTCTTCGGATGTAACTAAACGAGTATCTGTAGAAATAACCAATAAATCTACATCAGAGGTTTTGGGAACAATGGTATCAATTTCCACTTTCAATCCATACCGCAGACCCAAGCCGCTGAGCTCGGCTGCTCCCGTAAAATCGTCTGCTATAATCGCAATCATAACCACATTCCTATTGAATGATAATTCATTGCTTATTTACTTTCTTTCCCAATAGCCAATTGTGAAGCATATTTAATTGCGGCCAACATCGCGTCCGGATTAGCAATACCTTTACCGGCAATTTCAAATGCCGTACCGTGATCTACCGATGTTCGAATAATCGGCAGACCCAATGTTATATTCACACCTTTAACGCTTTTCATTCTCTTCTTGTCTTTGTCCCATTCAAAGCCGTTCAGTTTAAATGGAATGTGCCCTTGATCGTGATACATTGCAACACAACCGTCAAATTCTCCGGCTTTGGCTTTCGTGAAAAGAGTATCGGGGGGGAAGGGTCCTGATACGTTATAGCCTCCTTCAACCGCTTTCTTAATTGCCGGAATAATTTCATCTTCTTCTTCATCTCCAAACAGACCACCATCCCCTGCATGCGGATTTAATCCTGCCACACCTATTCGGGGGTTTTCAATCCCAAATTGAATACATGCCTCATTAAGCATTTCTATAACGTCAAGAATTCTTTCATTTTTTACAAAGTCGCAAGCTTCTCTCAAAGAAACGTGCGTTGATACATGGACAATCCGCAAGCTATCATCAGTTAATAACATTGCATATTTCTTTGTATCAGTATATCGTGCAAATATTTCTGTGTGCCCCGAATAGTTGAATCCGGCCAGGTTGATAGACTCTTTATGTATAGGTCCGGTTACAACAGCACTAACTTTATCTTCATTAGCGAGTTGAATAACTTTATGAATATATTCAAAGGCAGCTTTACCGGCCATCGCAGAAACTTTCCCGAGTTCCAGCTTTGACAAATCAACGTTGTCAAAATCAATTACATCAATCGTACCATGTTTATAATTTGCGTTTGCACAATCATCTATAAGATTAATTTTCAGATTTATATTTACCGATTTACAAGCAAGGTCAATAACTTTTGCATCACCTAAAAGAACCGGGTTACAATAATTATAAACATCTTCACGGCTAAGAGCCATAACCGCTATTTCAGGACCTATTCCTGCCGGGTCACCGATTGTAATTCCGATAACAGGTTTCTCAGATGTCATTAATTAATTATCCTTTTAGAACAGTATTATCTAAGTCTTTTACTTTTTGTCGGATATCAATCTCCTCCTTGCTGCTCAATTTTGTAAGGGGAGGTAATACCGCAGTCTCACACAAACCATGTTCGTTCATCATTATTTTTAGAGCAGCTAATGATTCACCGAGCATCCTATCTTTTTGATAAATTTCAGCTATTGAATCGGTAATATACTGGAGTTCTTTCCCGTCATTAAATCTATCGTTAACAACGGCGTCATATAATTCGAAGAATTGTTTCGGTACAAAATTTCCGGTACTCGGTACTAATCCATCGGAACCCAAAGATAGGGCAAGAAATGATTGTGCTGCCCAACCGAGAATATGAGCGAAATCATCCCGGTTTTTGTATTTACTTATCGCCTGCTCAAGGCGTACTACGTCTCTTTCGGAATCTTTCAAAGCAACAATATTTTCATGCATACTTAGTCTATCAATAACTTCAAGAGGTATTGACATATGTGTTGTAGCTAAAATATTATAAACGATTAACGGGCCTGGAATATTCTCAGCAAGTTTTTCAAAATAGGAGAGCATCTGATCCGTTGTCAATTTATAATAACTGGGTAAATGAGCTACTGCATAATCAATTCCCAAATCAAAATATTTTTTTGCCGCCTCGGTGGAATCAAAAAAAGAATTACCCGAAATACCGGCATAAATTGTAGTCTTACCGCAAAATTCTCCACACACGGTTTTTACATATTCATACCTCTCATCTTCACTAACCGAAGAAGCTTCCCCGGTTGTACCTAAAATGAACGGGTATACATTTGCATTAATGAAACTATATATTATTTTCTTAACTGCTTTGTGATCAATTTTGTGTTCAACGGTGAAAGGAGTAATCATCGGAATAATAACACCTGATACTTTTTTTGCCTTTCTCATAATTATTCAATTCCCATTTTTTAACAGCAATAATTAGTGCTGCCTTATTTTTCATTTAAGAATTTTACTGTTTCGTTTACCATATCCTCCGCTCTTAATCCGAATACACGTTTCATTTCTTCATTGCTGCCTGATTTGCCGAAGACATCTTTAACTCCGATCATTTTCATTTTTGTAGGACATTTTTCAACAAGCACTTCGGCAACTGCGGAACCCAATCCGCCATGAATGTTATGATTATCAATAGTTACAATTTTTCCCGTTTCTTCAGCGGCTTTTACTATTGCATCTTCATCAATCGGTTTTAGTGAACTCATATTTATAACGCGTGCACTAACACCTTTTTCGGCCAATAAGCCGGCAGCTACCATAGTATCTTCTACCAAATCTCCATAAGCAATTAAAGTAACATCTTTTCCTTCTCTAAGTGTTACAGATTTGCCTAACTCAAATTTATAATCTGTGGGGAGAAAAGATTTCACAGGATCTCTTCCGATCCTGATATACATAGGCCCATCATATTCAGCTGCAAACTTCAGCACCTGTTCTGTTTCAATGGCATCTGCAGGCTGCACAACGGCCATATTCGCAATTGAACGCATAATGGCAATATCTTCCAATGACTGATGTGAGGCTCCGTTTTTTCCAACAAATAATCCCGCATAGAGGCCCAATATTTTCACGTTAGTACCCGAAAGCCCGATTGAAACAGTAACCTGGTCGCAAGCTCTTCTTGAACAAAAAGCAGCTATTGTAGAAACGAAAGGAATCAATCCGACTGTGCTTAAACCAGCAGCGATACTCATCATGTTTTGTTCGGCAATACCAACCTGAATAAATCTTCGAGGGAATTCATTTTTAAAATCCCAAATTTGTGATGCGGTACCAAAATCAGCGTCAACTAAAACTATATTTTCGTTTGCCCTTCCGATCTCAATAAAAGTTTTACTCAATACATCGCGCGGCGCTAAATCCTTTGACATTTATATCAACTCCTTATTTCATTATCGATAAAGTTTGATTAATCTCATCTATCGAACATCCCAAATGATTGAGTGTAGCTTCTACTTGTTCTTTAGTAAAAGATACTGAATGGCTTGCCGCAGTATCTTCCAACGCAGGTATGTCGTGCCCTTTAAAGGTATGAGCGATAATAACCGTTGGTTTTCCTTTTACTGTTTTCGCTTCATCAAATGCTTGGACAAGTTGTGATACGGAATGGCCGTCTACTTCGATGACTTGCCATCCGAATGCTTTCCACTTATCACCAAGCGGATCGAGAGGCATTGTCTCTTTTGTTCTGCTTGTAAGTGAAAATTTATTGTAATCAACAATTGCCGTCAGGTTATCGAGTTTGAATTTAGGTGCGCTCATTGCAGCTTCCCAAACCTGTCCTTCCATTAATTCTCCGTCACCTAATACAACATAACATCTAAAATCTTTCTTTTTGAGATTTGCTCCGATTGCCATTCCTATTCCGGCCGATAATCCCTGTCCTAAAGCGCCGGTGCTCATTTCAATTCCGGGGCACAATCCCCTCTCGGGATGCATCTGCAGCCGGCTATCGATATGGTGAAGTGTCCATAATTCATCTTCCGGAATAATACCCCATCTTGCCAACGCAGCATACTGTGTAGCCGAGGCATGCCCTTTTGAAAGAATAAATCTGTCCCTGTTTTCATCAAGTGCATTTTCAGGATTTACCCGCATTACATGAAAGTATAAGACGGCAACAATCTCTGCAATAGACATAGATCCGCCGGCATGCCCAATCCCCGACTTTGCTATCATCCGAATTATCTTCACTTTCAAATCATTTGCAATTTTTTCCAGTCTAATTATTTCTGAATCTTTCGAAGACATTATATTTTGCCCTTTACATTTTTTCCCAATTTAGTTTCTATCATTTACTATCAATAATATTGCCCCAGTGCTTCAGCACTATTTGGGTCAATTTCCTTTTTATAGAACAATGCTTTGGCCGGATCATAATCCGGATTCGGTGTCATTTCCTGGGCCCCAACATTTTTTCTCCAATCACGTAATTTCTTTGCCATTTCCTTAACTTTTTCGGGCATTACTTTCGCCAAATCATTTCGTTCACTTATATCTTCTTTTATATTGTAAAGCGAGTAAGCTTCTTTTTCTCCCAATTTCGATTTTTCATACCACTCAATTAATTTATAATCTCCAACTCGAATGGCTCCGGAAGGTAAATATCCTTGACGATGGTAATGCGGGAAATGCCAGCATAATTCTTCCCTGTCAAATTTTCCTACACCACTTAGAATAGGCACAAGACTTTTACCATCAACATTAATTGCATAAGATTTACAACCAACTATTTCGGCGAATGTTGGGAAAAGATCGCATCCCGTCACAGGTTCAGATGATTTACTTCCCGGTTTAATTACTCCCGGCCACTTAATTGCTAGAGGTACACGAATTCCACCTTCATAAACCATTGCTTTGCCGCCTCGCAACGGGGCCTGAGATTGAAGTTTATCAAGACCACCGTTATCAGAATAAAATACAACTACGGTATTATCCATTAGATTTAATTCTTCCAGTTTATCCAATACTTGTCCGATGGAAGTATCCATTCTTTCTATCATTGCTCCCATAATAGGATTGCTGGTTGGCAGATCCGATCCTGATTTTTCTTTATACTTATAAATTAAGTCGGGGTGTTCCATTATTGGACGATGTACAACATGATGAGATAAATATAACAAGAAAGGCTTATCCCTGCTTTCATCCAAAAATTTCAATGCATGCTGCGTTAATTCTGCGACATGATGTGCATCCTGATTCGGGTTTGAGTCATACTCAGGTTTGACTGTTGTATGAACGTAATCGAAACCTTGCGAACCTGGATCAAAGGGTCTGCCTGGCTGATAATTTTTATCAACACTCACATGCCACTTACCGATCATAGCAGTGGTATAATCTTTTTCTTTAAGCATTTCTGCAAGTGTTACTTCTTCTAATGCGAGGGCTTCGGCTTGAACAGGAGTGGTTAATTTAGCCCAAGGATACGGATCTCCAGGTAAATAATCGGTAATGTGCAATCGTGCAGGGTATTTACCGGTGAGACATCCTGCTCTTGCCGGAGAACAGACAGGAGCCGGCGTATATGCATCGGTAAAAAAGATTCCTTCTTTTGCGATTTTATCGATATTTGGAGTTTCATAAAATTTCGAGCCGTTGAATCCGACTTGATTCCATCCCATATCATCAGCAAGAATAAATAGAAAATTCCATTTTTTATCTTGAGCGGCAAATGTTTTCATAAAATCATTCATAGCCAATACGCCTGTCAATCCAACAGCTGCCTTACCGATTGTGTTAATAAATTCTCTTCTCTCCATAGCAACTCCCGGTTAATACTTCTTTAAAAATTTTTGAATTATTCCATTCAATTACTTAAAAACATCTAAAATCATACAAATGTCTAATTTAATTTTGTAATCGTTTTCAGTATGCTTCAACAATGTTTTACAGGTATTCACAAATATGTTTAAATCATTTATTGGTATCGTTTACATTAAAATTTTAAAAAATATTTTAGCAAGAATTTCTGATGACCAATTTTGTTTTTAATTCCAATTTTATATTTCCTCTTGTCGGATCTGCAATTCTCTGGAATAACATTTCGGCAGCACTCCTGCCTATATCATAACCTGGTTGACTAACGGCAGTAAGTGGAGGATTTAAAGATATTGACCATGGCATATCATCAAAGCCGATTATTGCCACTTCTTCTGGAATTTTAAGTCCTTTAGTATGGATTGTCTCCAAAGCCCCTAAAGTAATAAGATTATTTCCAGTGAATAAAGCTGTGGGGGGATTTTTCATTTCCAATAATTCTGCAGCTAGTCTTTTGCCACTTTCATGTTTAGAATTTCCAAATCTAATAAGTTGTTCATCAACTTTAATTTTGTATTTTTTTAGTGCTGCTGTATACCCTTTTAATCTTAAGGTAGTTGTTGGAATATTCGGTAGGCCTGCAATGTATGCAATTCTTTTATGCCCTTTGCTTATCAATAGTTCAACTGCATTAAAAGCACCCTGAATATTATCTACAACAACAATGTCTACATGTTCATCTTCTACACCCCTATCAACACATACTGTAGGGAGTCCGCTCCTTATAAGGCCAATCACCTTGGGATCTTTTTCATGAACCGGAGCTACAATAAGTCCGTCTACAGATTCGGCTCTCATCAAATCTATATAAAGATTTTCCTTTGCCTCTTCCTGTGCGAAGTTACACATAAGAATCGCATAATCATGTTTGTAAGAAATATCCTCAACACCTTTAACAACGTCCACATAAAAAGGATTTTGAATATCAGGTACAATTAGACCGATTAACTTTCTTTTCCCGTCTTTAAATCTTAATCTCTGTGCAACTCTACTCGGTTTGAAGTCAAGTGCTTTAACAGCTTTTAATACCTTTTTCTTAGTATCGTTGTTAACTTTCTCTGAGCCATTAATCACCCTGGAAACGGTTGCCGTGGAAACACCTGCCAATTTCGCTACATCTTTGAGGTTAGCCATATTATTATAAAAGTATTAAAGTTTTTATGTAATCGTTTACAAAAAATATAGTTTATAAGTTTAATATATTATGTTTTTGCCAAATAAATGAATGATAACGTTTACATAATACTGCATTTATTGCACATTATCAAGAAAATTACTACTTACTTATGAAAGCACAACTTTAAAACAATTTGAGATACAATTAAATTTTCTGCCTATCAAACTGACATTGAAAAAAGAAAACATTATTCATTTATGCCCTCAATCAAGCTACCGAGAAATTGGATACAAAAGATCGAATAATGAATTACTTTCTTCTAACATTAAAAAATGTTCCCTTTACTTTTTCCTCACCATCCTCTTTGACTTCATAATAAACCTGGATAAAATCAGGCTTCGTTTCTACAATATAATTAGTGGCGCCTCCGGGTCCGAACTGAATTGCACCTTTCCATGACTGCCCATTATCATCAGAAAAGATCAACCAATTACCCGGTCGACTATATGTACAAACAAGGATTCCATTACCCATTGTAATAACATTTGGACAAATCCCTCGATCCGCAATCTGTTCTGGAGTCGTCCAGTGTTTACCACCGTCACTAGAGCGGGAACAGTATAGAGGTGTAGGAAAAAGATTGACTCCCATCGCTGGATTGCGTCCACCTGAGCGCATTACACAGACGAGATCTCCATTGGGTGCAATAGTGAGATCCGCCTCACGGAATCCTTCCATTGTGATAGCTGGTACAACCATTGGTCTGCCGGCACGACTTTTCGGAATACTCTTCCCGACCATATCATGATCTGAAGGGATGCCTCGTCCCAACATTTTATCGTAAGCAACAAGTACGTGGTCTCCCCAGGTTTTTCCCATATCCTTCGAAAAGACAACTACGGTGCGATACTTTCGTTGATTCAATTCAGTTGGATATCCAGCACATAATTCCGTGTCACCTTCATAATTACCATACATAGTACCTACAAGATCACCGTTGGGTAATTGAACAATGCCATGATGAAAAAGAAAACCATCAACTCGGCCACCGCTTCCTGTAACCGTATAAGAAGACCCGGGTATATCCAATTCAGCCATCTCATTCTCAATTGTTTTCCAATTGTCGGTCGATCTTTGTAACTGCAGAGATAACTTACCATCCGGGCGCCTTTTCGAATTGCGTCCGATACTCAGTATTTCTCCATTGTCAAGTTCAATGACTGTCTTATCCATTCGAATTTCCTGGCCTGTTTGCCACGTAAATCCATTGTCATAAGACCACATCGAATTAGCCCCTGAACCAGTAACGATACGACCATCCTTAAATTGAAATGCCTGTGCAGATTCAATACCAGGAATAACTATCGACTCACCGACAGATACTTCTATTCCAAGTATGTTAGGTACTTCTATTTCAAAATTCTGTGCAAAGACATTAACATTCGAGATATAGGTAATTACTGTAACAAATAAAAAACTATATACATAATTTTCTACTAACCAATTTTTTAAAGAACTCATATATTTATGATCCTTGAATAAAGTTGTAACTCATATTACTATTGAATTTCTATTTCTAACAAGTACTCCTCTGATCAAAAAGATTAAACACAAGCTAGCATACCTCCGTCTACATAAATGAGATGACCGTTTACATAGCTCGATGCTTTGGATGATAGAAATATCAATGACCCCACTAATTCATCAGGATCACCCCAACGGTTAGCCGGAGTTCTACCGCAAAGCCATGCATCAAACTTTGCATCTTCATACAATGCTTTTGTCATAGCTGTTTTAAAATATCCCGGTGCAATTCCATTAACTTGAATATTATATTTTCCCCAATCGGTTGCCATGCCTCTTGTAAGATTTCTTAATCCACCTTTAGCCGCAGTATACGGTGCGATGGAGGGACGCGCAAGTTCACTTTGCATTGAACAAATATTTATGATTTTGCCTGCTTTATTTTCAATCATATTTTTAACTACTGTTTTGGAAACAAGAAAAGCGCCAGTAAGATTAATATCAATTAAACGCTGCCAATCCGATAATTGAAAATCTTCGAGAGGTCCTCTAATTTGAATACCCGCATTATTCACTAGAATATCTATCGGTCCCGCTTCTTTAACAACTTTTTCAATACCGGATGTAATTTGTTCTTCTTTAGTAACATCAAACATAACACCGAATGCTTTGTATCCGTTTTTTTTCATCTCGTCAACTGCGTTATTCAATCTATCTTCCATAATATCATTTAAAACAACAGTACAACCGGCAGCAGCTAAACCTTTGGCTAAAGTAAATCCTATTCCCTGGCCCGATCCTGTTATTAATGCCACCTTACCTGATATATCGAATAATTCTTTCATTTCATTCTCCGTTTTCTTTTCTTATGTATGCATTTTAATTTTTTCAAAAACTCTCTTGTAAACTTTATTATAGATCTTCTCACCTGTAAACCCAAAATGATCTGCCATAACTGCTTCAGGAGCAGATTCACCGTAAGTCTCTTGCGATATTATAAGTCCGTCATTGCCTACAAATTTTTGCCATCCTAATCCAACACCTGCTTCAACACTTACTTTTAATTTTGCTTCACCGTTTAGGATCATCTCTTTGTATTCTTCTTCCTGCTTATCAAACAACTCCCAGCTAGGAACAGAAATCAATCTAACCGTCAATCCTTCTTCTTCAAGTAATTTAGCAGCTTGGAAAGAAGTGTTGATTTCGGAGCCGCTTGCAAAAATCTCAATGTCAACAGACTCGTCTTTGTCGCCGTATAAAAGGTACGCTCCCCTTTTTAGGCCCTCTTTACTATTTTCTAAGGTGTATTTATTCACGGCAGACTCTACAGGCTGACGAGAAAAACATATTGCAACCGGTCCGTTATCGACAAGTAATGAAACCGCCCATGCTGCTTTAGTCTCGTTCTCATCACCGGGTCGTATTACAGTTAAATTCGGAATTAGTCTTAACGACATTAAATGTTCAATCGGTTGGTGGGTTGGTCCATCCTGCCCAATTAATATTGAATCATGAGTATAAATATAAATTACTCTTTGTTTCATCATAGCCGACATTCGTACTGCATTCCGCATATAATCTGAAAAAACCAGAAATGTGCCGATGACAGGCTGAATCATTCCATGCAAAATCATTCCGTATGCAGCGGCTGCCATACTAAACTCACGAACACCGAATTTTATTTGTTGATGATTCCAATCATTTCTTTTCACAATTTTATTACCTGGTAACCATGTAAAATCAACACTAGCTACATCCGCAGAACCGGATATTAGGAAAGGAAGCATCTCTGCGGCTTTGGCAATTAATATTTCATTATATTTTCTTGTTGGTTGATTTGGTTCGATATTCAGATTCCATAATTGTTCTTCAAAGTCTTGCGGTAAAGTTTTGTTCATGAATGTATTCCACAAATCGGCTTTGGAAGAATCATTCGATTTCATCTTTTCGAATTTTTCATCCCACTGCTTCTCATATTTTTCAAATTTGGGTATTAAACTCTCCATGTAAGTTTTTACCTCATCGGGAATATGAAACGGATCATCAGGCCAACCGATAGCATTTTTAAATCCTTTCATTTCGGGACCTAAAAATTTTCCATGACTTTCATTGGAACCGGCTCTTGTTGGAGAGAATCTTCCTATGATCGTTTTTGCGATTATCAATGTCGGTTTTTGTTTCTCGCTTTGGGCTGCTTTAAATGCAGATTCCATTTCAAAAAAATTGTATCCATCAATTTGAAAAACGTTGAATCCGTACGCTTCATAACGTTTTGCAATATCTTCAGTAAAGCAGTCTTCGGTTGGTCCATCCAAGCAGATATCGTTTGAGTCATAAATAATTACCAGGTTATTCAAGCCCAATGTTCCGGCTAAACTTCCAGCCTCAGAGCCTATACCTTCCATCATACAACCATCACCGGCAAGTATGTAAATCTTTGAATCAAACAAATCATTTCCGAATCTTGCGGCCAAAAACTTTTGAGCAATAGCCATCCCGGTCCCTGCAGCGATGCCTTGTCCAAGCGGACCGGTAGTGGTTTCAACACCCGGTGTAACCCCATATTCAGGATGCCCAGGTGTTTTTGAATGCAGAATTCGAAAATCCTTCAAATCTTCTAAAGATATATCATATCCACATAAGTGTAAAAGCGCGTAT
>CAZKNM010000003.1:19492-24969 GCA_964554135.1 uncultured Melioribacteraceae bacterium
ACATGGAGCCATGCCCTGCTGAAAGAATAAATCTATCCCGACCCATCCACTTAGGATTTTTAGGATTGTGTTTCATAACATTCAAATAGAGATAAGTGCCGATTTCTGCGGCTCCTAAAGGTAGGCCGGGATGTCCGGATTGTTGCTTTTCAATTGCATCGGCAGATAGCGCGCGAACATTATGAGCAACTTTCTGCAAAATATGTATAGTGTCAGAATTCATTATCAAGCTCATTTAATAAAAGAAATCGTATTAATATTTCATTATGCAAATACAAAGAAAATAATTTTGTTTAGTATGTACGTGAAACTATTATCCTAATTTTGGTCAGGGCTAAGCATGACATTTTTACGAGTAAATTTCAATTTTTCTTCAGTGTTTTTACCCATGAACATACTTAAGAGATAACCTAATACTATAGTGATAATGAAAGAAATAGCTGCAGGCCAAAGTACACCTACTGCCAATGCATCGATATTTAATTGTTTTGCAAATACCATTAATGATCCCATAACAAACCCACTAAATCCTGCGATTAGTACTGCACTTGAGGTTGCTCTTTTTGTTAACATTCCTAACAGAAATACGCCAAATAGCGGTCCGGTGAACATATTGATAAGTTTCTGCGAGTAGGTAAAAATATCGCCCATCTGTTCAACATAAAAAGCCATAAACATTGCAACAATTCCTATTATAACAGTTGCGATCCTGGATATCTTCAAACGACGTGCTTTTTCTTCGTCAGAGTTCTCACCTACTTCCAAATTATTTTGTTTCAATTTATATGGAGCATAAAAATCATTTAGTACTGCAGTTGTTATAGAATTAATTCCGCCGTCGATACTGGATAACGATGCGGCATAAATTGAAGCAACCATTAAACCGGTTATACCGACAGGCATTACATTAGCGATAAAGTACGGATAGATATAGTCTATTTTAAGTTCAGGAGGGAAATTTAAGTTTTTAGCTACGGCAAATAAACCGGCACCAATAATTGTTACCAAAACAACATACAGTAAATAAGCAATTGCATTCGCCTTAAAACCTTTTTGACTTTCTTTTAATGATTTTGCGGTTATATATCTCTGTACCATAGCCTGATCAACACAATAATTACCCATCTTCTGTACCGTATATGTAATTATTAGCGATACAACCGTAAAATCCGTAAGCAAATAAAGGTGCAGCTTACCGAAAATTCCTGCGTCATCAAATCCGGGAATTGTGCCTGTCATCTTAGTTTTACCAGCTTCCGATAATGTACTCCATACTTCGGAAATGCCCCCCGGTACAGCGTCTATTATCACATAAATAGCTACAAACATTCCAAGGAACATAATCGCAGAATGGAATACATCACCCCACATTACAGCCTTTACTCCTCCTAGTGCGGTTTTAATAATTGCGATAATGCTTAGTACAATAATCGACGGGATAAGAGGAATTCTTCCGTTTGAAACTACATTCAATACAAGTGAAGGAACATATATAACAGCAGCCATCCACGTTAAACGCCAGATAATAAAAATCCCACTTGCCAAAGCACGTACTCTATGGTTAAATCGTTTTTCCAAATATTCATATGCAGTATAGACTTTCAGTTTATGATAGAAAGGCATAAAAACATAAACAACAACAGGGTATGATAAGGGGATTGCCATCGCCATCCAGAAAAGTATTAAACCGCTTTTGAAGGCACCTGCCGGATAAGCCATGTAACCTACCGCACTAGTAAGAGTTGCCATCAATGATAGTCCAACCGGCAGCCAGCCCATACTGCGTCCAGCCATTAAAAAATCTTTGGCTGACTTTTGTTGTTTAGAGAAATATACACCGACCCCTACGATACCGAAAACATATACCAATGCTATAATCATATCAATAGTTGTAAAACCGACATTTTGCATCCGAATCCTCCTGAATTTATAATTATTAAAATTTTATTTTTAACTATTCCTTGTAATCGGAAATTATTATGAAATTTTCTTCCTCAGATGAACACCAATTTACGTTTCCCCAAACAGTTAACTTTTTGTTTTCCACTTTTATAATTACTCCCCAATAATCTCCAATATTTAAAACTCTTCCCTCTACTTTATCGTCACCCAATGATTTATCGATATCAATTATTGTCTGATATGTATTTGAGTCGAAAGATGTTCGAACAATTTTACCAACAATTTTATCTTCACCAAACTTTACTGCTTTGTCAAAGTTATCTTTACTATACTCACCGTTACTTATGTTGTTATTTTTGATGATAACTTGACCCTCATAAGCCGACTCAATGATAATTTTACCCTCATTATCTCGTATAATATTTTCCTCAATAACAGAAGGTTGGAAATAACTGAATAGATTTGTGCACTTTACGGATGAATTACCTTTGTTATCCATAATTACATTATTTTTCAAAATCATATAACCATCAACAGATTGAACACCGCCGCCGGTTTGGTTTTTAACAATAATATTATTCAGAATTGATGCGCGACCTTCCTTGCTTATTCTAACACCGCCAACACCGTTACCCAATGTCCAGTTACCCGCAATAAAATTATCTTCTATTAAAGCATGTCCTGTATGATTTGTATAAATACCCCCGCCGTCATCATCACTGATATTTCCAAGAATCCAATTCCCTTTTATTATTGGGTACGAAAAGTTCTCACTGTAAATACCACCGGCGTCGCTTCGACCTTTAGCTTGATTGCAGATTATCATATTATTTTCAATAATAGGGCGAGCTTCAGAAGAACATGAAACCGCACCACCGTTGCTGCTGCGAGTTCTTCCGACATCGTGAACACCTGCTATATTATGAATAAAGACATTATTTTTAACAACCGGCACCCAACTCCCTTCCATAAAATTATCTACAATTTTTCTTGACGGTGCGTTGTCGTTTCTAAGAAAACCATAAAATGAAATTCCTGCACCGTAACCGATTGAAGTTTTGTTCTCGTAAAAAATGTTATTTTGAATTACCGGAACCGCATTATAAAGGCACGCAATACCGCCGCCGGCGTTCCCTTTTTGATGAATTCGGTTATAATTGAATTGTTCAGGTTCCAGCACATAATTATTCGTAATAAAACAATTACTGATTGTAGGGGAAGTATCATCACATAAAATACCACCACCGTTATCTCTGGCAAGACCATTTGTAACTTTAAAACCATCGAGTGTGCAATTATCGGCTGCAATAACAACACGATACTGATGCAAACCATCCAAAACTGTTAAATAATTATAAATATCTCTTTCCCAATTTTGTGAATTCTTCCCTTATCTCAGTATTTTTTGTATACACCTCTTTTGCGATTTCCTTAAGCTCGTTCAGGTTTTTTACTGTAATTAAAAGATAATTGTTTAGGTCTTCTGATGAAAGAATAAACTCCTTCCGCAACAAAAACAGCGACGGAATATTGTTCCGAATTGTTTATTACCTTACTTAAAGCATGTGTAACGGTTGTGAACGGAGAATTTTTTGAACCATCTCCTTTTTTATCTATGCCTGTATTTTGTGATACATAATAAATTTGGGCATACTTTTGAATATCAACTTTTTCGGTTTTGGGACCGAGTTGATTCAGGTTTCTACTATTACTCTGTGCTTGTACTGATGATAAGATCAAAAAGCATACTGCTAAAACAAATGATGTAATTTTTTTCATAATAAGTCTCAATAATTTTTATTTTATAACTAATTGAATTCAATTTCTACTTTATCTAATACAGGTGATGCAGCACCGTTGCCGGTATCGAAAATAGCTTTATACTGTATCCAATCCCCTGAAAAATTTTTGATCTGCTGATAAGGTTTGTTGTAATAGGACCCGGCTCCGTCTGGACCTACCCAGGCAGAATGTTTTAGATCAGTTTCAGAATCGGCAACGCGTAATTGAAATTTTATTGAACCGAGAATGGATGAATTGCCATACCACTTCAACGAAGCCGGATTTTTCCCATCTATATAATGAGGAGATGATATATAGACATATTTGTTTGTTCTATTTTGAGTATTACCAATATCTGCACCCATATCATAGTGTGTCCCTACACTTGGTAATTGCTGAACATTTTGATCGGAGAAACCATCCGCGCTTCCCCAATAAACCAGAGAGTTAACATTATGATCGCCGTATTTTTTTATTTCATCATAACTTCCATCTTTCCTATGACAATAGAAGAATATATCGTTATAACCATCGCGGTTAAGATCACAAATCAACGAACCGGTGCCACCATCAGTAGGAAACTTAAGAGAGTTATCAATACTGTAACCTTTTTCGCTTCCTAGTAAAACCGTTGAATACCAAGTTCGTTTTCCCTCTCCCCTGTAGAACGGACAAGCAAGATCGAGCCAACCGTCATTATTAACATCACCTGCAGTCATAGTTTTTGCTTGTACCTGGATTGCGATTGGTTCGCCGAACTTACAACCTGCCGATTGATAATAGATAAGTACATTTTTATCATGAGCAAAAACAATATCGAGTAATCCGTCTTTATTCAAATCCGCAGCTTCGGGATTCCCAGAGCCCTGACTTTTAATAAGTTCTACTGAGTTATCTATATTGTAATTTCTTGTTCCGTTGCCAAAATAAATTCTGGCAAGCCCACCTTTCTTTTGATTACCGAAAATCAAATCGAGAATACCATCCGAATTAATATCACAAACAGAGCATGATCTTGTTAATTCATTGGGTAGAACCGTGCGGTCGATAACGGGCCATCCTTGAGCGCTTCCCCAATAGATGAATGTTCCTTCCGGTTTGTCCCCTCCAATATTGTTCGGTGAACCATTTGAAACGATAACATCTAAATATCCGTTTCTATCTAGATCAGCAACTTGAACACCGATACCGCTATAGCTTGGTAAGCCCGACATATCCCAGGTATCGAATTGATTATTGTCATTCCAATAAATCCAAACTTCATTTGCAAGCCTGGTAATCTCACCTCTATTGACCATAAGAATATCAACGTCGCCGTCGTCGTCTAAATCGGCAAATGCCTGTTCGTATGCTTCGCGGCCGGGTAAATCTATTTTGTTTTCTATATCAAAACTTCCGTCTGGTTTTCCAAAGTATAAGAACGAATTGTCATAATCGCCGCGTGAATTTCCCATTATTGAAGTTATAAGAACATCCTTATTCCCATCGCCATCAAAATCAGCTATACAGTTACCCTGTGCGCCGTGCTCGTACAACGGTGTTCGCATTGTTTCTTTAAAACCTTCCGGACCATTCCAATAAATGAATGAAGGTACTTCGTAGGAATAGTGTTCTTGAAAATTGCAGACAAGTAGATCGGTCCAACCATCATCATTTAGATCTGCTGCATTTGCGCCCCAGGCACCAATAGTTGGAATTGATTGTCTATTGTCTTTACTAAAACCATTCTCTCAACCAAAATAGATGAAGGAATTTATTAATCGATTAGCCAGATTCGGATCGCCGGATAATGA
>CAZKNM010000003.1:25004-27732 GCA_964554135.1 uncultured Melioribacteraceae bacterium
TCGTTATACCCGTCTTTATTAAAATCAGTAACAACTATATCTTTTGCCGCGTAAGTCTCAAACTCAATTTTATTATTTACATCAAAAGAATTATTTTCATTAAGATAAGCAACCGACACAAATCCTTTTTCATTGGCAAAAATCACATCAATTGTACCATCATTGTTGATATCTTTCGCTTCAACAGCGTGAGGTTTATTTGTGGGCAATTCAATTAAACCGGTTTCATCAAAACCGTTCTTGCCTCCGAAATAGATGAATGACGTTTCTCCATCACCGTTGGCAAATGCAAGATCGAGCCATCCGTCGTTGTTAAAATCTGCACTAACAACATCGGTAGCGCCTGAAGTCATAATATTCGTAAAACGTTCAGGATTGAAATCATCCTTTCCTCCCCAATAAATTCTTGAAGGAGAAGTACCTTTTTTTGATTTATCACGATACTCCCAGAATCCGCCAGAAAAAGCAATTACAATATCTTTATAACCATCATTATTGAAATCACCGGTAATTGCTTTTTGTGCATTTGAACTGGGAAGAAGAATTCGTTTTTTAAATGGATAAAATCCCCACTCACCTTCTTTAACATTTTCATTTTTATCTAGTCCGCCGTAATAAACAAACGACTCCATCTCCGTCCATGTACCGTTGGAGTAGTTGGCAACAATCAAATCCATTTCACCGTCATTGTTCAAATCATCGGCGGTTACCCACATTGGACCGTTGGCAGGAATGTAACTGTGGTTACGGATACTATAATCCTTCCCGTTTCCCCAGTAGATAGACATATCCAGCATTTCCACTATCGGATGAGAATTGACGCACAATATATCAAGGTTACCATCACCGTTTACATCCCAACGATTGATAGTCTGAATCCTGCCGTTGTGTGAGACATACATGTTTGCGCCTGCGTCATCGAAAGTACCGTCAATAAAATCTGCATAACTATCTTCACTCCAAACATTCTGCGCAAATGCTGCTGTTGAAATGCACATCAAACAATATGCAAACTGAATTATTTTCTTAATCATCATTTAAATTTTGTTTCTAACTAGTTTAAAAATTCTTACATATCAATTTTATTTAAAAGTAATCTTCACCTCTGAAAGGTATGGTGTGGCAGCACCGTTAGGTGTTATTAGCCGCGCACGGTATTGAATATATTTCCCGGATAAATTAAATATTTCACTTCCGCTTTCGGTAAACCATGAATCTTTACCTGAAGGTCCTTGCCATTCCGCTTTTTCCAATTCATTATTACTATCAGCAATCCTGATCTGAAAATGCACATCGGTACCGAAAGGTTTTTCAGCCGACCATTCAATAAACGAGGGAGATTTGCCATCATCAAGTCTGTATAGAGAAGAAAAATAATCCTCATAAAGTCCGCGGTCGTAACTGTTGCCTGCATCACGAAGATTCATTCCACTTGGACCTTCAGCTATTACTTCCCACCTGTTCTCTTTAGAGTAACCGTTAGGACCTCCCCAATAAAGCATAGAAGGACATGTATGATGATGTGGTTCAGGAATAATGTATGAACCCGACTTACGATGATTAGATATTAAGATGTCCAACCAACCATCGCCGTCGTAATCGAGAATTTCGGAACCGGAACCACCGTAACATTCAAGTTCAGTTCGCTTTGGTAAAAATCCATCTTTACTTCCCCAATAAATTAGCGCAGGACGATTTCCACTAACCTCGCCCCCATAACTAACAAACAATAAATCTAGCCAACCGTCATTATTCAAGTCGGCAATACTATTTTGATACGGGACATATGAAGCTAGTTCAATACGGTTGTTTTTGTTATAACCATCAGGTGAACCGAAATAAATAAATGAACTCATTTCAGTTCCGTCAGGATTACCCCGTTGGGGAAAAACCAGATCGAGCCAGCCGTCTTTATTAAAATCAGCCGCTTTGATATACATTAAATGGTCTTTGCGTTCAAGATCAATTTCGGAAATCCTTTCATCAGCGAATCCTTCTTCAGCCCCCCACCAAATTATTACTTTACCATTCTCAAGCTGACCAGTAATATCAAGCCATCCGTCTTTGTTTAAATCCATTAATAATTGACCGCGAATCCTTTGAATGGTAAAATGAAGCACTTTCCTGTTATGAAAAGAATAACCTAATTTTGAACCCCAAAAAATCGGGAAGCCGAATTTATCGGGATCATTAAGGTCGATACATCTGCCGCCGGAAAGAATATCCAGGTACCCATCTTTATTAATATCGGCAATTCTGACTCCGCCGTACCCGTACTCCATTGTTAATGGAGTAACAAATTCGAATTTGCCATTTTCGCCCCAATGGATTTCAAGCCCTGATTGTTCATGTTTTATACCGGCAATGAAATTTTGACGTGCAAATATTATATCTACATTACCGTCGTCATCCAAATCGGCATGCCCCTGTCCAAAAACTTGATGAGTTAAAAATTCTGTACTCCTCAACACGGAAACATTTCTGGTACCATCACCCCAGTAGATATGTGATTTTGTAGGTCCGTCTCTGAAGTATCCTTCATCATTAAAAAATACTACGTCGGGTAAACCGTCGGCATTAACATCACCAATTGCATTTCCGTTTGAGCCCTGGGTAGGAAGTTGTGTATGATTTTCAAATCTAAATGTGCCCTTGTCATTCCAATAAATGTATGAATGAAGATTGTTTTGATTTAGTACTCTCTCGAAGCTAAACACAATTTCAGGGT
>CAZKNM010000003.1:27762-35593 GCA_964554135.1 uncultured Melioribacteraceae bacterium
TTGCAGCCCCAAATGTTGGAAGTTCCAAACGCTTTTGGGTTGAGAAATCATTTCCATCAGAAAAGAACACATACGAGTTGGTCCAGGTAACACCTCCTTCTTCGGAAAAGTTTGCAACTACAAGGTCTTCAAGTCCGTCATTGTTAACATCAGCAAAAACCATATCACGCGGAGAACTTACGGGAAGAGTCACACAATTATCACACTGAAACTTGCCGTTACCTTCACCTTTTAGAATTTGTACTTTTCCACCTATGCCCGACGCAATGTCGAGAATAGAATCGCTATTATAATCACCAACTGCGAGTCGGTTGCTCTTAATGTTTACTTCAACAACATTATCAACTTTATCAAAAGCATTTTTGCTCGATAACAGTAAAAATGTTTTACTTTTTGCCGAGACAACAAGATCATCAATACCGTCGTTATCCAAATCCCCAGAAGCTAATGATTCGGCGCCTTTCCCGCCGAAAGATAAAACAAGTTTATTATTCGGGTTAAATCCGTTCTCGGAATTCCAATAAATGAAACTCTTCCTCTCAGCTGTTTCTTCATCTTCATTAACTTCGAAATATTGACATCCGATAGCCAAATCGACAAACGAATCATTATTAAAATCGCCGGTCACAATTGCAGTGCCTTGGTAGGAAGGCAATTCGATTCTGTTTTCAATTAAGAATCCATTTTTAGAACCGTAGTAAATCCATACCGGTACACGCTGAACATGACTGTCGGAATTATGTACTACTGCAAGGTCGTTAAATCCGTCTTTATTCAAATCGGCAATCAGCCCGTCGTAAGAACCTGCTGCAGGTAATTCAATCCGGGAACGAGCATCAATATCCTGACCGTTGTTTAAATATATATATGTATTTTCTTTTTCCGTTTGACCGTGACCTGCAGTCAAAAGAATATCGAGATTACCGTCATTATTAAAATCCCACCTGGTAATCATTTGAATTCTTCCTTTTGCAGATACATAGCAGTTGCTGCCGGCGTCTAAAAAGCTACCGTCACGGAAATCTTCGAATGAATCTTCCTGCCAAATACTTTGCGGTATAACCGTCGATGTAAAAAGCATCAACGAAAAAACTAAACCGATTAATTTTATTTCTTTCATAGCACAATCATCTATTCGTTTGTGAATGTAATAGTTACCGAAGTTAAATACGGGATCGCCGCGCCGTTTGGTGTAATCAATCTTGCGCGATATTGAATAAACTTTCCCATTAAATCTTCTAATGAACTTCCGCTCTCAGTGAACCAGGAATCAACACCGTCGGGTCCAACCCAGTCAGATGATTCAATTTCATTTTTTTCATCAGTTAAACGGACTTGAAAATGTATATCGGTGCCGAATGGTTTTTCGGCTTCCCATTCAATTTTATCCGGTTGTTCATTTTCTTTTATTGAATAAACCGATGAGCAATAATCTTCATACAAACCGCGGTCGTAACTATTGCCGGCATCACGCGGGTTTAAACCGCTTGGCCCGATTGCAGGGAATTCAAATCTACTTTCTTTCGAGTAACCTTCCTTGCTGCCCCAGTAAAGCAGCGATGGATTTTTATGTTGATGCGGTTTAGGTAATAAATATGAATCGGCATTTCTGTGATTGCAAATTAGTATATCCTTATAACCGTCACCGTCGTAGTCAAGTATTACGGAACCAGATGAACCATGTGAGTCAATTTCAATTGCCTTTTGCTTAAAACCATCTTTACTTCCGTAATACAGAAGTGATGGTCTGTTCCCTTCCGGTTCACATCCGTAACTTGTAAGAAATAAATCTAGGAAACCGTCATTATTTACATCTGAAATTGTATTTTGGTAAGGAACAAAAGAGTATATTTCTTCGCTGTTTGAATTGCTGTACCCTTTCACTGATCCGTAGTAAATGAATGAACCAGGTGGAGTTCCGTAAGGCGATAAACGTTGCGGAAGAAATAGATCAAGCCAACCGTCATTGTTAAAGTCTGCTCCTTTTATGTACATTAAATGATCTTTACGACCAAGATCAATTTCATTAAAATTATTGTCTGTAAATCCATCTTTATCGCCCCACCAGATTTTTACTTTGCCGTTTCCGTCCTGCCCTGCAATATCCAGCCAACCGTCTTTATTAAGATCCATTAGTAAAGGGCAACGAAATTTTTCTACTGAACAATGGAGTAAACTTCTGTTCTTGAAAGAATATCCTTTTTCCGATCCCCAGAATATCGGGAAGCCGTGCAGTTCTGGGTTATCAAAATCAACACAATTACCCCCGGCAACAATGTCTAAGTAACCATCTTTATTAATATCAGCCACACGAACACCGCCGTATCCTATTTCCATTGTAAGATGAGTCGGCGGTCCAAACTCACCGTTCTGCCCCCATTGAAGTATTAATCCACCTTGATCGTGTTGAACACCACTCACAAAATTCTGCTGGCATAATATCATATCAACATTATCATCATCATCCAGGTCCGCATGCCCAAATCCGAATACCTGCTTTGTTTGAAAAACATATTTTCTATGAATATCAAAATTTCGCGTGCCATCTCCCCAATATAAAGGTGATTCTTCCGGTCCGTCCCTAAAACCTCCTTCGTCATTGAAAAAGATTACATCCTTCAATCCGTCGTGGTTTACATCGCCTACTGCATTTGCCATAGTTCCTAATGTCGGAAGTTGAGAATGGTTTCCAAACTGGTAGGTCCCTTCATCATTCCAATAAACATATGAAAGAAAACTTTTTTGATTTGTTATTTGAAAGAAGCTGAAAATTAATTCCGGGTATCCGTCATTATTAAGATCGGAACAGGTAACCGATTTAGCGCCGAGTGTCGGTAATAGAATTGCATTTTTCGTTTCAAAATTTCCATTATCGGAATAAAACACTGGGGAATCGGTCCAGGTTGCCCCTCCTTTTGTAGAAAAATTGGCAACAACTATATCATCAAAACTATCTTTATTTACATCTTGAAGCACAACATCCGATGTTTTACTTACATGAAGTAAAGCAGACGAATCCATGTTAAGATTCTTATTATAGATTTTTTTGATTAACCTGATTCCGTCAATAGTACAAAAAGCAATATCAGCTAATCCATCATTATCAACATCACCAATTGATGCTGCTGTTGATTTTATATTAATTGGTATTCTATTTTCAGGATTAGTGAAAGCATCTCTGCTTGATAGAAATAAATATGTGTTATCAGGAAACATAGCGACAAGATCATCGATTGAATCATTATCTATATCACCAGTGGCTACACTGTTCATGCCTTGTTTGTTAACTGAAATCTCAAAAGGATTCTCTGTGTCGAAACCTTTCTCAGAATTCCAATAGATCAGACTTTTCCTTGATTCTACATCCGGGTCTTCACTGTTTCCCCAATATTGACACGCAATTGCTATATCAATCCACGAATCATTATTGAAATCACCCGCTGTTACTGCGGATCCCCCTGCGGAAGGCAATTCAACTCTATTTTCAATAGAATAGCCTTCCGGGGATCCCACATATAACCAGAGGGGAACTCGTTTGAAATAACTATCCGAATAATGAAGTACAACAAGGTCATCATACCCGTCTTTATTGAAATCCATTATTAATCCATCAACAGCGCCTGCGGCGGGGAGTTCAATTCTCGATTTTGCATCAATATCATTTCCATTATTCAGGTAGATAAAAATATTTTCTTTTTCAGTATGACTTTGACTGCTCGGGATAAACACATCTAAATTACCATCATTGTTAAAATCCCAGCGTGTAATTATTTGTATTCTCCCATTCGCAGATACATAACAATTGCTGCCGGCGTCTAAAAATGTACCGTCACTAAAATCCTCAAATGAATTTTCGAGCCAAGTGGATTGTGAGAACACATCCGCTTGATAAAAATCAAATAAAAGAATAAATGCCGATATTATTAGACTTCTTTTCATGAATACTTCTAATCTCGTTGAGTTAAGTCGCTTAGTTTTAAAGTCATTTTATAGAGTACTTCGTTATCGATAGTCATCGGTTCATATACAACAACCGGATCGGATTGGTAAGTATCGAATTTTAGAATGCTGAAACAATTTTTTTCGTTGTATTCGAAAATGGCTCCGTGCTCAAGAGGGGCCGTGTGCTGATTTGTCAATTTGCAGCTTTCGAAATCGTAAAGTGTGTATCCGTTAGGGCGTTCTATCTTTCTTATATCTGTACGATGCCTATCCCCCGACAGTAATAAAACTCCATTGATGTTGTTATCAGCTAAGAAGTTGAATATCTCTTCCCTTTCGCTTCTGAAGCCGTTCCAAGTATCTTTACTATCTTCTTTTGCATCGTAAGCCCAGGGCACACCCGAAGCCAAAATTCTAAATGTGGCAGTAGATTTTTTAAGTTGTTCCAACAACCATGCTTTTTGCGCCGGACCTAACATTGTTGGATTTTCATCATATGGATTAGTCCGGTAAAATCTTACATCCAGCATGAAGACTTCAACATCACCAATCATGAAATTGAAATAAGTACCCGGCCATTCATCGGTTCCGTAAAACGGATTTATCCAGTTCTGTTTGAAATTTTCCAAGAGGGGCATTTTCCAACCTGGTTTATCTTTGTATGGACCTAACCAGACATCATCGGTTGCGGCATCGTGATCGTCCCAAATAGCATAATTTGAAGTAGCCGATACAAATCTTCTAAACATATCGCCGGATTGACGACGATAATAAGTATAGTAATGAATTGCGTTGGGATAATTTGGCATGTTTATATAAACATTATCTCCCAGCCAAAGAAACGCCAACGGATTGTGCCCGCTAATTACGTCCCACATTCTTTCGTTCCAATAAACATAACCTGCGCAACCACCGAATGCGATTTGGAATTCCGCAGGTTTATTTTCTTCAGGATATGTTTTAAAAGAATATTCGTCAGTTCCGGGAGCTACTTTTCCATCAACAAATATTTTGTAATAATACTTTGTACCTGGCTGCAAATTTTCGGCTCCGACAATTACTGTAAAATCGTCTTCGGCTTTGCTTTTTACAATATCGGATTCAATCGAATTTTTCAAATTCTTATCGGTACTCACTTTTACCTGGACATTAATTTCATCAGCAGTGCGAACCCAGAAACTTGCGCTGTGATCTGTAACTTTACCCAGCATCGGACCATGTAGAATTGGTAAATGAAAACCCGCGGCATATTCTTTAAATTCCTTAGAATCTGTAAGAGGTTTAAGAATGTCTCTTGGTCCGGCTAGAAAACGTCCGAACGGGAGACCTTTATCCACTGCCTCTTTAACAACCTGCATAGCATCATCAATTTTATTTTGAAGTGCTAAAGATACAGCCAGATTGAATCGCGATTCCATATCGTTCGGATCTTCAGCGATTAATTGACGGCAATAGTTTTCTGCTTCAACAATTCGTCCTTCCATCATATCAAGCATCTGTCTTTGCCCGCGGCGTTTGTAATAATCTTTATTAGCGACATAGAAAAATCTTTGATTCCATTCATTCTCACTTCCATAGAAAGGATGTTTGTTGCCTTCTTCATAGGCATCCGGTGGCGCATATTCCCCCATCTCTTCATACTTCGATTCTTTTTTGCAACCAACGATTGAAAAAATTATTATCAGAAAAACCAAAAGAATTTTTGTTCGCATTTTAATTACCTCATAAAACTATCTATTGATATTTACGTCCCCATTTTGGATAGGGGACTTCTATAATACTCTGTTTGAATCTTTCGCGTTCACTATCACTTTTACGTGATGAGTAGCTTAAGTCATCGAAATAAACATCAACGTATTTACCTCCCTTCCTCGGATTCAATAAACCAAACCGGTTGAAGGTAGCACCGACTTTTCTTTGTTCCGGTGTAAGGTCAGCACTAAAAACTTCTTCGCCGAATGTAACAGTAATTCTTCCCGCAACGCCCGCATCCGGATCGTAATCAAAAACAAATTCACGTTGTATTCTATCGGGAATGTATATCGGTCCTCTCTCTTCAATTGAAATATTTTGCGTTGGAGAACAGACAGCAGTAATATTATAACCATATCTTGTCTGGTCCATTACCTCCAAACCAAGATATTGGTTCGGCGGATTACCTTTATACTCACCTTTTACCAGCGCCAGCTTTTCTTCTTTATTGAAATAACCGATCAACATGCGACCATCAACAGCGCCTTCAACAAAATTTATTTTACCCGAAAATTTAATTGGGTCTTCTAAATTTAATTCGCCGATATCAACAGCGTAATATCCTTGTAAGGGATCGAGCACTTCTGTTCCCCAGAACCTTCCGCCAATCTCACCGATATTTTCACCTGCCCAATTAGTCTGCGAGTAACCGTAATTATGCCGCGAATGAAAATCGGTTTCGGTAAATGTTATTTTGTTATTTAATTCATCCCAATAGGGGTCTTGAGATAAATCAATTTTATGATTATTCACCATTAAATCCGAAACATAAAACTCGAGGCTGCCGGTATACATCTGCATATTCCAAAATCCAAAACGGTCTATTGCAGAGGGGACTTCCTGATGACTGGGAATTAAAAAATAACTAACCGATTCCCCGTCGAATATAAACGTGATTCTTCCTTTAATGTTTTCCGGCTCCTGTTCAAGATTCCAAAGATGATATTTTCCTTTACGATACCAATCATCTACCAAACCTTTATCTCTCGCTTCGAATAAAATTTCAAGCAGTTTTTCTTTTGTCATAGAAGGTTCTTCTTTTTGAAATGCTATAAGAATTGAATCAGTATGAATATTTCTCCCTACTTCGGGGAAGTATTTTGGTAATCTTGTGTCCGGCCATTCCATATCCGCCACACTTACATTTGGTTCATATTTAAATTCCCAGGTATGAACAGAACCATCACCGGGAATTGCCAGATCCGGATTCAAAATTGCACCGCTAGCAGCACCGGTTTTATAATCGAGATGCCATTTTGCAACACCTTCAGGATATCCTTCAATATTATAATAAAACTGGCCTATCCTAGCTCCGCAAGAAGACCAAACGCGCCATCCTTGTCTTTCATGCCCGAAAAATCCTAGGTACAAACCGAAGCCTTCATCATCCGGGGCAATAACGGAAATCTTGCCGGATGCAGAAAAAGCATCTTTGAATGAAAGAGGCTTTCCGAAAGGCATTGCGTAATAAGCTGGAGTTGTGGATTTCCAAATCGTTCCGCCAATTTCTCCCGGACCCGAACCGTTATGATTTGTCGGCGCCCAACCAAAATCTTGAGTACGTTGAGGACAATCGCTGCAGTTTACTCTGTTATTTACATTTTCCCATTCTGGGTCGGTATCAAAATTTTGCTTGATAATTTTTATATCTTCTGAATGTTGAGCAGATATTTTAAGCGGCAACACAAATGATAATATTAATAAAAACAATAATGCATATATGATCTTCAAGATTTACCTCGCTAAGAAAAATTTCTAAAAGAATATTAGTGCAGATCGAAACCGAACAGTTGTGTATTCTTCATTTCAAATTCGAGACAAACAGTTTTGCCCGATAATGAACCGATATCATTGCTCCAATCAACTTTCTGATCTACAGAGTCACCTTTCAATTCAGCCCAATCAAAACCGTCAATCGGATTTCGATTTTCATCAACTAACCTGACACGGCAAATGCCAACTACATTTGCATTAAAGGTAATTTTATCGGCATTCAAAATGAGAGGTTTTGTTATTAATGATCCACCGTTAAAGTCTGCATCGCGGCTTACATACCTGTCTTTTGGCATACTTGCAAAACCGATATGTCTTTCCTTAAATCTTTCAACTTTATGACCACGTTCGTACCCGGCGTAAT
>CAZKNM010000003.1:35608-58111 GCA_964554135.1 uncultured Melioribacteraceae bacterium
CGACAATTATCTGTTCGTCACCCCAAGCCATTGCATGATCGAACGTTCCCGGTAGTGGATTTCGTGGTATGAACGGTTCATAATCTCTTTGCCACGTTACGCCATCTCGGCTCCATGCTAACACGGTATAACCAATACCGGCTGCTTTTCTATTCATGTCGCCCATTTGTTTTGCATTTTTACCATAGGTAGCGTTGAGATCATCTCGTAACACTTTTACTAATCCAATTAATAAATCTCCTCTTGTTAAAACACCCGACATTGCATAAAACTGAGTCTCGCCCTGTTCAATAGGAGCACCTATTTTGGGTTCGATTATCGGCCGAATTTCTTTCCAGTTTATCAAGTCTTTGCTCACACTTTCGTGCGGAATTCGCCTGTTGTCGTCAGCTGTTGGGTATTTAGGGTCTCCATATCCATTTAGCCTGTGAGATACAACTGCTAGATATTGTTCACGGATCGGATCCCAATGCACTGATGTGATATCATGATTATGCAAAAGTACAGGTTCATCTGAAGCAGATGTCCAGTTAATACCGTCTGGTGAAAAAGAAATTCTTAGTCCCGGTTTTAAATATGTTGCAAAAACATAACGTTGCTGTGAATTTTCAAAGTCAACTCCACGATCCATAACAGTAACACCAAACTGAATTGGATGAGGAACATCTAACAATTTGTGAGGGCGAATCCAGTTAATACCATCATCTGATTCCATATATGCTAAGTGACACCGATGTGTTTCTACATCATCTATTGAAGTATTATACCACATCCTAAATTTCCCGGTCTCTGGATCTTTTAGAACTGACAGATAAGGTTGAAACTGGTTATCTTTATCAAGACCTCCCCATACAATAGGATCAGGCAGTTTATCTGGATTATTTACTGTACGTGTTACAAATGGTTGGTCTGCTATCAAATAATCGTCAATAAAAAGTTGTGGACCTTTATCAAGTTTTATTGGTTCAACATTACTCGTTTGACAATTTGTGAATAAAAAAACCGATATGATTATGGTCAAAAAGAATAAACTTTTTTTAAGCATATAGTTCTCCGTAATCAAAGATTCAATTTATCATACTCTTTTATTAACACTTCTGCTTCTTTATCACTTAGTCTTTCAAGCGGCGGTAGAACAAAAGGTTTACATATCCCCAAGTGATTAAGAACAGCTTTAAGTTCAGGGATTGTACGCGTCATTGTTCTATTGTTCTGAACGAGTTCGGAAAGTTCCTCTGCTTTGTTCTGCAGCTTCATCGCAGCTTCTTCATTATCACTTATAGCCGATTCATACAAGGACTGAAACAATCCCGGTATCAAATTGGTGGTATTCGGGATAATCCCGTCGAATCCTAAAAGGAGCGCTTGGCTTGATTTGTTCGTCCAGCCAATGAACAATGAAAAGTCTTCTCTATCTTTAAAGCGTTGTGCAAGTTCTTCAACGCGATTATAATCTCTTTCGGAATCCTTAAGTCCTGCTATGTTGGGATGTTGACTTAATTTGTCGATTACCCCAATAGGAATTGACATATGTGTAACTGATTTAATATTGTATATGACAAATGGAATCGGAGAATTATTGGCTATCGTTTCGAAATATTTCAACATAAGATCATCGGTTAACGGAAAAAAGTAAGGTAAGTGTACTACTAAAATATCAACGCCTGAATCTGCATATTTTTTTGCAGTTTCAATTGTGGTTGCTACCGAATTATCTGTAATGCCTGCATAAAGTGTCGTTTTCCCTTTAGTCAAATTCACGGCAATATCAACTAACTTTTTACGATTTTTAAGACTGTTGGATGCAATTTCCCCGGTTGTACCTAAGATGAATGGGAAATTGTTATTTTTCATAACATGATCGAATAATTTTTCAACGGAATCTTGGTCAATCATCCCTGATTGATCGACAGGTGTAATCAACGGAGCAATAACGCCAAAATATTTTTTTTTTTTCATAATTAATTACTCACATAATATTTGAATGAAGATAAGAATAGGGGCAGCAGATAAGCCGCTGCCCCTTTATAAACAATAGGCTAATTTAGAGACTATATTTAAGTCCAAAATTGCACCACCATGAATAATATTCAACTTGAATTGGATGATCTTCTATACCCATGAATTCATAATTTGGTGCGTTTGTAAGATTTATTGCTTCAAAGAATAATTCCATTCCATGGAAAATATCTTGAGTGGCTGTAAAGTCTAACTGACCGTGAGAATTAACAGATTGATCATGGTCTTCATCTTTACCAACTTCTTTAATAAACTCACCCTGATAACTATAGCTTAAGCGAGCCATAAATCCGCCACCTTCATAGCCTAATGAAATATTAGCAACATCACCCGCTTGTCCTGGAATAACTCCCTCTCGTCCTAACAAGTCGGCATTAGACCATGTATGTGTGTAATTAAGATATACACCGAAACCGGAAAGAAATCCAGGCAAGAAAGTTAATTCCTGCTGCCAGTTTAATTCGATTCCATATAATGAAGCATCACCACCATTTTCAGGTCTTTCAAATTCGTAACCGATATTAGCACCGGATTCAAGATCTCTAGTTGTAACAAAAATAATGTTTTTAAGATCTTTGAAGAAGAAACCTGCGGCAGCAACACCAATACCTTGGAAGTAATGTTCGGCCATTAGATCAATGTTATTAGAAGTAGTTGGTTGTAAGTCTGAATTACCGCTTCTGATTCTTTCATTATCAGGATTCAGTGTATAATGAGGGGCTAAATCCCAGAAATTAGGGCGTGACATAGATTGAGTAAAAGCAAATCTTAATTGTGTATTATCAGTAACATTATACAATAGATGAATCATAGGAAATATTTTATTGTAATCTTTGGCGACATTAACTTCTTCCAGCGATGCGAAATCTCCGTTACTGTCGAATACCAATTTATGTCCTTTTAAGTCGTTGGATGTAAATTCATGACGGAATCCTCCAACCAAAGAAAAATTACCAAAATTGATAGTGGTCATCGCATAGTATGCCATAACATCTTCGCCTACCACATAACTTGCCGCATCGGAGTCCTCGTAATTTCGTTCTCCCATAAATCCATCAGCTTTGTCCTTATTGGCGTTGAACCAAGTGTCCAATTTATCCCAATCACCTAATTCACCAAAATTATAATTATCGTTAAAGTAGTCTGGTCTAGTCCGGTCAGACAGGAACTCACCTAAATTCGGATCGCCGGCACCTTCCCAACTGTAAGTCCATCTGTTATCGCTACGATCTTTATTGAGTGTTGTGTACTTTACACCAAATTTTGCTTTAGCCGATGCGCTACCAAGCGCATAGGGGATTTCTAAGTTCGCACCAATAGTTTTAAATGTGCTGGAACTGAAGGTTGTTCTATAATCAATATTATTAAATTCGTAATTAGCAGCAGTTTTTTCATAATTCTCAGCAAGATTTAGAACTGTCCACTTGAAAACTTCCGGATCAGATAAATCTATTTGTAAATTGGCTTTTTTATCCAAATCCCATTCGGAATCTAACTGATTAGGATGATTTTCTTCACCGTAACTATAAGCTCCAAGCCAGTCAAATTTCATACTTCCAAAGAAATGTTCACCACCTAAAGTATAATGTGTTTGGATAAGGTTTTCTGTACGCCCGGTAACTTCGCGAATAAATCGTGAACCTTCGGTCAAAGTGCCTTCGTCATTCATATATTTACCTTTATTAACGCGGACACGCATACGGTTCCTCGTGTTAACATCAACATATTTATTATACATCATGTTTACGAAAAAGCGGTTTTCCTTGTTGAGACGGAATTCTAATCCACCGCCGATACCATATCTATCTTTAACTAATTTGTAATCCATTAAATTCGCATCAATTAGAGAAATAGGAATCGTAACACCTGTTTGAGTCTTTATTTCATCCCACTCATATTCATTATCATCCGCGCTGCGAGTTTTTCTATCGTAGTTAGCTGTAATTGAAATCCCAAGTTGATCAGTAATTCTATTATTATAACTAAATTTTCCCTGCCAGTTTATTGCATTATCTAAATTTGCATAACCGCTTCCTAAAGTTGCATTTGCTTTCATACCCGGGTAATCAAATGCACTTCTTGTTACAATATTAACGGAGCCACCGATTGAGTTAGCATCCATATCAGGTGTAATCGCTTTAATAACTTCGATCATGGACATCTGGTTTGAACCTACGATATCTAATTGTGTGTACCTTTCTGCATTACGAGTTGAAGCCAATGCTTCTCCATTAACCGTAACAGTACTTAATGCAGGACTAGTACCGCGGATTAAGACATAACGCCCATCGCCTTGTGAACGGTCTATATGAACACCGGGTAAACGCTGTAAAACTTCGGCAGTATTAATATCAGGGAAGTTTTCCATTTGTTCTCTCGAGACAACACTTTTAATGTTATCAGATTCTTTCTGAATAGCCAAAGCTTTTACCTGCCCCTGCCGCATACCTTCTACAACAACAGTTCCCATTTCTATATAGGCCGCTGTTAATGCAACATCAATTTTTGTAGTCGATCCTGAGGAAACTACGATATCTGTTTTGTAATCAGTATAACCTAGAAATCTAACAATCATAGTATAATTCCCCGGAGGGATATTACCCACACGGAAATACCCCTGTAAATCTGATGCTCCCCCGATACTTGTACCTTCAAGCATTACGTTGGCACTCGGCAAATAATCACCGGTTTGTGCATCGGTAATTGTACCGGCAATTTTCCCGGTTTGTGCTAAGGTTTGTATAGTAAACCCAAGCATCATAACGATAAAAAGATTAAATAATTGATGTAAATGCTTTCTCATAAAGAATTTCCTTATGTTTGTGAGTTAATTCTATGTTTAAATTGAGTAAAAGTGTTTTGCAATTTTTTATCTTCTATTTTCATTCATAATTATTTTAAAAGCATCATTTTCTTGCTTTGCAAATTACCATTCGCTCTGACTGTGTATATGTAAATGCCGCTTGCAAGATTGCCGGCTACAAATTCAACCGAATGTCTTCCCCCATTTTTATTTTCATTTACGAGCGTGAGAATTTCATTGCCTATTATGCTATAGACTTTTATTATAACAAACCCCTCTTGTTGAATTTGATAATTAATTGTTGTCGAGGGATTAAAAGGATTAGGATAGTTTTGGTAGAGAATAAAATTATCAACAATACTGTCATCATCACCAACTGATGTTATAGATTTAAAATCTGCAGTATTTAAAATATACGCATCACCGCTATTACTAAAACTGCTACTCGATCCGGCAAGAATTAAATTTCCATCACTGTTAATAATCAAGTCACCAAAACTCATATTCAATTTTCCTGGTTGACTTGTAAATTGTTTAACAACATCTCCATTTAAATCAGTTTTAATTATATTTGCACTTGTAACTTGAAGCGTTTGGCTAATACTCCCTGTAAAAATAATATTTACCCCATCCTATACAATATTTGCAGCATAATCTTGATAAGGTCCGCCAAACGTCTTATTCCAAACCTCATTACCGGAGGAATCAAGTTTCAATAAAAATATATCTCTACCACCTGCTCCATAACTAACAGTATAACCAACTGCAACTAAACTTCCATCACTCAATTCTACAATATCAGACCCATCCTCTTCATCACTTCCACCGAATGTTTTTTCCCAGATTGTATTTCCACTTCCATCAATTTTTAAAAAGTATGCATCAAAGTCTCCACCATCCGTACTACCTGTATTACCTACAATAACATAGTTATCATCATTCGTTCGAATTACGTTGCTTGGGGATTCACCACCAGCGCCGCCATAAGTTTTTTTCCCAAACTATTGAACCATCGGCGGTGACTTTTATTACATAAACATCGGTACTAAGAGCGTCACCAAAGCTGCGGGTATTTCCAACAAGCAAATATCCTCCATCCGGTGTTTTAACCATTGACCTTGCCTGCTCATCTCTATTACCACCATAAGTTTTATCCCAGACTACATCACCAGTTGAATTTATTTCTATCAAATAATAATCTAGTCCCCCGGCACCATTTGAATTAGTGCGTCCGAAAACCACATAATTACCATTGCCCGCTTGCACAACCGTGTTTGCATCTTCAGTTTCGTCATCCCCATAATCTTTAGACCATTCAACAAGTCCGTTCTGATCAGTTTTAGCAACTAAGACATTATAATAATCCTCACCGGGGGGAAGCATACTTCCCGCACAAATATATCCGCCATCCGGTGTTTCTTGGATAGAACTAAGTCGATCATTCTCTTCATCCCCAAAAAGTCTTTCAAACGTTATGGGTGAACCGGAGGATCCTACTCCAAAAAGAAAAACAATATCAGGACTTGTACCGGCATTACTTGTAATGGTAAGACTGGCTTTGTTAGTATCACTTGTTACCGGAGTAAATTGAATTTCGAGAGCAACATTTTGAAGCTGCGCTAATGATATTGCTCCCGGGTTGTTTAAAATTGTGAAATCCCCTCCGGCAATATTCACAATCTCAATTTGTGTAATATTGAGTACGGTTGAGGACGTATTTTTAATTTTTACAATCCTTGTGGAAGTACTGCCAATTGGAATTTTCCCCAAGTATAGTGAATCCGGCTGAGTCAATACTGTTTGAGCAATTAACTCTACATTAAGAAATAAAATAACAAACATCCCTAATGTCAGTCCAAATAAAAGTCTTTTTGTCTTCATGTTTATCACTCCTTCGATTTTAATTTTTATTGCTCAACTTTGTGAAAAAAATCCAGGGCTAATACTTTGTTTACTTGTGAACTGCTAATGATATTTATCGTTAAACTGTTGAACATTGCGTAATCGTTTACATAGCTATTCCAGTAGCTATTTGTTAGTTTATCACTCATTTATGCGCTCGTATATGTAAACGTTTACATGTTTTATAATAAAATATTGAAAAATTTCTAATATGGCTATCATTTTTTTATTTATATCCCAAACTTTTTGAAATTTTATCGGCACTTGCCTTCACATTCAGCCCGATCTTTTTGAAATCCTTTTCTTGTATTCGCATTGAAGGACCGGTGATCCAAATCGCAGCAACAGGATAACCACGTTTATTAAAAATCGGGGCCCCGATACAATGCATACCATCAATCTCCTCGGCATGGTCAACGGCATACCCTTTCCTTTTAACATCCTTAAGTTTTTTCTCTAATTCTTTCGGACCTCGAGCCGTACGCTCATTAAAGACTTCATATTCAATTTTTTTGATCAACTCCTTTCGTTCCTGCTCAGGCAAATATGCCATCATTGCTTTACCCGGTGCAGAAGTATGAAGATGAAATACCTTGCCCGGTTCTAATACAAAACGAAATAAGTGAGTACCAACTACCTCCTCAATAACAACACCTTGATCACCTCGAAGTATACCTATCGGGATTGTCTCTTTGTATTTTTTTTGCAACTCATGCATTACAGGTAATGCTTTTTCAACCAATGGTTGATCGCTTAATGATTTTATTCCAGTTGACAAAAGTTTGAGTGAAAGTTTAAAAGTCTTCAGATCTTCATCACGTGTTATATAATCGTGATCATATAAAGTAGAAGTAATTCTAAATACACTGTTTCTTGGAATATTCAATAAATTGGAAATGTCGCTTGCAATAAGTCCTTGAGAGTTATTTGAGAGAAGTTCAATAATTTTCAATGCCCGTTCCAAATTTGGGACATGATACTTAGAGTTATTTTTTATTTTGTGTTTGCCCATCGATGTATTTTATTTAGACAATCTGACTAAATATAAAACATGCTCTTTTTTTTGTCAAGAACATTCGAAGAATTTTCACGAATACAATACATTCTATCTCATTAATTAATTCATTAAACTTAGTAATTATACTTAGTATGCTTCAATATTAAAGCAAAATTTCTTGTTACTAATTTTTTACAAATAGTAAAATTTGGTTAAGTCGACAAGTTAATATGAAACGGCAGTTATTAGAGGCTGAATGAAAGATATGATATTTTAGTTAATATTATCATCATATAAAATTTAGAATAAGATTTGTAACTGTCTGCCGAAAGAGGAATTCAAATTAACATACTTATCTTGAAGGACTTGTTCAAATTATCTAATCAAATTTAAGCCTAGAGTACCTAGTATCAATTAGGTTTATATATTCTTCTTTAAATTTATCTCCTAGAAACGATATTGCAATAAGCTCCTTTGCGGCATTCTTTAATACTATTAATCTGGATATTACCTGCAAATCGAATCAACTGTCTAAAGGCTAACTCAATTGAAGACAAATATTTTTTTGAATGAGTTGCACCGATAAAATCGGCATACTCATCTCTAAACTTGCTAAGTGAAATTGATTGGCAAGAATTGTTAGGTACATCCTTTGCTTGAAATCTGTTAATGTATAGCTCAGCCTCTTTTTTGTTTCTGGTTCTCGTAGAGACTTTCTTAATTCTGTTTTCAATTACATCAAAGAATTCGATGTAATAATATCCGTTATTTCTTTTGGTTAGATTCATATGAACTCCCACATACTCAGATACACTATCTTAAAGTGTACTGAAATTGTTCTAAGAATTTACCTAACCTTTAGAAGGGATCAGACAAGAAGTGAAGTTTTCGGAATGTTTTCGCTGCCCCGTCAGGGATCGAACCTGAACTCTTCTGATCCAGAGTCAGACGTGTTGCCAATTACACCACGGGGCAATTTCCATTTCAAATATATGGAAGTGATTTTCGAATTTCAATTTATTAAATAAACTTAAAAATGAAAAATTTTTCAGAGTAATACTTATTTCGATAACTCTGATAGATACTGAACGATAATATTTCAATTATTTCTTTACATATCACCTGTGATATCAATCAAATTACTCTATATTTTTAAGATAATATTCTGTACATTAAAAAGAGAAACTAAATTATTGCTTGATTTCATGATTTTCACTAAATAAATTTAGAAAATTGCTCAATTATAAAAATGTAATACCATCAATATTTAATAACAAAGACGAAGTCGAACAATGAAAAATTATATTAGGTACTCATTTATTGTAATACTGATTTCAACAATTCTATTCAGCTGTAAATTAAAAACCGATGGAGACAATGGGATTGTTGAGCCAGTGACAGAAGGAACAATCGTTTTAACCGGATCTGTTTTGAGCAACTATTCCGGAGTCGCTATAGTAAATGCGTTAGTCAAAATCTATAGTGATTCATTATTAGCGAATGGAACTACAAATTCTACTGGCCAATATAGCATACAGGTGAATGTTATAGAGGATACAGAATTCACAATAGTTGTCTCAAAGGATGATTTTATTTCTGATACTACGACAGTATTCGGCGTTATGGATCAAACCGTTGAAGTACCTGATATTCGGTTGATTCCATCTACTAGCGGAACAGTTACCTTTGCAGGGACCGTACTGAAT
This sequence comes from uncultured Melioribacteraceae bacterium, assembly GCA_964554135.1. Taxonomy (GTDB): domain Bacteria; phylum Bacteroidota; class Ignavibacteria; order Ignavibacteriales; family Melioribacteraceae; genus CAZKNM01. The sequence goes on from CAZKNM010000003.1 coordinate 45,036, forward strand.
AACACTACTAGCACCGGGATAAGTAACGCTGTAATTAAAGCATTCAATAACTATATTTCAAATCAAACTTTATCTGATGCGAACGGTGATTTCAGCTTAACTGTGACGATTTATGAAGAAGGTGAATTTCAAATCTCTGCATTTAAAGAAGGTTATGTTACAGATACTACAACTGCCTACGCTTTACTAGGCGGAACCATTAACATACCAACGTTTAGGTTAGTCCCATCTGCAGCGATTGAGGTGGGATCTGGGGAAGCAGCTTCGATATACCTTGTTTCAGTATCGGAAGATAAACTTGGTATAAAAGAAAGTGGAGATGTAGAAACAGCTACTATTACTTTCGAAGTTCAGGATTCCAGCGGTACCCCAATTGACATGAATCATTCGGTGAATGTGGAATTGAGGATTGCTGCCGGACCTGGGGGCGGAGAATATATTCATCCTGCATCTCAAATGACTAACGCCGACGGCAAAGTTACTTTCACTATAAACACCGGTACCAAAGCCGGTATACTACAAGTAGAGGCAAAAATCACTTTAGCAACTAGAACCATTCGTTCTCTACCAGTCTTCTTTACAATTTATGGTGGATTTCCGGTTGCTGAAAGATTTGAGGTCGCTTGTGATCAACTAAATTATCCCTATTGGGGAATAATCGGTGAGGAAATAATTTTTACAGCTTATATTGGTGATAAATATTCAAATCCTGTTCGTCCAAACACTGCTGTTTATTTTACTACTACAGATGGTACGATCGGCATGTTTAACCTAACAGATGATTTAGGAAGAGCGAGTTCTACTTATCTTACATGGGGATTCCCAGATCATCCAACACATGGTCCGGGATTTTTTGAAGTAACAGCTACTACCGTAACCGAGGATGCTCAAATAATTGAAACCAGTACTGTTAGATTGCTATCAGGAAGAGGGATTATCTATGATATATCACCTACTACATTTGATATCCCGAACGGAGGATCACTGGATGTTACATTTAAAGTTTCCGACGCAAATGGTAATCCGCTTGCAGCCGGTGCACAAATAAGCTTCTCTGTTGAAGGTGGAAATTTAAAATCAACAATGCCAGATCCGGTTAGACTTGAAGACACCATATCCAACGGTCCAGGTATAACGGAATTTTCAGTAACAATTTTCGATGAAAAACCGGATGTGGATGAATTGGCTACCGCTTTATTTAAAATTTCGTTTGCAGGCCCCAACGGGGAAGGAAGTGTAACAATATACGGAACAACAAATTAAAAATTATATTTAAGTTTTTAAGCCGGTTTTTTCGAAACCGGCTTTTTTATTTAGCTAAAATACTTTAGATGATTCTTTCATGAGTACTTTCCCGATGAAATATTTTTTATTTTTCATTTCTTTTTACATAACCATCCAGGCTCAATCTCTACAATTCGTTTCTTTTATAGGTGACTTTTCCGATGCATCCTCTATTTCAATCAATCCGGCTGGTTATATTTTTATAGCAGATAAAAACACGAATGAAATTTATAAACTTGATACCCTCGGTAATGTTTTGAAATCAATCGGAGGTTACGGCTGGTCCGAATATTCATTCGATCAACCGACGGATATTTTTGCAACCACATTGAATGTTTACATCTGCGACAGAAATAATCATAGAATTCAAATTTATGACAAGGATCTAAACTTTCTTTCCGGATTCAGCTCAAATGGAAGCGACAATCAGAACATTACATTCGAATTCCCGACATGTTCGGCTGTATCAAATCAAGGAGATTTATATCTCTTAGACTCGGATAATTCACGGATACTAAAATATAATTTGCGGGGCGAGTTTCTTCTTGAGATCGGTAGTTATGACGCAGGAGATTTCATGCTTTCAAATCCGATATCATTCTCAATTTCTTCGGATAATAATCTTTATCTTATTGATGGAAACCAAATGATTATTTTTGATCAATACGGAATGGGATTGGATAAAATCGATCTTGGATTTGAACCGAATAACATCAACATCACTTTCTCAAAGATAGTTATTTCAAACCATGATACAATTAAATTTGGTGATCTTAATAGTCCGATATTTGTATTAAATGATTTATTTGGCTATCCTGAACTTGAAAACAAAATTATCGATGCTAACATTTTTAAGAATAAATTGTATGTTTTACAGCCCGGTAGAATTACAGTTTATAATATTTCAAAATAGAAACACATTTGCGAGCTGCTACTTTTGAAATTTGCATACAGATTTTTCCTCTTCACTTTAATCCTTCTTTGGTGTATTGGTTTTTTAATAGAATTTCTTGTACCGTATATCAATGAGGCCACAATATTTGTTCCATTCCTTAAAAAGACATATTCTTTAGTTTGTCATCAAGAAACTCAAAAATTGTTTGCCTTTGGTGACGCTCACTCATATGTCTGTGTTAGATGCTGCGGTATATACTTTGGAGTTCTATTATCATCTTTTATTTCTCTTTTTATCCTGATTCCTAATAAAACAAAAATTACTTATTTATTTTTTGCATCACTACCAATGCTATTGGATATTCTATTTGTTGGTTTCAATCTTTACAATTATTCAAAATTAATTTCTTTTACTACCGGTCTGCTTTTAGGTTCAGTTGGATTTTTTTATCTTTACAAAGGTCTTGAAGATTTAATCAGTGAGTTAAAACAAGGCAAATAGATGAGAAAATATTTATCGGCTTTCGTTTGTGGATTCGGAGCAGGAGTAATGCAGGTTGTACCTCTTGCCAAAAGTTTCACTTGTTGTATTATAGTACCGCTTGCTGTTTTTTTTGCTCTTCTTCTTGAGAGGAAAGCAAATAATGTTCCCCTTTATCAAAAAACGGACACAAAAAAGGGTGTTATAATTGGGATCTTAACAGGAATTTATGCTGCTTTATTCGGAAGCATTTTTGAAATCTTAATTACTCTTATTACAAAAAACAACGATATCATAGTGGCGTTTCCCGAAATACAAAAATTTCTAAATAGCCTGCCGTTAACCGAAGATATAAAAAATCAAGTAATAACCTTATTCAATACAATTATTGATGAAATTAAGGAGAACGGCTTCTCACTATTATACTCCTTTTCAATTATAATAAATAATTTTATCGTTAACACTATTTTCGGATTAATTGGAGGATTGATAGGAGTACAAATTATAAATTCACGAATCTCAAAATCAGAGAAATAACCGAGACAAATAAATGATAATTGCCGCCATATTCGCGCTTCACCTTATTTTCATACTAATAATATTTACAAAAAAATATCAAGAGGAATCATTATCTACGGCATTTCAGAATGTTGTGTTGATCATTATACTCTTCTTTGTGGGCTGGCCGCTTGTTACGATGATAATAAAAATATTTATTGAACCAAAAGGATTAGGCGTACACTTCGATAGAGATACAATTGTACTTACAGCGTTGTCGGTTATTGAATACTTATTTTATAAAATGTATTATAAAGAATATTTTATCACTGAAGCCGGTAAGGGAAGACGATAACCACTGTTTGTTCGATTTGCCGGGAATTGGATGGAAGCGGTTCAAATCTCCATTGCCGCAAAGAATTAATTGCCGCCATTTCTAGTTTTGTATCTGCTTTAATAAGAGGAAATATTTTTCCGACGGTTCCATCGGGCAATATTGAAAATCTTAATTTAACATCTATTTCTTTCGACACACCACTTGGGTATTCAGGCAGTATATAACTGTAGATTCTTCGTTTTCCTTTCCCACCGAAATCAATCTCGAACCCGAAACTCCCCTCACCCGATCCCGTATTTTCTCTCCCTGCACTTTCCTGATTATCCGTTTTAAGAGGCTTAACAGTTTGTGAGCGTATATTTTCTTCTTGTTTTTTTTCACTCTTAGTAATAATGTTTTCAGTATCTACGTTTTGAGTAAGAGGAACTTCTATTTTCTTATCATCCAATCGAGTGATTTCACGCTGGGGCGGTTGTGTGTCGGTTTCTCTATTTGTTTCGTTTCCAATAATACCCGACGAGCTCATTTGACCCATTGTTCCAAATCCTATCGTAACATATTCGTCTTCTTCATGCTCTATGGTAAAATTAATGAACATGAACAATAACAGTAGAATTAAGTGAGAGGCAATTGAAAGTAAATACGACAGATTCTTTGATTTACGATAAAACATTAGAACGATTCTTTTTCTGTTTCAATTGTAAACTTATCAATACCTATTCCTTTTGCCGCATCAATTACTTTGATCACCAGATCGAGTGCAACGGTTTTATCGGACCTAATGATTAAATATTTCTCTCCAACCGAGCTCATCAGTCTGCTTAATTTCCCAGGTAAAGCATCTATACCGATTTCTTCAGTTCCTAAAAAAATTCTACCGGTATTCGTAATCGAAACAACCATACGCGATTGAGTTAATTGTTCATTATTCTTCGCTCCGGGGAGTTTAACCTTAACGCCGGTTTGAATAACAAATTGAGAAGTAAGTAGGAAAAATATTAACAAGAGCATTACAATATCTGTTAGAGAAGAAAAATGAAAGATGCTCAAAGGTTTGTGTGACATGTCAAATTTCATGAGTGCTCCTATAGCTCAATAACTTCTTCGGTATCTGCATCTTTACCTTTTCCTACATCCTCTAAAATATCCACAACATCATTGGAAACGACTTCGATATCAAGAACCAGTTTGTTTATTGCTGCAACGAGATAATTATAAAAAGTAAAAGCAATTATACCAACTGCCAATCCAAAAGCAGTTGTTAATAGAGCTTCCCAAATACCTCCAGCCAGATCGCTGGGATTGGCAGCGCCTTGCAAATCTTCGATCTTCATAAAAGCTGAGATCATTCCTGTAACTGTTCCAAGAAATCCCAACAGAGGTGCAACACCCGAGATCGTAGCTAGAACAGATAAACCTTTTTCCAATTTATTTATTTCCTGCTTACCTGCACTTTCAATTGCCTCAATTACGCGTTGATGTCCTAGTTTATATTTTCGCAAACCTTTCTTGATAATATTAGCTGCAGGAGATTTATCCTGTATACAATATTCCAAAGCACTTTTTATTTCCTTTCGCTTTAGCATTCCTCTTATTCTAATTAAGAAAGCCGGGACATTAACTCTTGATCTGCGGATTATGATATAACGGTCAATAATAATAGCCACCGCAATAATTGATGCCAAAAAAATCGGCAGCATAATCCATCCACCTTTGAGAAGAACAGAAAGTAAATTCATATCAATCCCTAAATTATTTTATTAAAAATTCCATGTCTGTAAAAATTGTTCGGCTTCAGCATCCGAATCAAACGGGCCTATCTTAACACGGTACCATGTACTTCGATATTTTTGTATATAAGCACTCACAATAAATGCATCATAGCCTAATCTTCTTAATCTTTGGACTTCAACTTCGGCTTTACTTTTTTCCGGCCATGATGAAACCTGAACGAAATATTTCGAACCATCCGACGTAATCAAACCTCTTACTACAGATTCATTCTGAATGTTCCTATAAAAATCACTCTCACCGGATTGTTGCTGTTGCTGTATCTGACGCGTTCTTTCCACTATTGGATTCTCTTCAACTATCGGAACGTAAGTATCATCCGACTTTGCTTCGGCTGTCACTTGAACCGGTGGTTTCAGTGAATCTTGAGTTTTTATAGAATCTTGATTCACCGGAATAACAGGTTTCTCAGAATCATTTCTCGGTACAATAAAAATCAATATCAATACGACGGTGACGACAAAACCGCCGAATATCATCAGAAAATTCCTAATAAAATTGATTTTTACTTTTTTATCATTGCCATGATCTGAGTTATCTTCAGGAAGGATTTCATTGGAAGTTTCAGAATTTTCATCCTTTATCCCGTTGGTTGGAGTTTCTGAATTAATATCGGAATTCTCCAATTGATCAAATACGTCCGCCCCGGTTTTATCATCTATAGTTGACATTTCTTCCTCATCTTCATTTTGAAATTCGTGCTCTAAAGATTCATCATCAATCGATTCGTCTTCAGATCCATTTATCAATTCATCTCCCCAATTCCAATTTATATTGTCATTCTCTTCTTCTATAGAACTTTTACGTTCTTCTCCAAAAGATTTGAAACTTTCTAATCCCCAAAATTTTTTCGGTCTTGAATATTTTTTATTGTCCGCCGATGGAGTTGTTAATGATTCTTCATCCACACTATTCGATTCCTCTTCACTTAAACCCTCCTGACTTTCACCAATAAATTCATTGTATTCTTCCAATGCTTTATCTTCAACAACAATACTTTCCTTATTCACCTCCATAATTGGTTCAGTCGGTAACTCAATCTCCTGCAGCGCAGGAATAGTATCAGATGAATCCTCTAAGGTAATATTCGGTTGAATTTCCTCTTCTGTATATTCGATGTCATCGGTCAATTTATGAATTGTTGAAGACATATTTGATGTTGGTTGAATCGTTTCGATTTCCATTGTGCTTAAATAATCATCCCACAAATCAAAATTCTTAAGATGTTCCGAATCAGAGATTAACTCGCTTACTCTTTCTTCAATCGATTTTTTCAAAAGAACATATGAGGTTTCAGTATCAGATTGTTTTTTTCCGGCACTGTAAATTGGAAGAATAGATTTACCTACACCAATACTGAAAACGTTTTCATCAAGCTCGAATAAATCTTTTTTCTGATGCGTTACATCGAAAGTTAAAAATAGTGTGCGAGAATCTTTTGAAATATCCTCCATTAAGGGGACATAAAGTAAAGCATTTCGAGATTCATCATCAATTGTTGAAATAGTCTTATCGTTAATATTAAACGGTTTTACTTTGAACTGGAAAAAACCGACCTCCGGAATTTTAATCGTCTCATCATTATCCAAAACCTGAAATATTTTATCAATCATAATATCGAAAGCAAGATCCTTTTCAGTTTCGGATACACCTAGCACTTCTGCTACTCTAATTTTTAATTCATTCACATTCATTTTCTAAAAATATCTCCCTAAACACCTTACCAATGATAATATAATCCGCCTATTATATCGAACCATTTTTCCTTATATCCTTGCAGGGGATAATTTTCTCTATTCAATACATTTTCAAAGTCGACTATAAACTTAAAATTACTAGAGAAATCATAACTAATAGAAACTGCCAGATTATGATAGTCATTTAATTTATTGAAATTTGCCATGTCAGTAAAGATGTTATGCGCGAAATCATAAATAATTTTAACTCCTAATCCGAAATTAAAATAATAAGCATATGTTAAAGATGCAGTGATGGCAGGATGATAGGGGATATATTCCCCATCTGAGTTAGTGATTTGCTGATAATTTAACTCTCCATAAAATTCACCAAGGGGTCCGCGGTGAAACAGCATATTAATGAAACCAGCAAACCTACTTATATCGCTGACTGTCTGCAATGTAAAATGTCCCGACGTAGAAGTGTCTTCAAAGAAAAAGTAATTATTATAGTTAGATAAATTAAATCCAGCATCTATCTCGAAATATTTTTCATATTCATATTTAACTGCAACTTTTGCGTTGGACTTATTCTTTATGAAAATATTTTCAATTGCACTTAAAACCATATACTTATTTCTGTAAATAAAATCACTTATGGTATAGAAATCCGTATTGGGTGAATATTCGCCGAACACGTAGATGTTTTTGTCCAATCTAAGATTAAATGAACCTACCGGTGAAAAGAATTTATTTGAATCTTGTTGGGAATAATATACCCCCAATTTTAGTTCAACATTATTGGAAGGTCTGATATTTACGGAAAACTTGCCATCGAAATAATTATAATTTTTGTTGTATGTCAGGTTATTCTCAAGGTTCTGCTGCTTATATCTCCCATCTAACCGAAAACCGAAGTTCTGAAATTTTAATTCGAAGAACGACCGCCCGGTGAGAAGCAATTCCTTGAGGTCATTATCGGACAGCATAAAATATCGACCGGAAACATCTATTCCGTAATTGAAAGTATTGTCATATTTATTTGTGAATGAAATAAGTGCAGTACCAATTTGTATTTTTCTTTCCTCCGAAGGGTTTGTAGGCGAAGCATAAAATTTGAAATTATTCTGATAGTAATTTCCATTTAAATCAATTCTCAAACCTGGTAAAAATCCTGACTGATTATCAATAAAAAAACTATTCGAAATCGAAGCTCCGGTTACATGATAACCAGCATACTCAATATAATCCCTTATATTTTTGCTCCACACCTTTGTAGAGAATAAGTAATTATCCCAATTCTTTGAGAAATGGAATTCACCTGCCGGCATAGTAAATCTGCCTGCACCGATTTTCAGTCCACCTTCGAATGTATCTGTTCCTTCAAATAAATTAATTTTTTTACCGATAATGCCGCTGCCGTAGGTCAATGGAAATTCTTCCGGTGAATAAGTAGGAACAAGAAATTCCTCGGATATCGTTGGAATAAATTCAGCTTTCTTCTTTTGAACTATCGGTACATCAAGGCTTTGAACCCCTGTTATGACAAACTCAGGCAATTCAATACTTTGCACCTTATCCTCTGTTTGAGATAGTGAAATACTACTAAAAATAAAAATCAAAACAAGAGTGAATCGTTTCATAATTTTTTTAATTTATTATTTGCTTCCTTACCAAGATCATCTCTTTGGTGTCTTTGTACAACAGCTTTATACATTTCCCGTGCCTTAGTTTTATCGCCTAATCCCCCATAACAGTCACCCAATCTTAATAGGGATTTTGTATACCACTCATCATAAATTGAAAAGATCGAACGAATTCTTACGAAAGCCGAAATTGCATCGCTAATTTTTCCCTGTTCAAATAAACAAAGACCATAATAATAACCGGCTTCCGCGCCTATATCGTCGAGATTATTCTCAGAAACTTCCTTAAATAGCATCTCGGCATTATCGTAGCTTTTTCTTTCTAATTCCATCAATCCCAATTTAAGCTTAGATTTACTGGCAAAGATTGATCCATCGTAATAGGTAATAATTTGGTCATATGTTTCGTATGCCAATGCATTATCACCCGATTTAATTTGTGCATCTGCTTTTGCATATAATATTTCAGGGATCCTGTTAGATAAGGGTAAAGCAGCTGAAGTTCTTTCATAAAGTGCTACCGCACTACTATATTCTTTTTTCACATCAACATAAATGTTGCCCAACTCAATTACCGCAGAGACACCGGCCTCGGATTGAAGGTAATTATTTATTACATAGTTAAAATTGTTTTCAGCTTCTTCTGTGTCACCAAGTATTTCTTCACTCTTGCCGATCCAATAATACGCATTGGGAATTAGCGAACTATTCGGGTATGAACGAATAAATTCTTTATATCCATTCTCTGCCATTTCATAATTGCCGAGGCTATAATAGATTTCTCCTTTTTTAAAAAGAACTTGATCGCCGAACGGTGATGCGGAATTATTCGTTACAAATTTATCAATTAGAGAAATTGCACTCTCAGGTTTATCTTCAGCTATATAACAATATTGAATACCATTAATAGCATCGAAAACAAATTGGGTATTTGAAAATTCATCAATAATTCTTGAATAATATTCTGTAGCTCTTCGGTAATTACCTAGATTGTAATACGAATCTCCAATGGAATAATATGCGATAGGTCGAAGAGCGGAACGTGGATAATTTTCAAACAATATTATGTAGCTATTTATTGCTTCTTCAAAATTACCCCGCTGAAAATTAATCCAGCCTATAATGTACTGAGAGTCATCTGCATATTTTGAATTGGGGAATTTTCTTTGCAAAGTCGTAAACTCATTAATTGCATCAGAGGACCTGCCCGCTTTAAATAAGGCTTGTCCATATTGATAGTAGGCATAATCATTTGTTAAAAGACTTCTGTCCCTCAAAAACACTTCGCCGTAAATTTGGCTTGCTTTATCGAAATTTTTTGTACCGTAATAACTATCGGCTAATCTTAATTTAGCGTCGGTTATATTTAAATCATTCGTAAATCTATTTATATATTCATTGAAATATATTCCCGCATTTGAATAATCTTTTAAATTAAAGTATGAGTAGGCTTTGCCATATAATGCTTGTCTACCGAGCAGGTCATCCCCCGTACTTATCCGGTTATAATGTCTTAAAGCAGAAGCGAAATCCCCAGTAACAAAGTAAGCTTCGGCAAGATAAAAATTAACCTTCCCTGACTCAAAATCACCTGCATGCAAATAAAGATCATTTAAATTCCTTATCGTTTCTACGTAATCACTTAAGAAGTAAGAAGCAACACCTAATCCAAACATCGTACGATTCTTTAAATTCGTTTGGAGTTTGGGAATTTTAACTGCCTTCAAAAAATAATCCTTCGCAGTTGAATAGTCTCCTTTCTCAAGAAATATTTCACCTAATAAAGTTAAGGATTTACATCGAGCCTCGTCATTGAATGAATCAATGGCATTAGTAAGATATTTTTCTGCTTCCGAAATATTTTTTGTATTATAATTAATGATTCCGATATTGAATTGCACTTGAGGGATAAGAGAACTCTCCGGATATTTCTTAAAAAAATCTTCATAGATATTTAAGGCTTCTCCCAACTTTCCGGCGTAACGTCTGCATTCGGCGCTCCAGTACATTGCACTTACCGATAAAGAATCGGTTCCGATCTTAGAAAGAATATTAAAAATGTCATAAGCTTCATCGTAATCCCTTTTTTGAAAATTTACCCATGCAAGTCCGAATCTTATTTCATTAATCCGGTTATCATCTTTATACTTATCCAAAATCTCCCGATAAATACCGGCAGCATTATCGAATTCCCTCAACCTGAAAAACGCATTTGCTAAATAATATTCGGCTTCCGATTGAGACTCGGAGGGTAATTTTGTTATTAAGGGATCCGATAACTCAAGAATAACACTGTCATATTCTTTTAAGTTGAAATAGCAAACTCCAATCCTGAATTGTGCGTATGAAGCTAATTCACTTTCCCGATGAAAGGCTAAAATTTCATCATAATAATTAACGGCTTTTTGGTAATTCTTCGTTCTCTCATAGACAGAGGCAAGGGTAAATATAGTATAATCGAGATATTCATTATTCCGCTTTGAGGATATCGCCTCCAATAGAAATTCTTGAGCTTCAAGATACTTGTTTTGTCCAGCGAAAGATTCTCCGACCCAATAATATGCATTCCCCGTATGTTCCGAATTCGGATAATCATTTAATAATGTTATTAACTTTTCCCTGCACTTACTAAAATCCTTTTGTATAAGATATATTGTTCCCAGCCGATACAAAGCTGTCTTTCTAAAATCCGATAACCTGTATTTGTAGGAGAAATTTTCATATGCGGATGCAGCACCGTTCAGCTGTTGCAGGTTATACAAACATTCGGCTGAATAAAATTCCACAGCCGAAATTAAATAATCCTCATCTCGGGTATTTGCAGTAATATTTCGAAATAATTCATACGCTTTTGAATAAGTTCCATCATGAAATGCATTCATCGCTATAGAATACTGCTTGGATATCGATTGTGCATGTATATAGACACTACAAAGACATGTAATCAACATCATTAGTATTAAAAAATTTTTATGAGCTTTCATATAATTGCAAAGATAATGATTATAAACAATCCTCCCGAAATGCCGGATAACAAATTAACTATGTCGTTGTTCATCCAATGATATCCCCGGAAAGGAATGGATTTTTCGCCACAATGATATTCTCTTTCTGTTTGTTTCTTACATACATTACAGTGATTTTGAGCTTGAACAGTCGCACCCAAAATGCTGTCGAAGAAACTGCCGATCATTCCACCCATAAGCACAATAGTAAAATAATAATAAATATTCAATTCATTCCAAAGAATACCAGAAATAGCAATCGTAAACGCACCCGCTAAAGCTCCTAAGGATCCAATTAGAGAAATACCCCCTGAAATCCCCTGTTCAACCGGTCTGAAATTTATAATGTTATACGTGTTCGTTTTGAACATAGTTCCTATCTCTGTTGCCCATGTATCTGCACACACAGCCGATAGAACTGCAAGATAAATTATATACAAGATACTATTAGGAAATATTTGATTCAAAATAACAAGTATGCCGCCGATCCCTCCGTTAGCCAGAACCTGCATATAATCACGCACACCTGTCTTTTCAAAAAACTCTTCAATTTTTTTATTCTTCTTTTTACGTGCTTTGGAGAATAGACTTGAGAGAATAAAAAATGTCATCATCGGTACACTCCACTGCCATCCGCCTAGTCCAAAAATAAAACCCGCAAGAAGAAAAGTTGCTACTGAACCATTTGCTGTTAAAAACTTTACCCTATAAGAAGCATAAGCAATAATTCCCGCGATAACTAATCCAATGGTAAAATCCAGCAATAATTCTGGATTAGGTGTATTAAAAAACATAAATAAAAGAATTGCAGTAACAACAGGAATTAAAAATTTTTCAAAGACTTTAGATGATATTGCTTCGAAAAATGTCAACATTACTGCTATTGAAATTGAAGCCGCGATAAAATAAGTATTGAATTCAATTATCTTGCTGAAGCCACCAAAAATTTTACTAAGGAGAGATGTTGAAAATATGGCTAAGATGACTAGAATTGTTATGAAATAAATTAATAAACCTAAAAATGATTTTTCGTCCTTTATTAGTGTAAAAAATTTGCTCGCGAAATATTTCTCGAATATTGAAGCAGTTGGAACGCTAAATGCATAAACGATGAAAGAGATAAAAATAATCCAAGAGTAATTGTTGAAAAGTATAAGAACCATTATAAAATATGCCAGAGCAAAATACATCAATTCTCTAGGTACGTTGACGAATTCCGGTCGATCCCAAAATCTGCTAATGAACAAAGAAATTAATATTACTAATGCAGATAAGGTTAAGAGAATTTCCCTACTATCTGTCAGATATATACTGTATGCAGCAAATAATACAACAATTAAAAATCCTACGTATCGGTTATTTACAACTTTCGCCATTGGATAATAAAATTTGTAATTATGAATTAAGCTAATAAAATCTGCCGAATACTAAAAATGTAATCTAACAAGATTACATTTATCTATT
>CAZKNM010000004.1:0-53838 GCA_964554135.1 uncultured Melioribacteraceae bacterium
AACGTCAAAATAATTAGCACTTATTAATTCTTTCCCAGTTGTTTCTGTAAAAGTACCCAATTTTTTAGAAACAAACCCATCTTCCCCTTTTACAAAATGAACGAATATAGGATTGGCATTTTCTGAAGTAGTCCCATTTGTCAAGGAAGAAGAATATGTTTCACTCGAGGTATCGAGTTTTCAGCTTGATCACATAGAAACCTTCAAACCGAAATTTTCTTTGCTTCTGAATATTACACACGACCACTTAGATAGATATGAAAATAAATTTAATAGATATGTGCGTGCTAAGCTGAATATCGCACGTAATCAAGATGAAACGGATTATTTTATTTATTGGCAGGACGATACAAACATTCCTGCTGAAATTGGTAATAATAAGGTAAAAAAATATTCATTCTCTTTATCCGATACCGTCGAGAACGGAGCCTTCTATAAAGACGGCAAAATGTGGTTCGTTGAAAACGGTAATGTAGAAGAAATATGTGCGGGAAGTGAATTGAGTATAAAAGGTGAACATAATATTGCCAATGCCCTTGCTGTTTTAACGGTTACAAAAATTTTGAATCTCCCTAATGAAAAGATAAGGAAGGCATTCAGTAATTTCCCCGGAGTTGAACACCGTCTCGAACTTGTGCGGGAAATTGAAGGAGTACAATACATCAATGACTCGAAAGCAACAAACGTTGATTCGGTATGGTATGCTCTTAGAAGTTTCGATAAACCGATTTACCTGATACTCGGCGGAAAAGATAAAGGCAACGATTACAATCGCATAAAAGATTTAGCAGTAAAACATGTTAAAAAGATATATGCAATTGGTGTGTCTGCACAAAAGGTATTTGACTTCTTCAAGAATGTCGTCGAAACGGAAAAAGTGGAGTCGCTCGAAGAGTGTGTGAATATTGCAAGACGGGAAGCTAAACCGAATACAATTGTATTGCTATCCCCGGCTTGTGCCAGTTTCGATATGTTCGATGATTTCGAACATCGCGGTAAAATATTTAAAGAGGCAGTTAATAAAATAAACTGATGAAAATTTTGTTAAGAATATTGATCGTTTGTGTTATCGCGCTGATTCTTTTAGGTGCATTGCTTGTGCTAAGTGCAAGCGGCACCTATAGTGCAATTCGGTTTAATAATATTTATCACTTGTTCCAATCACACCTTTGGAAGGTAGTGGCGGCATTTGCGTTAATGATAATTTTTTCCCTGATACCATACGATTATTATAAAAACTACAGCAAACCTCTTCTCTTCTGGATGGTGTGGATTTTACTGCTGACATATGTTGTTGCTCCGGAAGTTAAAGGAGCGGCAAGATGGTTGAATTTGGGCCTATTCAAATTTCAGCCCTCTGATTTAGCAAAAATTTTATTGATAATACATCTTGCCAATTTAATCGAGAGGAAAGGTGAAACTATAAAAAGTTTTAAGAGAGGATTGTTATATCCTTTAGTGTGGGTATTTCTTGTTGCCGGATTAGTGTTGATACAACCGAACATCAGTACTGCAATTATAATGGTGATAACATCTTTTATACTTCTTTATGTGGGAGGTGCCAAGTTTAAGCATATCAGTTTTATCTCGATTTTCGGTGCGGCAGCGTGTTTTGGAGCAATGATGTTGTTCTCACACTCCAGAGAAAGAATCTTTACTTATATCAATAATCTATCCAGTGGTGGAATTTTGAACATTCAGGTGAATCAGGCAAAGATAGCATTGGGAACTGGTGGATGGGCTGGTATCGGATTAGGACACAGCAGGCAGAGCGATCTTTTCCTTCCAGAATCCTACGGAGATTTTATTTTTTCAGTTCTTGGAGAAGAACTTGGATTTATTGGTGCTATCGCGGTTCTCTTTGCATTTCTTTTGATTTTTTTAATTGGACTTGTTATTGCGTTGAAGGCAAATGATAAATATGGACAACTTCTAGCATTCGGTATATCAATTAATATTATTGTCGGTGCTTTTATTAATGCTTCCGTTGTAATGGGCCTTGTTCCAACAACGGGAATAACTCTGCCGTTCATAAGTTTTGGCGGAACGTCAATAATTCTTTTTGCGATATCAATTGGAATTTTGTTGAATATAGCTTTTCAATATCAAAAACGTAGAGAAATAGGATACGCTCAAGCATGAATGGTACGAGTTCAATATATCGATTTGTTTTTGCTGCCGGAGGTACGGGAGGCCACATATATCCTGCAGTTGCTGTGGCACAGAAACTTAAAGAACTAAAGCCGGAATCGAAAATATTGTTTGTGGGTACGAAAAATAAACTTGAATCAAAAGTTATTCCCCAATTGGGATTTGATTTTAAATCTGTATGGATAAGCGGCTTTTCACGGAAGATGAACGTAAATAATCTTTTATTCCCGGTTAAACTTTTTGTATCAACTATTCAGTCTTTGATTTTATGTATGAAATTCAAACCACGAGTTGCAATCGGAGCAGGAGCTTATGTTGCTGGTCCGGTTGTTTGGGGAGCGTCGGTTCTAGGTGCAAAAGTGATTTTACTCGAACAAAATAGTTATCCGGGTATAACCAACAGATTATTGGAGAAGAGAGCAAACCAAATACATTTGACGTTCGAGGATTCCAAAAAATATTTTCGTTTGAAAGATAAATTGATGATAACAGGAAATCCTGTCCGGATCAACTTAAAACACATTGAGAAAAATGATGCATTGAAAAAGTTCGGTTTGAATACTTCCAAAAAAAACTTACTGATTTTAGGCGGTAGCGGAGGCGCTTTATCTATAAATAATGCAATTGCCGAAAATATTTCCAGGTTGACGGATGCCGGAATACAATTAATCTGGCAGACCGGAGAAGTTTATTATGATATGTTTTGCAAGTATCAAAGTGAGGATGTTAAAATTTTCCCGTTCATTGAAGATATGTCTGCAGCATTTTCCGCGTGCGATTTGCTCCTGGCAAGAGCCGGCGCTACTACTATTGCAGAAGCATCGCAGCTTGGAATCCCTGTTGTGTTTATTCCATCTACCAATGTTGCTGCTAATCATCAATATATGAATGCAAAGTCACTGCAGGAAGCCGATGCTTGCATATTGATTGAGGATAAGAATTTGCAAACAGAATTAATGGAAAAAGTTCATTCAATTATTTATAGCGAAGAAAAATTGAGAGAATTGAAAGAGAATATTAAAAAACTTTCCAAACCCGATGCAGCAAAAGTTGTTGCTGAGAATGCAATAATGCTGGCAGAAAAGGAATAAGAAGAAATTTAGGAGTGTCCGGTTATGATGATGAATACCATAAAAAAGGTTCACTTTGTAGGGATAGGAGGAATCGGTATGTCGGGTCTCGCAGAAATTTTACTTAGTCAGAATTTTGAAATTTCGGGCTCCGATATGGCTCTTTCGGAAATTACAGAAAGTCTTAGAGGAAAAGGTATAAAAATATACGATGGACATTCTGTCGAAAATCTAAAAGATGTTGATGTTCTTGTTTACTCCTCGGCTGTTAAGCTGGATAATCCCGAAGTGAAAGCGGCGTTGGAAAGAAAAATTCCCGTGATAAAAAGATCTGAACTGCTTGCCGAATGTATGAGAATGCAGTATGGAATTGGCATTGCCGGTGTACATGGTAAGACAACCACTACTTCTATGGTCGGATTAGTTTTAACTGAAGGTGGTATTGACCCGACTATAATAGTCGGAGGCAAGTTAAGCGGACTTGGAGGTACAAATGCCCGGTTAGGAAAAGGTGAATTTATAGTTGTGGAAGCCGATGAGTTCGACAGATCGTTTTTAAGATTATCACCAAGCATTGCTGCACTCACAACTTTGGAAACAGAACATCTTGACACATATAAAGACTTGGAAGATTTGAAAACAGCCTTCACGGAATTTGCCAATAAAGTTCCGTTCTTCGGATTTGTTGTTTTATGTCTCGATGAACCAGCATTGCAGGAGATCATCCCTGAAATAAATAAAAAAGTTTTTACATATGGCATAACTCCGCAAGCCGATGTCCGTGCAATTGACATTGTTCACGAGAAAAGAACAAGCACGTTCACTGTTGTTTACAAGGGAGAAAAGTTGGGTAAAATTAAATTAAGTATCCCTGGGCTTCATAACGTGAAAAATTCTCTAGTGGCAGTTTGCATTGGAAAAGAACTCGGAGTTGATTTTATTACGATTAAAAAATCACTCGAATCTTTTACCGGTGTCTACCGCAGATTTGAAATTAAATATGATAAAGAAGTAATGGTCGTTGACGACTATGCTCATCATCCTACTGAAATTGATGTAACTCTATCCGGAATAAGAAACGGCTGGAAGAGGAGATTGGTCGCAGTATTTCAACCGCACCTATTTAGCAGAACAAAAGATTTTTATGCAGAGTTCGGGCGCTCCTTTTTAAACTCGGATGTCTTTATCTGCACCGATGTTTATCCTGCGAGAGAGAAATCGATTGGGGGGGTTAGCGGAAAGATGATTACAGATACGGCTAAGAGTATCGGTCATAAAAATGTTTTTTATGAACCGGATAAAAATAAATTACCCGAATTGTTAAAGGGCATTTATAAAAAAGACGATATCATAATAATGATGGGTGCCGGTGATATCTGGAAGTATTGCGATAGGTTTGTCGACTTAATAAAAGGATAGTATTCAACTTTATAATCGAGTAATAATATTTTGAAAAAGGGTGCTAAAATATTAGGTATTATGTTTTTGCTGACAATTATTCTATTGATTATATATCTATCTATAGATGTGAAATATGAGCAAGGATATAAAATTAGTGTGATTAAAATCAGTGGTAACTCTCATCTTTCGACGGACGTCTACTATAAATTTGCTAATCTTAATGATAGGATTGCATATAGTTCATTGAGTATTCAAATTATAAAAGATAGAATTGAAAAACATCCTTATGTTAAAAGAGCAGATGTTAGATATGAAGGGGAAGGAAAAGTTGTTGTAAATATTTTCGAAAAAAATTTTCAATCTGTATTATTTACAGCCGATGAAAGATACCTAATTACCGAGGAAATGGAAGTCCTTCCTATACTTCCTTTCACCAAAAATCTTGATTATCCTATAATCCCAATTTGAGCGGAAAGATTTCTTTGATGTCGAGTTTGAAAAGCAATAAAGAAATAGTTACAGCATTTAAAATAATTTCCACATTAGAGCTGACTAATCCGGAACTTTACGATAATTTATCGGAGATTGACTTTCGAAACAGGGAGAGCATAGTTGTATTCTTTTCTCTTGTGGGATATCCAGTCTGGGTGGACCGAAATAATGAAGTAAAAAAAATGATTTATTTCAACAGTCTCTGGAATTTATTAAGGGGGAAAGAAGTAAATAAATATTTGGACTATGTCGATCTGAGATTTGAAAACCATGTTTACTTGGGATTTTCAGCCGAACGATTAGAAGAAAAGGAAATCCGGTCATGAAAAGAAATATTAAAGCAGGTTTGGATTTAGGTACAACAAAAGTTTGCGCAGTTATTTCAGAGCATACCGACTCGGGAGTTAATATTTTGGGATTCGGAGTTGCACCATCTGAAGGTTTACATCGCGGTCTGGTTGCCAACATTGCAAAAACTGCCGAGGCAATTCGCGAAGCTATGAGTATTGCTTCCAACCGGGCGGGATTCAATGTAAAAGAATTAACGGTGGGTGTTGCAGGTGAACATATCACAAGCTTGCGGCACCGTAATTATGTTACAATAAGCAGTCCCGAAAAGGAAATCGTCAAAGAAGATTTGGATAGGCTTCGTGCAGATGTAAAGACGATCAGGATTCCTTCAGATAAACAGATACTTCATATCATACCGGAGGAATATTTTGTCGATTATCAAGGGGGTATTGAAAATCCGATTGGAATTTACGGTTCGCGTTTAGAAGCAGTTAATCATGTTGTGCTGGCATCTGTGCCTGCAATACAGAATATTAGAAAATCTGTTGAACGAGCCGGATTTACTGCGACTGAATTGGTACTTCAGCCGATTGCTTCAAGTGTTTCTGTTCTTGATGAGAATGAAAAAGATTTGGGTGTCGTTCTGATCGATATTGGGGGTGGAACAACAGACGTGGCAGTCTTTCACAACAAAACCATCAAATATACAAAGGTAATAGGTGTTGCCGGCAATCAGGTTACTAATGATATAAGAGAAACACTGGGAATCGTTACAAGCGATGCCGAACAAATTAAAAAGCAATATGGCTATGCAACCGAGGATGCAGTCATCCGGAATGAGGATATCTACCTGAAAGGTGTTGGAGCCAGAGGAAATATAAAAATACCAATAACATTATTGACACAGATTATTAGTATTAGGATGAGAGAGCTCTTTTCATTAGTAGATAATGAATTACGTCATGCTGGGTTTAAAAGTAAAATAAAAGCCGGTGTCGTGTTAACCGGCGGTGGTTCGTTGCTGCAAGGTTGTACGGAATTAGCAGAGGAAGTTTTCGGAATGCCGGCACGAATGGGCGTTCCCCTTGAACTCGGATCAGGATTGTCAAAGGAAATCGGGAGTCCTGAGTTTGCTACGGTTGCCGGACTTATTAGAGGAATGCCCGGTTCATCGGAAGAACAAAATTTTATAAAAATAAAGCAGAGGAAATTTCGCAGCCCGTTCAATTTAATTGCGATTATTAAACAGATACATGAATTCTTTGATAAATTATAAACAACCACAACAAGGAGGTTAAAATGACAAAATTCGTAACTCTTGACCGTGAACAACCATTATCGGCAAATCTCAAAGTTGTCGGAGTTGGCGGTGGAGGTTGCAATGCTATCGACAGCATGATTAAGAGAGGTTTAATAGGTGTTGAGTACATTGCAATTAATACCGATTCACAGGTGCTTGAGAAAAGCGCTGCAACACATAAGATCCAAGTTGGAAAAAATATTACGCGCGGACTTGGTGCCGGTGCCGATCCAAATGTTGGACGAAAAGCTGTAGAGGAAGATCGGGAAAAAATTGCTGAGATTCTTAGCAACGCAGATATGGTTTTCGTTACAGCAGGTATGGGGGGAGGAACCGGTACGGGAGGTGCACCTATTGTTGCATCCATAGCAAAAAGTATGGGTGCATTGGTAATAGGAATAGTGACCAAACCTTTTAAGTGGGAAGGCAAAAAGAGAATGCTAAATGCCGAAGAAGGAATACATGAGCTGCGCCAGTTTGTGGATAGTTTAATTGTAATTCCTAACGAAAGAATACTCAGTATTTTGGACGGTTCGGTTTCGGCTCTGGCTGCTTTCGATAAACCAAACGAAGTGTTGTATGAAGCTACAAGAGGTATTGCAGATATAATAACTGTTCCGGGAATAATAAATGTGGACTTTGCCGATGTACGATCCGTAATGAACCAGAGTGGTGAAGCTTTAATGGGCTGTGGAATTGCCAGCGGTGATAACCGTGCAATTGAAGCCGCACAGAAAGCAATTTCTTCACCTCTGCTTGAAGGTGTTAATATACGAGGGGCAAAAAATATTCTATTGAACGTCACCGGTTCTACAAGTCTTACAATGCAGGAAGTTGAAGAAGGGAACAAAGTTATTTATGAAGCTGCCGGGGAAGAAGCAAATGTTATCTTCGGATTAGTTAATAAAGAAGAAATGAACGAATATGTATCTTATACGGTAATAGCAACCGGATTTAGTGCAAAAGGTGCTATGGCAGATTATTCGAGCCAGGTGTCGAGGGAGAACAAAGAAAAAGTTCGAAAGATTTATTCCGGTGGATTCCCGATGAAGAAATTTGATTTTGAGAAAGAAGAGGATTTGGATATTCCTACAATCTTCAGAGTAAAAGGTTCTAAGAGCGGTTTAAGGAATGATGAAAATGTTTCAAGCAGCGGAATATATGATCAAATTGATGCATTCGAAAATGATGAAGACCTAAGTCGCAAGGAAAAGAAGGAAGAGGACAGTTCATCTTTCCTGAAAATGATGATGGATTAGTAATAAATTCAAATATTCTGGCAAATACCGGAAAGCCGAATTGATTACCCCTTGTTGTGGTAACATAGGTTAATTATCAATTCGGCTTCTTTTATTCTTACTAATCGATAGGTATTTTTATTTTTGAATGAATTAAGAAATATTTATTTTGAAAAAACTAAAATCGGATTTAATATAAAATATGCAAAAAACTCGTTATATCATTATCATGTTGCTTTTCGCCACTAGTCTTTCTGCTCAAACTATGGATGAGGTCGGATTAATTTCAAAGTTCGGACTTGCCGGCGGATTTACTCCAATTTGGTTTTCACCTGGTGTTAATGCAATAAATGAAGAACTTATTGCCTTAGGAATTCCAGCTTTTTCGGAAAGTGGCATCATTACTTACGGCGGTGGGGGATATGCATATATAATGTTTTTCGACAACGTACGCATCGGTGGAATTGGATTCAGCGGCTCCTCCTCCCGTGAAGCTTTTGTGAACGGGAAAAACCGAGAAGCGAGATATTCGATCGGCGGCGGCGCATTGAGTATTGAATATACTTTCCCTTTTATTAAAAATATTGCTGTTTCAATAGGTGTTTTGGTAGGAAGAGGGGCGTTTGAAATCGATATTTATCAGAACAGCGATTCCGTTTCGTGGGATGATGTATGGACTGAATTTTCAGGTCCAACAGAAAATATTAGTAGGAAAATTTCGAACAATTATTTTATATTTGCTCCGACGGTTAATGTTGATATTCCACTTAATAGATTTATCGCTTTGAGATTGGGAACTGGTTACCAGTTCACTTTTGCCAACAAATGGGAGGTAGATAACGAACAAACTTTACAAAATGTTCCTGCCGGCTTGAATGGTGATTCATTTTTTATTCAGACTGGTTTGTTTATTGGTTTCTTTGCATTTTGAGGTGTAGTTTTGAAAAACATTTTAGTTACAGGCGGTGCCGGGTTTATTGGCAGTAACTTTGTTCGCTATCTAATTAATAAGAAAGACGATCTGAAGCTGATAAATCTGGACAAACTTACCTACGCAGGCAATCCGGAAAATCTCCAGGACGTCGAATCAAATCCTAATTATTATTTTGTAAAAGGTGATATTTCTAATGTTGAATTAGTTAATTACATATTTGGAAAATTCTCTATTGAATGTGTTATTAACTTTGCAGCAGAATCTCATGTAGATCGCAGCATTCTTGGATCTGAAATTTTCTTCAGAACAAATGTTATCGGTACTAATGTGTTGTTGGAGGCATCAAGGCGTTTCGGAGTTGAAAAATTTGTTCAGATCTCAACAGATGAAGTATACGGAAGTCTCGGCCCCGAGGGATTATTTTCTGAGAAAACTCCTTTGTCGCCGAACAGCCCCTATTCTTCAAGTAAAGCTTCTGCGGATTTGATGGCTTTGTCGTTTTATCATACCTATGATGTTCCGGTTGTGATAACACGTTGTTCAAATAATTATGGGCCGTACCAATTCCCGGAAAAATTAATTCCTTTAATGATTATTAACGCGATGAACAATAAAAAATTACCAGTCTACGGCGATGGGTTGAATGTAAGAGATTGGATTTATGTAGAAGATCATTGTATTGCTATTGAAAAGGTAATGGAGAAGGGACGAGCGGGAGAAGTATATAATATTGGCGCAAGTTGTGAAATGAAAAATATAGAAATTGTGAGGTTAATTTTAAGCATTCTTGAAAAGCCGGAAGAATTGATTGAATTTGTAAAAGACAGACCCGGTCACGACAGAAGATATGCGGTTGATTCCGCTAAAATCCGGAATGAGCTGGAATGGAAACCATCACAAAAATTTGCAGACACCCTAACGGAGACTGTTGAGTGGTATCTAAATAATATGTCTTGGTGGGAAAAAATTATGTCGGGTGAGTATGTAAATTACTATCAAACCCAATATGGGCATTAATTAAAATATTTTACAAAATTAATTTGAACCGTTATGAAAGTATTAATCAGATTTGTATCACTATATCTCTTCCTTTTTACAATTAACAATTTTGCACAAGAGGATAATTCAGATACCCAGAAAAAACTTATGGGTGTCAGCCCAACAACAGTGATTAGTGTTTCGGTTGGTGGAGAATTTTTCATCAATGGTACTTTTACTGCTCTTATTAATGAAAGGCTGGATCATTTTTTATCGAGAGTACTTTTGAGTGCATTAGAAAGTGACAAAGGGAGCAATAAGAAAGATAAGGATAATTCAAATAGTAATGGGAATTCCAACGGTGAGTCGGAAATGGAGAAAAAAATTAGAATGACTCATAAACGGAATATCACCCTTATCAGGGCTACTGGCGAAAAACTGATCCTTGATCTAGAAAAATATTATCTTACCGGTGATTTATTCCAAAACCCTTATCTGAAACAGGATGATGTAATTATCTTCCCTAAAATAAATTTGGAAACAAATTATATTGTCGTCGACGGTGCAGTTAATAAACGTCTTAGGTTTCCATATATACAAGGGGATAAAATAAGCGATGCAATATTATTCGCCAGAGGAATTGATCCTGCCTATAAGAATGTTAGTTATGCTGAGATCGTTAGAATCTCGTATGACGGTACTTCTACAACGAGGGATACAGTTAATCTAAAATATGCCGATCAATATGAACTTGAGAGTGGTGACATTGTCAGAATTTTGGGTGAGGAATATCAGAAGAGAGATTATAAAGTCTTAGTTGTTGGTGAAGTTAACAAACCCGGTTATATTTATATTACAAAACGTAACACAACACTTAGAGAGGTAATACAAAGAGCAGGAGGATTCAAGGAAAACGCATGGCTGGAATACGCAGAACTAGTAAGAGGGACAACTCCTGATCAGGAAGTATTTCGTGAATCGATAATCAGCGCTTACGATATTGAGGCTACTGCTGAAAATACATTTGTACAATCGTTCCGTCCGAGCCCTGAGTGGGAAAGATGGAAAATGATCCGTACTGCAAATCTTTATGAAGATCAAAATGATTATTTCAGGCTGGATGCTGATCTGGCTCTGATGGCGAAAAATAAACTTGTTGATTTCGACGCTCTAACTGAAAAAAATGCAGTTGAGTATGATTTTGTTGTGGAAGACGGAGATGTAATTTATGTCCCTGTAAAGATGGAATTGGTTTATGTGATGGGACAAGTTGCAAAACCAGGGCAGTATGCTTACGAAAAAAGTTATAAGTATAGAGATTATCTTTACCGAGCCGGCTGGTTAAGTCAGGCTGCCGATAGCGATGAGGAAGTATATATTTTGAAAGGTAAATCTTACAATTGGATTCAAGCGGATGATTTAATCGTGATTGAACCAGGTGATTATATTTGGGTAAAGAAAGATCCTGCTAGATCGTTTAATTTTTATCTTTCGCGTGTTTCAGCAGTTACTGGTATAATAGGCAGTATCGCCACAATTGTTTTGCTTGTTACGCAGCTTGTTAAATAATTTTTAAAATATTTGTATTGGAATCATGGAGAAAGATATGAAAAAAAATTCCAACTTTGAAAAAGATCAGCTTAATACGGTTGGAAGTTCATTTGTAGAATTTCTTGTAATGACTGTCAAATATAGAAAATTTTTATTCTGGCTGGTATTTATCAGTACCATTGGGGCTACTACTTATGCACTGCTTGCACCAAAATGGTATAAATCGGTTGCATCGGTTCTTCCTGCAGAAAGAACCGACTTCCTAAGTTCATTGAGCGGATTGAACAATTTAGTAAAGAATTTTTCTGCAACAGGCGGTGGATTATCTGCATTAACCAGTCTTGATGAAAGCGATAAATATGTTGCCATTGTAAAGAGTGCTACGGTCAGAGATGACGTGATTAGGAAATTTGATTTGAGAAATGTTTACGATTTAGAAGATGATTATTACGAAAAAGTTATCAAAGAGTATGAATCGAATGTTGAGATTGAAATTGCCGACGAAGGTAATCTGACTGTAACCGTATATGATAAAGATCCTCAGCGTGCTGCTGATATGGCGAATTTCATGATGGAAAGATTGAATGATATCAATACCGAGTTAAGTATCACAACAGCAAAAGCAAACAGGGAATTTATCGAGAAGAGATATTTGCAGAATAATCACGAGATTGACAGTCTTGAAAATGCGATGCAGAATTTTCAAACCAAATACGGCATAGTTTCTATGACCGATCAGGTCGAAGCATCTATTAAGGCAATGACTACGATTTATGCATCCCTTGCTGAAAAGGAAATTGAGTTCAACGTTTTAGAAAGAACTTATTCTTCCAGCCACCCACTTGTTCAGAGTGCAAAAATTGAAATTGAAGAATTGAATAAAAAAATTAATCAGATTAATGCAGGCGTCGATTCTTCACAGCAGGAGTTAAATCTGATCATTCCTTTTAAAAAAGCTCCAAAACTGGGAAACGAATATATTAAGATATACCGTAACCTTGAAGTTCAATATAAGATACTAGAGTTTGTTACTCCTCTTTACGAACAAGCTAAAGTAGAAGAAGTAAGAAATACTCCCTCGGTTCTCCTGCTGGATAAAGCTTACCCCGCTGATAGGAAAGCAAAACCGAAAATTTTATTATACTTTTTGCTGTCTTTTGTAATTTCCACATCCGTTGCTTTTATAATTCTTATTGTAATCGAAAGTTTCCATCGTATCCGAAATGCGGATAGTAGTCGTGTTGATCAGATGATTAATATTGTTAAGTCCGATCTCCGGCGAATTAATATTTTCCGTAGAAAATGAGATGGTCTTATAGTTAATGTTGACAGCGCATACCTCGATATGGAAAAATTCTATGTTCGTTTTTTTTTCACAAGTCATCCGATTGTTTACGAACTTTTTAATTTTCGTTGGAATTGCACGATTGTATGGTCCGGAATCGGTTGGGCAGTTCTCTCTAGCCTATACTGTTGCAGGAATATGTTTGGTTTTTGCGGATTTCGGATTCGATGTTTTACTGACTACCGAAGTAGCTAAAAATCGCAAGAATGCGGTTAACATTGTAAGAAGATATTTCTCGATGAAAATAATTTTTGTCGGGATCAGTTCGCTTATAATGATAGCTATTCCGAGTTTGCAGAATTTTAGTCAAAACAGTCGTATACTGATATATACATTAACATTATATGTTGTGTTTACCTCCTTTGCAAACTTCTTCTATGCAATCTTCCGTGGTTTTGAGAAATTTGAGTATGAAACAAAAATATCTTTTGCAACAAATCTAATTCTTTTGATATTGATGGTTGTATTCGGATTTTTTAAAACCCCACTTGTATTTTTGATAATGTTATTTGTCTTTGCACGATTAATTGGTGTAGTGTTGTGCATAGTGAAGGTTACATCATTAATTGGAGAGAAAATATTAAAAATTGATTTTTCAGAGTGGAAGTATCTTATTCGACAGGTTTTGATATTCGGAATCCACTTTTTGTTTGGCAATCTTTACTTTCAATTAGACACAATATTGTTGGGTCTTTGGAAAGGTGATGAAGCAGTAGGAATCTATCAATCTGCATTTAAGATAATGCTGCTCTTGTTGCTTATTCCGGATATTGCTGTGAACACCTTGCTTCCGGTTTTATCACGTTTGTATGTTGAAAATATTGAAAAATGGAAGGTTCTAAGTCGCTTATTGTCAAAGGTACTCATGCTTATTGTCCTGCCAATATCCATTGTAATATATTTTTATTCTGAGCAGCTTATCTCTGTTGCATATGGTAAAGAAAATTTTAGTGCTGCGATTCCTATCCTGCAGATTTTTTCTATAATTATTTTGATCCGTTTTATTGTTGAACCATATGCTTTAATGATTACAACTTCAAAACGCCAATATATCAGAATGATTATTGTTCTTTTTGCTACTGCAGCTAGTTATGGTTTGAATCTTTTTATTATTCCTCGGTATGGAATTTATGGTGCTGCTCTTGTATCGCTTGGAGTTAATATTTTTGTCGGGCTCGGATATATATTTGTTAACAACTTTAATTTTTTCAAATGGACATTTGAGCTGCGAAATATTGTGGTGTTCCTTTCAGTTATCCTAATGATTGCTTTAGTAAAATATTTTCATGCTGAATTATTCGTACTCGGTATATTAATATTGCTCTACACTGTACTGGTGTATTTTGTTGGATTAACTAGCGAAGATCGGAAAGTTATTTTTGCGGATTTTATCATCCAGAGAACTTAAAAAATTGTAATGAGTTGGATATCAATCATATCGTTTGCTTTATGCATTGTGATCGTTGCTTTTTCTTTTAGACCGAAGTCGGATGTATTATCACCAGGACGTGTATTTGCTTTTGTTTGGTTGTTAGTCATCGGTTTAACGGAATTGAAACTCAGCAGGCTCCAGCATGATTGGTCAGTTGAGGTTTGGCTACAGGTATTGATTGGCCCTGTCGCTTTTATGATCGGCGTGATGTTGGTATATATTTTTAAATTTGATAAAAATGTGTGGCGCATTGATTACCTTAGAATATACAAAGGATTTTTTGAAATTGACAAATACAAACTATTCAGAGTAATACTGGTTCTTTTCATTTTGTTTGTTGTTAGTTATATCGTAATTTTTTTGAAGACTGGAGAAATTCCGGTTTTCGCTGCTAAACCTTGGAAAGCACGCGCAGAATTCACAATGTTTGGTGTTGGTCTATTCCTTCATAATGTTGTTTTAATAGTATTTTTTTCGGGCGTTTATTTTGTTCTGGAATCCGGCAATAAGTTTCGAAAGTTCATTTTAATTTTACTTTCATTGATTTCGATTGTTTTGTATGCTGCAACTCTTCAGCGATACCAAATATTCTTAGCCATCTTTATGGTTGTTGCTCTCTTGTATTACTCTACTTCTCGAATCAATTTTAAAACAACTCTAATTACAGGAGTAATCATTGTAGGATTTTTCTATTTAGTATCTTCCTTTAGATTAGGTGAATTCGTTATTTACATTTTATATCAGATATCTAAAATGAAGTTCTCTCCTGATTATGCAATTTTTACCGAACCTTATATGTACGTAGTTATGAATTTGGAAAACTTTGCAAGATCGATTACTAAAATAGATTCATATACTTACGGCTATTATACATTCGATTTTTTAACGGCTATAACCGGTATCAAGCATTGGATAAGTGAATATTTCTATTTGAATGAGACACCATTTTTAATAAGCAGCTTTAATACATATTCTGCATTTTGGACTTTTTATCGAGACTTCGGGGTATTGGGAATTTTTATCATTCCGTTTGTCGGTGGAATATCGATTAGCTCTTTCTACTATTCATTTAGATTAAAACCGACTTTGTTGAGATGTGCTCTTTATGGAATGCTGATGTTCGGAATAATTTTTTCCTTTTTCAACAGCTTATTTGGATTTTTATGGTTTATATACAATTTTTTAGTACTCATCGTTGTGATTAAGTATGTTTCTCCGGATAATGTTCAATATTAATAAAGAAAAATTTTTCGGGCAATGATGTCATCTATCGATATAATAATTGTAAATTGGAATTCAGGCAGTTATTTAGCTGAGTGTTTACTATCGATTGAATCATCTTTAAAGAACAATTTTAAGTTGAATCGAGTTATTGTAATTGATAACGCTTCTACTGATGGTTCGTTTGAAAATATAAACCAAACATTGCTGCCTGTAACAGTAATAATGAATTCCGAAAATCTAGGTTTTGCAAAAGCTTCGAATCAAGGAGCTTATAAAAGTGAAGCCGACTTTTTATTGTTTCTTAATCCAGATACACGACTCTTTGAGAATTCATTATCGGAATCGATTTCATTTATGATGAAAGTGGAGAACGAAGAAATAGGAATTTTGGGAATTCAAATTATTAATGAAGCTGGGGAAATAAGTCGGAATTGTGCCCGATTTCCTTCTACTTGGAGTATCGTTTATACATCATTAGGGCTTGATAAATTATTTCCCACAGTTTTTCCAGGACACTTTATGATGGATTGGGATCACAATAGTAGTCGTGCTGTTGATCAAGTGATGGGTTCATTTTTTTTTGTGAGAAGAAATCTTTTTGAAAGACTTAGTGGTTATGATGAAAGGTTCTTTGTTTATTATGAAGATCTTGACTTTGCATTTAGAGCACGAAAAATAGGTTATCATTGTTATTTTCTTAGTACAGCTCAAATGTTTCATAAAGGAGGCGGCACAACGGAAAAAATAAAAGCAGAAAGACTTTTTTACATTTTACAGAGTAAACTTCTTTTCTGCCGGAAACATTTCAATAAATGTTCTTACTTCCTTATTTTTTTCATATCACTTTTACTTGAACCTTTTGTGAGAATTTTTGGAGTTTTTGTGAAAGGATCGTTTAGTGAGGTCGGCGAAATCATAAGAGGTTTTAAGAAATTTATTTTGCAGTGTGTCAAATAAGCATTAGAATATATTGACAATATGAAAATATTAATTTTAACAAGATATGATTCTTTAGGAGCCAGTAGTCGTTATCGCTTCTATCAATACATCCCTTTTCTGAGGCAACAAGGTTATGAAATTACTATTCAACCACTACTTACTTCAAACTATATAAATTATCTGTATCACGGAAAATCACTTCCATTTGTTGAAATAATAACACGATATTTTAAAAGAGTATTTTTACTTTTGCGGAAGAATAATTATCAACTTATTTGGCTTCAGCAAGAAGCATTTCCTTGGATTCCTTCTTGGTTCGAAAAAATCTTAGTTAAATCTAATATACCGTTAATAGTAGATTACGACGATGCATCCTTTCATAGATACGACCGACATGAAAACAGTTTCGTAAAATTTCTTCTCAAAAATAAAATTGATGATGTGATGAGTTATGCCGATGTTGTTCTAGCAGGTAATAGATATCTTTCAGATCGGGCGTATGTAAATAAATGTAAGAGTGTAACTATTTTACCAACTGTTGTTGATACAGATCGTTATATATATGATTTTAAACCACATAGTAAACTATTTACAATCGGCTGGATTGGATCGCCGCCCACTGCAAAATATCTTTATGAAATCAGAAGTGCATTGAAAGAGTCTTATAATGAAGGTGGGGTCAAATTTGTTTTTATTGGTACCGGTGAATTAATTATGGAAGGAATTTCTTTTGAGATTATGGAATGGAGTGAAGCAAATGAAGTTAATGACATTCAGGGTTTCGATGTTGGAATAATGCCTTTGATCAATAGCGATTGGGAAAAGGGCAAATGCGGATTTAAACTTATTCAATATATGGCCTGTGCAAAACCTGTGATTGGATCGCCGATTGGGATCAATTCAGAAATAATAAATAACGGAGTAAACGGATTTCAAGCAAATAGTAATGAGGAGTGGATTAAATATTTACGAATTCTTAAGGGCAATCCCAACCTAAGGAAAGAAATGGGACTTAACGGGAGAAAGTTGGTTGAAGAAAAATATTCATTACATGTAAATGCACCTAAATTAATTCAAGTATTCAATAACGTTTTACAGAGCTGATGGTGGACAAAAAAAGAATAAAAGTTTTGAACGTCATAACGTTGTTTAGTATTGGTGGAGCTACAGAAACAGTCGTTCTGATGGCTGAGGGTCTGAAGCAAAAAGGTTACGAAGTTCACGTTGCAACAGGGCCGAATATACCCGCCGAAGGAAGTATGTATGAGATAACCGAAAGATTGAATATTCCTGTTTATACGTTTCCACATTTGAAACGAGCAATTACACCTTTTAGCGATTTATT
The DNA here is from genome assembly GCA_964554135.1 of uncultured Melioribacteraceae bacterium. Taxonomy (GTDB): domain Bacteria; phylum Bacteroidota; class Ignavibacteria; order Ignavibacteriales; family Melioribacteraceae; genus CAZKNM01. Next base: position 17,692 of record CAZKNM010000004.1, read on the forward strand.
AATTATCTATCAACTTTTTCGTTTCATAAAAAAAAATGATTATGATATTGTCCACACTCATAGTTCGAAAGCCGGCGTAGTAGGAAGAATAGCTGCTTGGTTAGCTGGAACCCCTGTGCGTATTCATACTATCCATGGTTTGCCTTTTCATAGATATCAAAACTGGTTTATACGAAGCCTCTTTAAATTGATTGAAAAATTCGCTGCATCAATTAGTCATAAGCTTGTCTCCGTTACTCACACGATTGTCGATGTAATGACGAAGAATAACCTTGCTCCTCCAAGCAAGTTTGTTGTAATAAGAAGCGGATTTGCTATCGAGAAGTATTTAAATTTTCGCGAAGACACATCCTCAATTAGGAAAAAATATAACTTGAGAAATGACGACATAATCATCGGTAAAGTCTCTCGCATTTCAATACTAAAAGGTCATAAGTATCTTATCAATGCATTCGATATTGTTTGTAAAAAAATTTCGAATGCTAAATTATTGTTGGTGGGGAATGGGGAATTTGAAAATGAATTGAGAGAAATTATTTCCCGGAAGAATTTAAATGATAAAGTCGTTTTCACCGGATTAGTATCACCGGCTGAGATTCCGACGGTGATATCGATTTTGGATATCTTAGTGCACACTTCGCTGCATGAAGGACTAGCCCGTGTATTACCCCAAGCTATTATGATGGGGAAACCCTTGATCTCTTTCGATCTTGATGGTGCTCATGAAGTTATTAAAGACAGCGTTACCGGTTATTTAATCGAACCAGAGAATGTTAATGCACTTGCCGATCGAATTATCGAACTGGCAAGCAATTTGGAAAAATCAAAACGGTTTGGAGAAATAGGTAAAGAGTTTCTGCGGGATGAATTCAGTCATAAGAAAATGATTGAACAGATTGATACATTGTATAGAAAATTACTATCCGATTCCAAATAATCATTCAAATTTGCGGAGATGATTCAATTCAAAAAATAACCAAAAATGTATTTTCACTCTCTATGGGTCAGGGGATTTCTCTCATTCTGAATTTTTTTACCTTTATTCTCGCTGCTAGATTTTTAGGTGTTCAGGGATTTGGTGAGTTTGGAAATTTAGTTGCAATAGTCGGAATTTTATCCAAAGTAGTTGATTATGGATTAGGACCGATTGTGTTCCGCGAATCTTCCAAAAATAAAAATGCGAATAGATATCTTAATAGTGCGATCGTAATAAGATTAATTATTTTTTTAGTGACCGTGGTTCTGTTGAATTTTATTTGCTATATCATAAAGTTAAGCACTCAAGAAGTTGTAATACTTAATATTCTTTCCTTTAGTATAATAATTTCAACGAGGATGGCGAATATCCGCGAGCTGCTTGCAACACCTTTCAAGGTGCAACTGAAAATGCATTATCCTATGATTCTTACTGTTCTAGATAATTTTTTGCTGCTCGCATTTGTTATCATCATGCCTTTTGTAAATGGCGGATTATTTTATTTTGTAATTGTTTACGTAATTTCTGCACTTCCCGGCTTTTTATTATTGATATTTCTGTTGTATAGAAAGTTCGGATTCAAAGTCAGAATGAAGTTATTCAGAACGGGATGGTTGTTAAAAGAATCCACTCCACTGGCTGGATTTGTTCTCCTGATTATTTTATTTCAGCAGTTCGACATCGTGCTGTTAAACTCAATGAAAGATTCTTTTGCCGCCGGAATTTATGCCGCGGCAACACGTTTATCAATGCCTCTCAATATTATCCCGACAGTTATTGTCACTACTGTATTCCCGATATTGGTCCGGAATATAAAAGACAAACGAAAAATTGTTATGATAAATTCTCTTGTATATAAGGTTTTGTTTCTAATTTCCTTTGTGATGTTCATTTTCATTGCTTTTAAAGCGCAAGATATTGTTGCAATAGTATTTGGAGAGAGTTACCGGCTTGCCGGTAATCCAACTATGTTATTATTCTGTTCTCAAATATTTTTATTTGTCAATTTTTTCGCAATTGATTTACTTACAGTACATAATAAACAATTTTGGAATTTTGTCTATTCGATTATCCTTGTATTAACAAACTTGTCTCTTAATATGTTATTGATCGATAAATACTCATTTAACGGTGTTGGTACAGCAAAAATAATCTCCGCCTTTTTCGGATTTTTATTTTTGATTTTTTTACAGTACAAATTCCAAATACAAATAAAAATGATTACGCAAAACATCATAATGTGGATTTTTATTGTCTCTGGTGGTATGTATTTTTTGTCATATCTTCCTCTATTATATTATATCTCATCATCAATCGCATTAATTTTTGCTTCGGTATTCTTGCTAAAATATTTTAATGCAGAAGAATTTAGAATCATTTTTAAGCTGATCAATAAAGAAAAATGGTACAAGAAAATAATAAAGCAATAGACATATCCATTATTATAGTTAATTACAACGCTTTTGAATTATTGGATGATTGTATCTCATCTTTAATTAACAAGACTAAGGATGTTTCTTATGAGATAATTGTAGTCGATAATAATTCTGATGAAGGAGATATCAAAGAGGTAATCGATAAGTATAAAAATATAATTCTTATCCAAAATGATACGAATAGAGGTTTTGCCTATGCAAATAACCAAGCTATTAATATTGCAAAAGGGAAATATCTTTTATTCCTAAATAACGACGTACTGTTTATAGAGAATAGTCTTAAAAAAATTTTCGAGTATGCGGAAACACTCGAAGGAAATGTTTTTATCGGATGCAGGTTATTTAATTCAGACTTATCTGTTCAAGAATCTATATCAAGGTTTCCTTCGGTATGGAATATTTTTACCGAAAGTGTTTTTATATACAGACTATTTAAACGTTCTACTTTGTTAAATAAATATTATCAAAATTATATTAGAGTTGAAAAACCATTTGAGGTTGATGTTATAAAGGGAGCGTTCATATTTTGCACGAAGGATTCTGTGTTGCAGCTAAACGGTTTTGACGAACGGTTTTTTTTCTATTCCGAGGAGGTCGATCTTTGTTTACGGCATCGTAAAATTGGAGGTAGAAATATTTTTTATCCACTCACGTCTGTCATTCATTATGAGGGAAAGAACGATAGTAAAAATCGTTGGTTCTATTTTAAGAATTTGATGTTGAGTAAAATTCAATTTTATCAAAAGCATTTTAGCTCGCTGCAATTTTTCTTCGCTCAAGTTTTTCAATATTTGGGGATTCTGTTGAGAATACCTGTTTATATCGCTCTAGGATTGATAAGTTGGAACAGAATGTTTTTGCAAAAGTCATGGTATTATTTACGACTTTTATTTGTATATACACGAAATAAATTCTAATTGATGATGGGACTTATTGATTTATGAGAATACTGTTTATATCACCTAAAATACCAATTCCACCGAATGACGGTCACAAGATCAGTATTTATGGTGTGATTAAACATTTGAATTTGCGAGGACACAAGATTGACTTTGCAGGATACAGTCAAGGTCTAACTCAAGACGAGTATTTGACGGAGTTGAAAAATATTTGCATGCCTTACATAGTTAATTATAGAGCAAAGAATAATTTGGTAAAAGAGGTTATTAACTGCTTTGATTCTGTTCCTTACAATGTTTCCAAATATCGAACAATTAAGATGAAGAGATTAATACTTGACCTATTAATGAAAAGGAAATATGACATCATTCATGTAACAAATATTCATATGGCTTGGGTTGTGGGTGTGGTTAGACGGGTCACCGATACACCTGTTGTGTTGCGTCAGGAAAATCTGGAGATGATGATAATGAAAAGATTCTATGGATATCAGAGAAATCCGTTTATAAAACTGTTTACATATTTTCAATACCGTAAGTTTGTAAAATATGAACCGAGAATGTGTAAAAAGTTCGATTCGTGTGTAATGATGAGCAGAAACGAAGAGGAAAGTCTTTTAAAATATGATTCCACAATACATACTGCACATATTCCAATCGGAGTTGAGACAAAGCTGCTGTCGGTCAAATCTACACAGAAAGAAAAATTTTCCATTGTTCATATCGGAAATTTAAGTTGGTATCCGAATTGCGACGGTTTGAATTGGTTTCTGAAAGAAATATTTCCCGAAGTGGTTAAACAGCAGCCGGATACAAGATTGTATATATACAGCAGCAGGATACCTATATCTTTAAGGATTTCACCTCATTTATTAAAAAATATTACTCAAGCAGGTTATGTAGAAGACATCTGGAATGAAATAAAAAATAAGTCTCTTGCAGTCATTCCACTTAGAATCGGGAGCGGAATCAGAGTGAAAATATTGGAGATGCTCGCAGCCGGTATTAATATCTTGACAACTACTATAGGTAAAGAGGGATTAGAAGTTGAATCTGGGAAACAAATTTTGATAGCTGATCGTAAAGAAGAGTTCGTACAAACGATTTTGAATTTCTTTGAAGAAAAATATGATTCTTCGGAGATGGTAAATAAGGGGAAGGAGCTGATTCGTGAGAAGTATACATGGGGGAGAGTGGCCGATGAATTTGAAATGTTATACAAAAAGATAGCAAGAAACTGAATAGCCGATGGTATTCGAAGCAATTACAATATTAATCTTAATTATTTTTTTTAACTCATTTTTCTTTTATCCCTTTTTGATGTGTATTATTGGTCGCCTGAAGAAAAAAGAAAAAGTTTCTTCTGATGAATATATCCCAACTATAACAATATTAGTTGCTGCCCATAATGAAGAAGCTGTAATTGGACAGCGTATTCGGAATATTGCTTCGGTCAATTATGATTTCAGTAAAATAAAAGTCTTGATCGGCTCCGATAATTCGGATGATAATACAAATGAGATCATCAGAAAACTTGAGAGTGAATATAATTGGTTAAAGGTTTTCATATTTGAGAAGCGGCAAGGCAAAGCTGGTGTACTGAATAAATTATATGGATATTGTTCGTCGGAGATACTCCTGTTTACTGATGCAAACACTGAATTTGAACCTGATGCCGTTAAAAAACTAGTGCAAGGATTTCAGAATCAGAAAGTTGGCGGTGTTTCCGGAAGACTAATCTTAACTGATACGGAAGTTGATAAAAATGAAAGCGTCGAAGAAAGAAAGTACTGGCTTTATGAAACGATGATTAAAAAGTTCGAAGGTAAGTTGGGAATATTAGTCGGTGCGAATGGAGGAATTTTCGCCATTCGTAAAGAGTTGTATGAAACTATACCGACAACTAAAGCAGTAACCGACGATCTATATATCTCACTCTCCATACTGAGAAAAGGTTATCAATTTTCCTTCCGCGACGATGCAATCGCATTTGAAAAAGTAGGAAGCGATGTGAAGAAAGAGTATATAAGGAAAGTTAGGTTTTCAGCGACGAATTTTCAGACTCTGATTTTTTTAAATAAATTGTTATTGCAAAAAAATATTTTCATTTCGTATGCATTTTTTTCGCACAAAGTTAGCCGGTGGCTGTTGCCATTCATGCTTGTTGCTATATTTATTTGCACCATTCCGGTTATTAACAACGGTTTATTTTTCAACATTGTGTTTATTCTTCAATTGATATTTTATTTGTTCGCTCTAGTTGGTTTAATTTTTGCGAAACTCAGTGTAAAAATATCTATTTTTTCAATACCTTATTTCTTTATGGTAACTAACGCGGCAATATTTGTTGGTTTTGTTAAATTTCTTTTGGGAAGACATAGTGTGATATGGCAGTCAACTCCAAGATAAATTAACAGTCATTATGAAATATGACATTATTATTATAGGTGCTGGAATAATTGGTTTGGCAACAGGATTAAAATTTCTTGAGAAAAATCCAAACCTAAAAATTCTTCTATTGGAAAAAGAGAACGGAATTGCAAAACATCAAACCGGTAATAACAGCGGAGTAATTCATTCGGGTATTTATTATAAACCCGGCAGCATGAAGGCAAGGAATTGTATAAACGGTTACAACCAGCTATTGGAATTCTGTGCAAAGAATGACATAAAATTTGATATCTGTGGTAAGTTGATTGTCGCAGTTAAAGAAAAGGAAATTCTATATCTAGAAAAATTATTTGAGAGAGGAATTGAAAACGGATTAAAAGGTTTACAGAAATTAACAAGAGAAGAATTGAAAGATTTCGAACCTAATGTGAATGGAGTAGCCGGCATATTTGTACCTCAAACTGGCATCATTGACTTTTTGGAAGTATCGAAAAAATATTGTGAAGTGATTCAGAACTATGGAGTAGATATTAATCTCAACGAGGAAGTTATCGGTATTCAGGTTGCGACTGATAGTTGTGAGGTTATTTCAAAAAACAAAAGTTATCAAACAAAAAAAGTTGTAAGTTGTGCCGGATTATTCTCTGATAGAATTGCCAAGATGACCCATCCCGACCTGAATTTAAGAATCATTCCCTTCAGGGGAGAATATTATAAAATAAAAGCTGAAAGGAAGCATCTCGTAAAAAATTTAATTTATCCTGTACCGGATCCGAATTTTCCGTTCCTTGGTGTGCATTTTACCCGGACGATAAACGATGAGGTAGAAGCAGGTCCGAATGCAGTGCTGGCATTTCATAGGGAAGGATATAAGAAATCCGATATCAACGTTAAAGATACTTGGGAGACATTTACCTGGCCCGGATTCTTAAGTATAGCTAAAGAATATTGGCGGATGGGTTTTGGTGAATTTTATAGATCATATTTTAAAACAGCATTTGTTCATGCATTACAGAAATTGATTCCGGAAATTACCAAAGAAGATTTGGAACGGGGCGGTTCAGGAGTCAGAGCTCAGGCTTGTGATAAATCCGGAGGGCTTTTGGATGATTTTTTTATTGTCGGGAATGATAGAATTCATCATGTTTGTAATGCTCCGTCTCCGGCTGCAACAGCGTCACTTTCTATCGGTGAATATATTGCTGAAAAAATATTAACGAATTAATTTTCATTAATTTTGTGTTCTCATAAAGCTAAATGGATTGAATTACTTTGGATAAAAGAATTGAAAGAATTCTTATTCTTCTTATTGATTTTTTGATGGTAAATATTGCCTGGTTACTCTTTTTTTATTTTCGTGTTGAAACCGGGTGGTTCAATTTACTTACCGAGCCGGAATTCCTTTTTCCGATGTCTGCAATATATATTTATTGGATCGTGATTTTTACATTCGTCGGGATGTACAGAACCTGGTTTGCTTCATCCCGCATGGAAGAAATTAACACTCTCTTCAAAGCTTCATTTGTGGGAATTTTTATTCTTTTCTTCATGATACTTTATGATGATTATACTCACGGGGAAGTTTCGACAAACCGGTTTATCATTTTTATTTATTGGGGGATATTCTTTGTATCCGTGAGTTTTGGGAGATTATTCATCAGAAGTTTACAGCGCAGACTTCTAGTGAAGGGAATCGGGAGACGTAATGCAATCATTGTGGGATTTAATCCCAAAGCAAACGATGTCCATGATAAAATTGAGAAGTTCCGTGCCTTCGGATTGGATGTGGCAGCATATGTAGCAGTGAAAAAGGTTAATGTCGGTAAGAAATATAAAGGAATAAAAGCGGTTAGCACTGTTGCGGATATTGAAAAAATCATCGATAAATATCAAGTGTCGAATGTTATTATTGCATTAGAAAAACATGAAGATGAAGTATTGATGAATGTTTTGAGTAAATGCGAAGGTAAAAATGTCTCACTGAAAATCGTACCTGATCTTTATGAGATTATAAGCGGGCAGGCAAGAACATCGCAAATCTACGGTTTCCCATTGATCGATATTATGCCTGAATTAATGCCGGAATGGGAAAAGAAAGTTAAGCGGTTAATGGATATTTTTGTTGCACTAGTAATATTGATTATAACTTCTCCTGTTACATTACTAACTTTGATTGCAATAAAGGTTAATAGCAGAGGCCCTATTTTATACAAGCAGGAAAGAATGGGTTTAAGAGGCAAAATTTTTAGGATTTATAAATTCCGATCAATGATTCAAGACGCGGAGAAATTATCCGGACCCGTTTGGTCATCTAAGGATGATTCCAGAGTTACAAGAGTTGGTAAATTAATTAGAAAAATGAGGATAGATGAAATTCCGCAGGTTATTAATATTTTGAAGGGGGAAATGAGTTTAGTTGGACCACGACCTGAAAGACCTTATTTTGTCGAAAAACTAGCCAAGGAAATTCCATTGTATAAAAGAAGATTGAAAGTAAGACCAGGTATAACCGGATGGGCTCAAGTAAAACATAAGTATGATGAGAGTATAGAAGATGTTAAAACGAAACTTCGCTATGATTTGTTTTACATTGAGAATATGTCGTTAAAAATGGATTTGAATATTATTTTTAGGACTATTTTTGTTGTTCTCTTCGGCATGAGGCAGTATGAATAACGCTTTTAAGAATTTTTTCTCATAGCTAATGAAAGTGAGAAGGAGTTGTGTAAATTGAAATCACTGGTAATCATACCGACATATAATGAAATCGATAATATCAAAAAACTCATTCCACAACTTTTAAATTTGTATTCCGATCTAGATATATTGATAGTCGATGATAATTCACCCGATAGAACCTGGGAGTATGTTGAAAAACTCAGTGCTGGGAACATTAAGGTAAAATTAATAAGACGCGAAATGAAGTTGGGATTAGGTACGGCTTACGTTGCAGGCTTCAAATACATGCTCGGTCATGGTTATGATATTGCATTTCAAATGGATGCTGATTTTTCACACGATCCAAAGGATCTTGCCGACTTTCTCCGACATATTGAGAAATATGATTTGGTAATCGGCAGCAGATATATTTCGGGAGTAAATGTTGTTAATTGGCCTATAAGCAGATTGCTGCTTAGTTATTTTGCAAATTTATATACGAGAATCATTACAGGATTACCAGTGTATGACTGCACCAGCGGCTTCAAGTGTATCAGACGAAAAGTATTGGAATCAATCGATCTCGATCAAATACATTCTAACGGTTATTCCTTCCAAATAGAGATGAATTTCAAAACATGGAAAAAAGGATTTAAAATTTTTGAGTTCCCGATTGTCTTTGTGGATAGATTTCAGGGCAGCTCTAAAATGTCGAAAAAAATTGTCCGAGAGGCTGTGTTCATGGTTTGGAAACTCAGATTGAAAAGTATTTTTGGTATGTTAAAATAATCGATATCAATGAAAACACTTTCTATAATCATTGTTAATTATAATGTAAAAGAATTTCTGCTTAATCTCCTTAAGTCGATTCGGTATGCGGTTAAGGGAATATCCAATGAAATAATTGTGGTTGATAATGCATCCGAAGACGGAAGTGTTGAAGCGGTTAAAAAGAAATTTCCGTATATCAAGATAATTAGAAATGAGAAAAATCTGGGTTTCGGATCTGCCAACAACATCGCTCTCGAAAAAGTAAAAGGAAAATATATTGTCTTTTTAAATCCAGATGCGATAGTAAAAGAAGATACGTTTAAGGTAATGCTCGAATTCTTTCAAAGAACTCCAGATGCCGGCATAGCGGGTTGCAAGGTTCTTAATCCTGATGGTACACTTCAATTAGCATGCAGAAGAAGTTTCCCGGGTCCTTGGACATCTTTTACCAAAGTTACTGGTCTTAGTTCGTTATTTTCTAAAAGCAAACTTTTTGCTCGTTATAATTTAACTTACCTTGATGAAAACCAAACCTACGAAGTTGATGCAATATCCGGTTCTTTCATGATGACGAAAAAAGAAGTTTATAAAAAGGTAGGTGGTTTCGATCCCCAATTTTTTATGTATGGAGAAGACCTGGATTTATGTTACAGAATTCAGGAGGCGGGTTATAAAGTTTATTATGTGCATTCAACACAGATCATTCATTATAAAGGTGAAAGCACCAAGCGAAGCAATCTAGACGAGACAAAAGTTTTTTATGATGCCATGCATTTATTCGTAAAGAAACATTTTTCTTCATCATTTATAGTCGAAGTAATATTACAATCTGCGATTATCGTAAGGAAATTATTTGCGTTTGCAAATGTATATAAAATTATCATTGCAGCTCTTTTCTTTGATTTCATTTTTTACACTCTTGCGGTTCTTCTGGCGGAAAAGTTGTACAGTCCAGGTCAATGGAGCGGTTTCCCTCAATTTGTCAAACCGTGGATATACATCATTCCTGCTCTAATACAGATTGTAATATCGAGTTTTTCGGGTGCATATAAGAAGAATTCGCTTTCGGTATTGCGTTCTCTTTTAGCATTACTGACAGGATTTGTTTTCCTTTCATCTCTAACATTCTTTTTTAAACAATTTGCATTCAGCCGTGCTGTTGTGCTGATAACTTATTCGTTATCGTTGGTAATGTTTGTGTTCTGGAGAGTCATTGCAAAATTGTTTTTCAGGTTTGGAATTGTCAGTGAGACAGGGAAGATAAGAACGCTGGTTGTAGGTATAAACAAAAATGCTTCATACTTAGCGCTGAAATTGAAATCAAATTTAACCGATCTTCATCACATAGTGGGATTGATCAGTTTAAAACAAAAAGACGTCGGCAAACATATAAATAAATTTGAAGTATTAGGAAGTTTGCAGAATATCAAAAAAATTATTATCGATGATAAGATTGACAAAGTTATTTTTTCATCCGGGGATATCTCTTATAACCAACTATTTTCCGTTGTCTCCAACTGTCAGGGAGAGAAAGTTGAATTCATGGTTGCCGGTAGCGAGCTGGATTATTTGGTGGGAAAATCATCTGTTACTATGTTGGATCATATTCCTCTTCTTACTATTCGTTATAATATTTCTTCCTTTTCTTACAAGATTACAAAATCTATTTTTGATTTGATGTTTTCGCTGCCGATTTTACTTTTAATCTACCCGTTCATATATTTTTCCTCCAATTTGAAGCGGGATAAAAACGATTTCGTTAAGTTTGTACTTCAAGTTCCGGAAGTTTTAATCGGTAGGAAGAGTTTTGTCGGTCCTTATGCTAAGTTTACATTAGGAGAATTATATTTGGGGAAAATAGGTTTAACAGGTTTATGGTATACTGAATTGGTTGATTTGAAGGATAAAGATGAGATATATAAACTGAATATTTTTTATGCAAGGAATCAAAATATATGGTTGGATCTTGAAATACTTGGAAAAACTTTCGCAAAAATGTTTATCACAAAGGAGAAATAATGGCAAAAAGCGTATTGGATTTTGAAAAACCTATCATTGAACTTGAGAATAAAATTGCAGAGATGCGGGAACTTGAAGGTACTCTCGATATAAAAGAAGAAATAACAAAATTGGAGCAGAAGGTAAGCAAATTGAAAAAAAATATTTATGAAAGCTTAACACGCTGGCAAAAAGTTCAGCTTGCACGCCATCCCGAACGACCGTACACACTTGACTATATTTATCTAATGACAACGGATTTCATTGAATTGCATGGCGATAGGCATGTAAAAGATGATCATTCAATAGTTGGAGGTTTTGCTAAGCTCGATGAATTTAAGGTAATGATTATAGGTCATCAAAAGGGACGAGATACTAAATCGAATCTTTATAGAAATTTTGGAATGCCTAATCCTGAAGGATACAGAAAGGCGTTGAGATTAATGAAAACAGCTGAGAAATTTAATCTTCCTGTAATTACTCTTTTAGATACACCCGGCGCTTATCCGGGAATTGAAGCTGAACAGAGAGGTCAGGCAGAAGCAATTGCCCGTAATCTTTTTGAGATGAGCAAATTGAAAGTACCGATTATAGTTGTGATAATAGGGGAAGGTGCAAGCGGCGGAGCTCTTGGAATTGGTGTTGGTGATAGAATATTAATGCTGGAAAATACATGGTATTCCGTAATTAGTCCCGAATCATGTTCAAGTATTCTTTGGCGTAGCTGGGAATATAAAGAACAAGCAGCAGAAGCTTTGAAACTCACTTCTCAAGATTTATTTGAGCAGGGAATTATCGACCGTATAATTCCGGAACCTTTGGGTGGTGCTCATAAGGATCATCAGAAAATGGCCAATGATTTAAAAAGGATTTTAAAAGAAGAATTGGATGCACTTATCAATATCAAACCGGTAAAATTAATTGAAGGCAGACTTGAAAAGTTTGGTAAGATGGGTGTTTATTTGGAATAAATATTTTTATTGGATAGCTTTCCACCTGCCAAATAAATTTTGTTTCTTGTAATATTTTTCAGATTATTTTATGTTTTTACACAAGACGATTATCCGTGTACGTTATGCAGATACGGACAAAATGCAGTTCGTATATAATGGTAAGTACTTTGAATATTTTGAAGTAGGAAGAACTGAATTGCTTCGGAAAGCAGGTTTGGCTTATAAAGATGTAGAAGCCGAGGGCTATCATCTTCCTTTGATTGAAGCGGGGATTAAATATATTCAACCGGCACAATACGACGATCTTCTTGAGGTTGAAGCTGTTGTGAAAGAAATTTATTCACCGAAGGTATATATTGAGTACATTATTAAAAAATCAGATTCGGGAGATTTGATTGCTACCGGATTTACAACACACATGTTCATTAAGAGTGACACTAAGAAGGCTACACGTCCTCCGAAAATATATTTAGATGCATTAAAACCGTTTTTTACGGAAAAGTAATTTCACTTTTTAATTTCGAAATCGATACTTAGCAATCTATTCTGCTCTTTACTTTTATGATAGATAAAATAAAAGAATTAACCAAAGACACAGCCATTTACGGAATCAGCACAATCGTAGGAAGATTTCTCGGATTTCTCCTTGTACCTTTCTATACCAACGTATTGTCTCCGGGTGAATACGGAATCTTTGCATATATTTATTCTTACATTGCTTTTTTGAACATAATTTATATTTACGGTCTTGATGCAGCTTTTCTGAAATATACTTCTGTAGCATCGGAAGACGAAAAGAAAGATACTTTCTCGACGCCGTTTATATTTGTAACCTTAACATCGGTTGTTTTTTCTGTATTAATATTTACATTCAGAAATTCTGTAGGTATGGCAATAAATCTTTCTTCGGATCACTCATATCTTTTGTTCTATGTGATCTTCATTTTATTTTTTGATACACTCGCATTAATTCCCTTTGCCGATCTGAGATTACAAAGAAAAGCTGTGAAATTTGCCGTCATAAAAATTTTCAATATTCTCATTAATATTTCACTCAACGTCATTTTGATTGTTTATTATAAATTAGGTATTGAGGCGATCTTTATTAGCAATGTTATCGCATCGGCTTTTTCTCTTGTAGCATTGTTACCGGATATTCTTAAGAAATTCCATTTAACTTTGGATAAAACTATTTTAAAGAAGATGTTAAAGTTCGGAATACCATATTTACCTGCGAGCATCGCTGCAATGATTGTTCAGGTTATAGATCGCCCTATCATGAAATTTATGACGAACGAAACAACGCTTGGTATTTATCAAGCTAACTACAAACTTGGTATTTTCATGATGTTATTTGTTTCGATGTTTCAATATGCATGGCAGCCTTTCTTTTTGACAAATGCAAAAGAAAAAAATGCGAAGGAAATTTTTTCTAAGGTGCTTACATTATTTGTTTTAGCCGGCAGTATAATTTTGGTAAGTTTATCATTATTCATAGAAGATCTGGCAAAGATTGAGATTTATCATGGTCATACAATTATCGGAAAAGAATATCTTGGTGGTATTGCTATAGTCCCGGTTATTTTATTCGGGTATTTCTTTTACGGCATTTATGTGAATTTCAATGCAGGTCTCTACATAGAAGAAAAAACAAAATATTTTCCTGCTGTGACCGGATTGGGTGCGGTAATTAATATTGTTGTAAATATTTTTTTAATTCCGGTCTTGGGAATTATGGGTGCTGCACTTGCTACATTGGCAAGCTACTTAGTAATGTCTGTAGGATTGTTCATTGTTTCGCAAAAAATCTACAGGATAAATTACGAGTATGGTAAGCTAGCTAAAATATTTGTTGTAATACTTCTTGTCGGTTCGGCTTATTACTATTTCCTTAACTTTGGTGGGCTCAACATTCTTGTTAAAATAGTGATGCTGTTCGCATTTATCGGTTTGTTGTTTCTATTTAGAATTTTAAAGAAGGAAGATTTGTTCTCAATGATAAAACTTGTTCAATCCAAAAAATAATTTGTTCATATGGATTTGGTAGATATTAAGATAAAACAGATTTCATCGTCATTCTCCGATATTCCTTTACCGGAATACGCTACCGAAGGAAGTTCGGGACTTGACTTGAGAGCAGCGATTGATAAATCGATAACGATTGCAGCTGGTACAGTAGCACTTATCCCGACAAATTTAAAAGTTGAAATTCCGGTTGGATACGAAATACAAGTTAGACCTCGAAGCGGTTTGGCAGCGAAAAATAACATTGGTGTTTTAAATTCTCCCGGAACAATAGATTCGGATTACAGGGGAGAGATAAAGGTGATTCTTTTTAATTTCGGTGGAAATGATTTCATTATCAAACGTGGAGATAGAATCGCACAAATGATTGTTTCCAAAGTATACAGAGCAAACCTGGTTAAATCGGAAAATTTAAACTCAAGTGAGAGAGGAGAAGGCGGTTTTGGTCATACAGGTAAAGAATAATTGTTGAATTTATACCGAAAGGATTTTTAATGGGAGATTTTGTTCACCTCCACAATCATTCACATTACAGCTTACAAGATGCGGCTTGTACTATAGACAAACTGGTTGAAACTACAGTTGAAATGGGAATGCATTCTATTGCACTGACCGATCACGGTGTAATGTATGGTGCTACGGAGTTTTATAAGAAAGCCGTCAAGGCTGGAATCAAACCTATTATCGGGATGGAAGCTTACATTGTTATGGATGGTACACGTTTCGATAGAGGGACGGAAAATGTTTCGAACGGCAGACAAAGATCCAAACATTACAACCATCTGATTCTGCTTGCTAAAAATGAAACAGGCTATAGAAATCTGATAAAGTTATCATCAATCGGTTTTACGGAAGGATTTTATTATAAACCGAGAATCGATCTCGATGTCTTGAAACAAAAATGCGAAGGTCTTATTTGTACCTCCGCATGTCCCGCGGGTGTTGTGTCAACTCATCTTGTTAATGGTGATTATGAAAAAGCAAAACAGACTGCACTATTATTCAAAGAGATTTTCGGCAATGACTTTTACCTGGAGATACAAGATCACGGAATGGATATTGAAAAACCGATATTAACCGGGATGCCGAAACTTTCTAAAGAGCTGGGCATAAAACTGGTCGCTACTAATGATATCCACTACATCGAACAGGAACATTCTATTCCTCACAATGTTCTTTTGTTGCTTTCGGACAAAACAGGCAATTCCGATTATAGATCCCTTCGCTATAATACCGATCAAGTGTATTTCAAATCAGCTGAAGAGATGAAGAAAATTTTTAAAAATTTTCCAGGTGCAATCGAAAATACGCTTGAGATCGAAGAGAAGGTTAATTTTGAAATGGACTTTGATACTCATCATTATCCCAATTTTCCAATACCACCAGATGCCCGAGCCCAAAATCTGAATGAATATCTCGACATTCTTGCCCATGAAGGTTTGAATAAGAAATTTAAAAAAGTAACTCCGGAAATTTTAGATCGATTCAATTACGAGCTCGAAGTAATTAAGGGCATAGGATATGCCGGATATTTTTTGATCGTACAGGATTTTATTAATTCTGCTAAGCAGAGAGGAACATCGGTTGGTCCGGGAAGAGGTAGTGTGGCTGGTAGCTTAGTCGCTTATGTTTTAGGGATTACAAATGTGAATCCTCTTGATTACGATTTGCTATTTGAGAGATTTTTAAATCCCGAAAGGAGATCAATGCCCGATATCGATGTTGATTTTGCGGATGACAAGAGGGGAGAAGTAATAGATTATGTAAAAGGAAAGTATGGCGAAAATTCCGTCTGCCAAATAATAACATTCAACAGATTATCATCTAAAGCTGTAATAAGGGACGTTGCACGCGTTTTAAAAATTCCGATACCCACAGTTAATAATATCACAAAATGGATTCCTTCGAAGTTCGGAAGGGTGTATACCATAGATATGGCATTGAATGAAGTACCGGAATTAAAATGGGTCCGCGATTCGGACGATCCCACGTTACAAGAACTTATTAAATACTCGCGAGTTCTCGAAGGTATGAACCGTAATGCCTCAAAACATGCGGCGGGCGTTGTAATTACGGAAGGAAATGTAAGCGATTATGTCCCTCTTGCAATTGCCGGAACCGACAACGATCTCGTGACTCAATACAACATGAAAGAGTTGGAAAGTGTCGGATTGTTAAAGATGGATTTTCTTGGTCTAAGAACTCTGACAATAATCCGAGATACAATCGAGCTTGTGAAAAAGACAAGGGGAAATGAAATTGATATTGATAATATACCTTTAGATGATAAGAAGACCTATGAACTATTTAGTAAAGGACAAACTACCGGCATATTTCAGTTTGAATCTCCTCCGATGAGGGAGTACCTGAAAAAATTAAAGCCGTCTAGTATTAAAGATCTAGCAGCGATGAACGCTCTTTACCGACCCGGTCCAATGCAATTTATAGATGATTTTATCGCTTGCAAGCATGGGAGGAAATCGATAAAGTATCAACACTCGATACTTGAACCGATACTTAGAGAAACCTACGGTATTATCGTTTATCAAGAACAAGTTATTCAAATAGCGAATAAAGTTGCCGGTATGAGTCTGGCCGAAGCCGATTCACTTCGCCGTGCTATGGGTAAAAAAGATAAAGTAGCAATGGATAGAGAGCGGAAAAAATTTATTGAAGGTGCGATTAAAAATAATTTGACAAAAAAGATAGCCGAAGATATATACGATGCTATTTTAAAATTTGCAGATTATGGTTTCAATAAAAGTCATGCCGTTGCATACAGCATCGTTGCTTATCAAACTGCCTATCTCAAATCACATTATCTTGAGGAGTTTTTAGCAGCTAACCTGACTAATGAATTCGGGGATATCGAGAAAGTAACAAAACTCCTGGAGGACTGTCGGAAGCTGAAAGTAATTGTTCTTCCTCCAAGTGTTAATAAACCCACCGTTTCTTTTATTGTTGAAAACAGAGAAATTGTATTTGGAATGTCTGCTATAAAAAATGTTGGAGTAGGGGCAGTCCAAGAAATAGCAAGAAGTAATAATAAAATTGGACGAAATTTTAACAATATATATGATTTTTGTTCCTACGTTGATACCAGAATCGTTAATAAAAGGGCATTAGAAGGATTGGTTTTAGCCGGTGCATTCGATTCAACGGAAGGCTCAAGAGCACAGAATTTTTATGCGATAACAGGCGCGCTTAATTTCGGGAGTAAGGTTAACAGCGCTAAACTATCTCAAAAAGGAAGTCTATTCGGTAGTGAAGACGATACATTAAAAATTGAAGAACCACCTCTTCCGAATATTCCAAGCTGGGACAGCAAAACAAGATTGGCAAAAGAAAGAGAGGTATTGGGATTTTATTTGTCCGATCATCCATTATCAAAGTTCAAAATTGAATCTGATTCGTTTGCAAATTTCCACCTTGGAGATGCATCAACTTATGAGAATATGGATGTTGTAAGGGTTTGCGGAGTTATTACCGAATTAAGAACAAGAATGGATAAGTCCGGTAATAACATGGCTTTCTTTAAATTAGATGATCAAACCGGATCGTGCGAATGTATTATGTTTTCAAAAACCTATTCGGAGTATCAAAAATATATTTCAGAAGAAGCAACAATACTTGTAAAAGGAAAGTTAGAAAGCAGCGGTGATGCAATCAAGTTGCATGCAGAAGAGGTTATTCCTTTGAATGAAGCAAAGTACAAATTGACGAAGAAGCTCGCTCTTTATATAGATGAACAATTACATGGTGAAAAAGTCATAGAAAATTTAAAGATGTTGTTCGAAAATTACGAAGGAAATACTCCGGTATTTCTTCGTGTAAAACAGAATGGTCCATTCCGCGATTTCTATTTAAGATATAAAGTAAAACTATCCGATGAACTCATAAATCGAATTTTGGAACTGCTGGGTGACGACAGCATTCATTTTGTGGTAAATTGAAGAATCTCACCTTTTATTTCGACAGGTATATCCTGATAATTGGTTGATTTGAGAACCCATATTTCTTAAGTTTGGTGCATTCTTTTTAAGACCTATACACGAAAGGAAGTAAAATGGAAAATAGATGGGCGGTAGTTTTAGGTGCCTCCAGTGGTTTTGGAGGTGCAACTGCGGTTGCGCTTGCCCGAAGCGGTTATCATATATTCGGTGTTCATCTCGATCGTCAGGTTACAATTCCTGAAGTTCAAAAAATTATTAAGAAGATAGAAAAAACAGGTCATAAAGCAATCTTCTTTAATATCAATGCTGCAGACCCGATTAAAAGAAACGACACGTTGGATGAAATTAAAGAAAGATTTGCCATAAAAGAACATCCCTTTGTGCACGTTCTTGTTCACTCCCTGGCTTTTGGTACTTTAAAACCTTATATAGCGAGTAATCCGAATGATACGATAACACAAGCACAGATGGCAATGACGCTTGATGTTATGGCTCACTCTCTAGTTTATTGGACACAAGGATTAATTCAAAGAGATCTTTTTGCCGAAGGGGGGAGGATATTTGCATTAACAAGCGGGGGTTCACATTCAGTAATACCTCATTACGGTGCTGTATCAGCAGCTAAAGCTGCTTTGGAATCCCATATTCGTCAGTTAGCGTATGAATTAGGTAAAATGAAAATTACTGCTAATGCAATAATGGCGGGTGTTACAGATACTCCTGCTTTGAGGAAAATACCAAGCTATCAGAAAATGCTCCATATGGCAAAGATGAAAAATCCTGGTGACAGGTTAACTACACCCGAAGATGTTGCCAAAGCAATTGTAATGCTATGCGATGATAAAGCCGACTGGATTAATGGAAATGTAATAGGTGTTGATGGTGGTGAATATATTGTAAATTGTGTTGATCGTAAATAAAAATGAAATTAACAGAAATCATTAATTATAAAAGGTAAATAAATGTTCGAATTCAAATTCACGGAAGAGCAAAATATGCTGCGGGATATGGTGAGAGATTTTACTACAAATGAGATCAAACCAATCGCAGCAAAAATCGATGAAGAAGAAAAAATTCCCGATGATCTAATAAAGAAGCTGGCAGAACTCGGGATACTCGGTGTTTCCTTCCCTGAAGAATATGGAGGGGGTGGATTCGGAGAAGTAGGTTTCTGCATCACTCAAGAGGAAATTGCTCGAGGGTGTCTATCTACATCCACATTGATTGGAGCGCATCAATCGATTGGTGCAAATGCAATTTATCTCGGCGGTACTGAAGATCAAAAGAAAAAGTATTTAGTTCCCTTAGCGCAAGGGGAAAAGATTGCGGCTTTCTGTTTAACCGAAGCTCAAGCAGGCTCGGATGCATTTAATCTCAAGACAAAGGCCGTACTCGATGGAAATGAATGGGTAATAAACGGTGAAAAGTTATGGATTACAAACGGTGGTATTGCCGGTACACTGTCTGTATTTGCAAGAACAGAAAAAGGTATTAGTGCATTTATTGTTGATGCCGATACTCCTGGTTTTTCTGCCGGTCCACCGGAAAAGAAAATGGGTATTAAAGGAAGTGTTACTAATGCTCTTACTTTTGATAATGTTCGAATACCTAA
This sequence comes from uncultured Melioribacteraceae bacterium, assembly GCA_964554135.1. Lineage (GTDB taxonomy): Bacteria > Bacteroidota > Ignavibacteria > Ignavibacteriales > Melioribacteraceae > CAZKNM01. The sequence goes on from CAZKNM010000004.1 coordinate 37,364, forward strand.
AGAAAATCTTCTAGGGGCAGATGGAAGAGGGTTTTTACTTGCCATGAAAACACTGGATGCCGGAAGATTGGGATTGGGTGCATGCTGTGTTGGAGCTTCAAAAGAGATGCTCGAGTTATCCACTGTATATGCAGGTCAAAGAAAACAGTTCGATCAACCGATCAACAAATACCAGGCTGTGCAGTTTATGCTTGCTGAGATGGCTACGATGATTTATAATATGGAATCAATTGTATATAGAACCGCTGTAGATTATGATTTGAAGAAAGACATTTCCAAACAATCTGCAATAGTAAAATTATACTGTTCTGAAGCTCTTGATCAAGTAGTTGATTATGCAATTCAAATTCATGGTGGTATGGGTTATTCTAAAGAATTACCTATCGAGAGATTCTATAGGGATTCGCGCATCAATAAGATTTTTGAGGGAACGAATGAGATTCAGAAAGGAATAATTGCTAGAGATATTATCAAAAAGAAGGGTAGAATGTGACGTGAATTTTTTAAAAGAGGAGAAAAGACATTTATGAAACCAATAACCTTTACGGATGATAATTTCGACGCTGAAGTTTTAAAATCTGAGACACCGGTTGTAGTTGATTTTTGGGCAGCTTGGTGTGGTCCTTGTAGAATGATAGCTCCCATAATGGAAGAATTAGCCGATGAATACAAAGACAAATTGAAGGTAGGTAAACTCGATGTAGATGAAAATCAATTGTCGGCAGTTAATTATGGAGTAAGAAGTATCCCGACAGTTTTATTCTTTAAAAACGGAAAAGTTCAAGATACAGTTATCGGTGCAGTACCTAAAACTGCTTTCGTTGAAAGAATAAAAAAGCTTATGTAACGAAAATTATTTTGTTTGGAATAATATTTCTAATAGGGTCTTTCAATTTTCTCGGCTTCAGTTCCTGATAAACTAACTACCAAGAAATAAAATGATCAAACATATTCTCTCAATATTGTTGGGGATCGTTTTAACAATAAGTAATATACGCGCCCAGAAAGAGCAGTGGACAATATTTAATACTTATAATTCCGGTCTTCCGGTTAATTCTATCCATACCATTGTTATCGATCAATACAATGTTAAGTGGATTGGAACTTGGGGTGGTGGATTGGTAAAATACGACGATGAATCCTGGTCAGTTTTCGATACAACTAACTCCGGTCTTCCTCATAATACAATTTATACGATAAAGATTGATCGTGAGAATAATAAATGGATCGGAACGTTTGGTGGAGGAGTTGCCAAGTATGATGATACAAAGTGGATTATTTACGACAAATCGAATTCAGGCTTGCCTCATGATTGGATTTACGCGATCACAATAGATAAAACCGGAAATAAATGGATAGGCACATGGGGCGGAGGGCTAGCTGCTTTTGATAATAAGAACTGGGAAATATATAATACTTCTAATTCGCCTTTACCTAATATAAAAGTCACAGCACTTGCGGTTGATTTTAAAAATAATATTTGGATTGGTACCAGCGGTGAATTAGTGATGTTTGATGGACGGGATTGGTACAATAGTATTGATTTAAATATCTATCCTACCATTGAGGGTGTTTATGCTTTTCATGTTGATGAAAATGGAAAAGTCTATATTGGTATAAAGTTCGGAGGAATCAATATAATTGATGGGAAGAAATATAAATCCTTAACTAAAGAAAATTCCGGCCTGCCTTATGACGGAGTCTCATCACTCACTACGGATATAGATGGTAATATTTGGATAGCAAATTTCGGGTCGGGCTTGATTAAGTATGATGGAATGAATTGGATTGTATATAATTCTTCGAATTCAAGCTTACCTGATGATAATACTTTTTCAGTTACTATTGATCGGTTTAACAATAAGTGGATAGGTACTTACAGCGGAGGCTTAGTAATTTTTAACGAACAGGGTTACTCATCAAAATAATTTCTGCAGCAAATCCTCATTTAACCGTCACACTTTTTTACCCTATCAGAATTTAACATCATTATTATAAAGAATATTACGAATCATATTGCTCAATACTCCAGACTCAGATTAACTTAAATTTAAATTAAATGAATTGTAATTATTATGCACACTTTATGAGGTAAGAGTAAATTTGTTTGGAGTTTCCGTTTGTAATCTCGGAAATATTTTTTCCCTTATAATTATTACTTATTCATAATTATTCCTTGACAAATAACTTGGCATATGTTAAATTCAATTTAAAAATACCAGATATCTTACTACGCAAGGGTGCTTGAAGTAAGATAAAGTTAGAAAATAAAACAGAATTTCATATTTTTATTCCGTTAAGTTTATGGGGGAATAAAAACATTTTTTCTATACCAATTAGACTTATGATAAAAAAATTGTGTTCCATAAGTACCGATTTTTTACCTCGATTATTAGACAAAATTTTTTCTATATAGTAAAAGTAAAATAATAATTTAACTAGAAAAGGAGGTGAGGTTGAAAAAAAGTTTACAATTTTTTCATTTCCCAACCCATTTTTAATTAACTAATGAGGAGAAAAATATGCATCGAAGAATTTTTTACGTTTTGTTTTTCCTAACTCTTATACCGACTCTTTTGATGGCGGGTACAAGGGGAAGGATTAAGGGGACCGTTGTGGATCTTCAAACGGGGGATCCCCTAATTGGTGCAAACGTAATTGTAATGGGTACTAGTATCGGCGCTGCAACCGATGCAAACGGGGATTTCCTGCTTCTGAATCTTGAAGCTGGAGTTTATGATGTTCGTGCTTCATACCTCGGGTACCAGACAATCACACTTACTAATGTGAGAGTTAATGCTGATTTAACTACTTACATTACCTTCGACCTACCAAGCGAGGAAGTGCAAGTAGGTACGGTCACAATTATAGCAGAAAGACCTCTTATTCAGAAAGACGCTACAAACGCAACGAGAATTACCTCGAGCGAAGATATTCAAGCTCTTCCAATAAGAGGCGTTAATAATATTCTTGGTTTAACTGCCGGTGTTGTTCTTCAGAACAATTATGTTTATATCCGCGGTGGTAGAAGAGACGAAGTTGGCTATTACTTGGAAGGTGTCTCTATTACCAACCCGATGGCTGGAGGTCGTGCAGTTACCATTTCTCAGGATGCATTGGAAGAAATTCAGGTTCAATCCGGTGGTTATACTGCTGAATTCGGCGGAGCTAATGCAGGTATCGTCCGTCAGCAGTTAAGATCCGGTAGTACACAATTCAAAGCCAGCTTTGAATACATTACTGATAACGTCACTTTCAAGAGCAAAGACGATGCTTTTGACGGTGAAAAAAGATTAGGTGCATTCTGGTGGGGATACAACGAAATTAGTGCTACTTTAAGTGGTCCTATTTTCGATCCGAAATATAAATTTTTCTTTAATTTTAATAATGTGTACCAAAGAGATGATAATCCTCAACCATGGCCTGGTATTAATTTAGGTCGGGTTGTTGGAGAAACGGGAGATGTTCTTGAGAACTTCTATATTCCCGCTGGTCCAACGTATGCAAATTCAATGAATGTCTATACTTATTCAGGTACAATGAACTTAGATTTCACACCTATTCTAATTAGGTTATCCGGAACTTATACAGATACTAAAAATGATATCGGGCAAAGAGCAGGTCAGTTAAATTTTCTTAATCCACGCGTTGGAGAACAATTATTGGCCAATGGTGCTTTCTCTGCTAGATTAACGCATGTTCTCAGCCCAACTATGTTTTATGAAATTTCCGGTGGTTATTTCTTACAAACAAGAACAGATCAAGATCCTTACTTAAAAGATAATTACTGGGCTTACGGCGATAGTCTTGCCAATGCCGATTTTGGTTGGACCTGGACAAGGTCAGCCAACGATATTTTAAACGGTGTTGTTGGACGCTATCAAAGACCAACTAGGTTAAATATCCAGGGATTCGATTTCACTGCTCCTGGTGAAGTTCCCTCTGCTTATTTGTTGCAGGATAGAACATCTTGGAGTGTTAACGGTGCTTTGTCATTCTTGATCGGCAAAGTTCATTCCTTCAAGATTGGTGGTGAGTATCAGCAATATACTATAAGGCAATGGAATATACCTGGCAACACTGTACAAATGGGATTTGCAGATAAAGTTGCAAGAGGTGATGATCTCACCCAAATCATGGTAACCTCAGGTGTTGACAACCTCGGATACGATGTGTTTGCTCAAGAATCTGATGTAGAAGGTCTCTGGGGAGCGAAGAAACCCGTATTTGCCGCAGCTTATATACAAGACAGAATTGAATTTGAAGATATAATCTTGAACGTCGGTTTAAGATACGATTATATTGATATCGATAACTATACTATGGTTGATCCTTCACAACCTGAATTCAGTATCAACTATAATAGTGGCGCAATTGTCGAAGACGGTTGGGTAAAAACCGAAAGCTTCAGCTCTGTAAGTCCGAGACTTGGTTTCTCATTCCCTGTTACCGACAGAACAGTATTCCATGCTCAGTTCGGTAAGTTCATTCAGCAGCCAAGATTAGGCGATCAATACCAAGGTCCTTATAGAACCGGTTTCGAATTAAGAGGCGGTTTCCATATTTCTCAGCCTACAGGTAGAGATGTTAGACCTACTCGTACAACACAATATGAGGTTGGTTTCACTCAACAGTTAACAGACTTTATGTCGTTCGACATTACCGGTTATTATAGAGACGTAAAGGATCAAGTTATATTTGTATTACAACAGGTTGAAAGAACATCTCCATTTGCCGGTTATTATTCAATGTCTAACGGTGACTTTGCAACTACAAAAGGTATCGAATTAACATTGAATATGCGTCGTTATGAAAGAATGTCAATGAATGCAACATTATCATTCCAAGATGCTAGGGGAACAGGTTCATTCCCGAGCTCCAATAATGGTATTGTAGCAGCACCACTTGATAACGTAACTATATTTACTCCTGCATATGTGACACCGCTTTCATATGAGAATGCTTTTTCCGGGAATATTAATATTGATTACAGATTCGGTCCTAACGATGGTCCGGAAATATTGCATGATTTCGGTATCTCGGTTCTCGCAACATTTAACAGCGGTCATCCATTTACACGAGGACAAAGTGGCGCATTAAACTATGAAACCGACTCAAGATTCAGACAAGCAATTGAACCATTGAACGCCTCGAGCACACCATCTGTTTTCAATGTTGATCTAAGAGTCGATAAGACCTTCCATATTTGGGATAGACTCTCTGCCAATGTTTATGTTTACGTGATTAACATATTTGATGCTCTTAATCAGTTCAACGTATTCGGCAGAACAGGTTCAACTGAAGATGATGGATATATCACTCAACCGGCAATCCAAGAAAATCTAGTTGCGAATTACGGCGAAAGCTATCTCGATTTATATAACGCTATTCAGATTGATTATCAGAGAGGATACGGTGGAGGCGGTAGCGCATTCGTTCCTGCTGAATCAGGTTTCTTGTACGGTCCGCCTCGTCAAATTAGATTTGGCATTAGATTAGAATACTAATATCTAATTTGAATGAATATTAAATCCATATAATAGGAGTAAAACATGAACATAAAAATAATTAAGTATTTAAGCATCTTCCTATTGATAGCGGTATTTTCCATTCTAAACCTTCGTGCAGAAGGTGTAGGGGGAAATAAAGCCGAACTTCTGAATAGGACTTTCGGCACTCCCGCTAATACTCACTTTAATATTAACCTGATTTCTACCTGGTTATATTACGATGCAAGAGGGGATATAAATAACGCCGGTAACTCCGGTTTTGTTTATCCCAAAGGCAGTAACAGAGCTGTATTCTTTCAATCCGGATTTATCTGGGGCGGGGTAGTAGATGGTGAAATTAGAGTTGGTGGTACTGCATATAGAACAGGTATGACACCGGGTTGGGTTGAAAACGGTGTACCTGCCAGTCCCGATGCAGCCGATGTTCGTATATATAGAGTAAGACCCGATTATGCAACCGGCGATGTTTCATCAGAATTAGCTGATGGCGATGGTGTATCTATCGAAGCTATTAGAGCACAATATGAATTAGACTGGAATCAATGGCCGGCACTTTACGGCGCTCCATACGAAGACGTTGATGGTGACGGCGCGTATGATGCTACGGTCGATATACCTGGTGTTCCCGGTGCCGATCAAACTATCTGGCACGTATGTAATGACTTTGACCCAGCACAAACCGATTATTTATATGGTTCTCTTCCAATGGGTCTTGAAGTTCAATATACTTTCTGGGGATACAATACAGCCGGTGCTCTAGGCAGCACAATGTTCAGAAAGTATACGATGATTAACAAAAATATCGATGGATTGGATATTACCGATATGTATGTTTCAATGTGGAGTGACCCTGACTTAGGTGATGCATCCGACGACTTTACAGGTTGCGATACTACCTTAAGTTTAGGATTTATTTATAATGCAAATGCTTTTGATGCACAATATGGATATACTCCACCCGCAGGTGGATTCGACTTCTTCCAGGGTCCTATTATTGATGGTCTCCCAAGTGATGAAGCCATTTTCAAAGGACAAAGAGTTTACGGAAAGATAAACCTGCCAATGTCGGCATATTATTTCTTTATAAACAGTGACCCTGTTTATACCGATCCAACACAGGGCGAGTATGCCAGAGGTACATTAGGATTCTACAATCTATTCGACAACTGGTCAGCCATTCCCGGTTCCGGATGAAGCAGGCGGTGGAACATCAAAATTCTGTCTGTCTGGTGATCCTATTGCAAGAACCGGCTGGATTGACGGTATGCAGCATCCACCTGGAGATAGAAGATTAGGACAAGTCGCAGGTCCATTTACAATGGCTTACGGTGATACTCAGGAAGTTGTTATTGCCGAGATGGCTGCCGGTGCACAGCCGGGAATTGATAGACTTGGTGCGCTTGGTCTTCTAAAATTCTATGACCTCGAAGCTCAATTAACTTATGATAACTTCTTCAACGTTCCTATTGCTCCTGCGATTCCGCAGGTAAGCGTAACTGAACTTGATAGAGAAATTGTTCTCGATTGGTCTTTGGATAGAGATGCAGTTGAAGCAACCGAAAGTCATGATCAGTTCGGATTTACTTTCCAGGGTTATAATGTCTATCAATTACCAACGGATTATGCAACTATGGCCGAAGCGAGAAGAATAGCTACTTATGATAAATTTGACGGTATTGCTAAAATTGAAGGATTAGCATTCGACATTACATCGGGTGTTGTTACTCGAAAAGTTCTTCAATTCGGTTCAGACTCTGGTATTCAGAGATATATAAGTATTACAACCGATGCTTTGAGCGGCAGTACTCCTTTAGTAAACGGTACCAGGTATTATTTCGCAGTTACATCTTATGCATTTAATGCGGATCCTAATGCTGTACCGAACAACTTGGAGAATACATTGGCCCATATTACCGTTGTTCCTCAAGGACAGCTACCTGGTAACAGAATTTATACGGAAACCAGTGCTGGCGCCGAAGCTGATCAAGCAAGCGGTACGGCAAACGGTGCGTTTGAATGGTGGGTTGTTGATCCTACAAGAACTTCAGGGCATGAGTATGAAGTATTCTTTGATCTACAGCATTATTATTTGGATGTTGACGGTCATTGGAAGCATACAAATTATCCCGATAGAGTTGGTAAGAGAGGTGTAACTGATCAGTCAGCAGCCTATCTAACCGGTGCTCTTGTAACATCCACTACTGTAGGAACAGCCAATTTAACACTTACCGTTGAGGGTATTGAAGATTCACCCGATTATAACTACGCAGATGGTGTTCTTATAAAATTACCACCGACTGTTGGTATCAATAGTGTTGAAGAACATTCTTCACGTGGTGGCCTACTTACTGAAATAGATTATGCTAACAATACTATTTTTGTTGGTGACAGCAGTAGATCTGCTTACGGCGGTTTCCAAGGCGGCGGTGAAACTATAGTTATAAACATCACTATGCCTACTCTTCCATTAACGCTATGGTTTAAGATATATGACGACGGCTGGGCTGAAAGTGATCCTGCATACGCAGGTTACGCAGCATTGGGCGGCGGACTTGTTGATGGAGAAGGCACATTAACTGTCAGTGAAATTGGTTATTCTTTCAGAACCCAAAATCACTGGAATATAAAAGACGTTACTGCTGATGAAGTCGTTGTTGAGGATCAAACCGTAATTGGAGGTATCGATTTTTATACGGGCGAGACACACTACGATTTGGATGGACCGACATTCGACGGATTACAAGGTGCGCTTACCGCCGGAAGCTATGAAACACCGATTAATTATTACAGCATTTCACTTGAATCACCTACCGGATTGACTACACTTTCAACCAGTGCAGGTGCAACAAGTACTAGACTTAGAATAATAAATTACACCTATTTCAGCGGTACTATTTCCAGCTGGGCTTACGATAATTTTGGTTTTGGTACAACTGTTATTGAAGAACTTCAACAGGATTACGAACTCAGATTTACCGGTGTTTGGGCACAGCGTACTTTAGCAGATGGCAGAACATATCATTACATCGAAAGCGGCGGTCAGATGGCAACATTATTCGCAGGATCGAGTGCTGCAGCTGTAGCAGCTCATCCGGATAATCCTACTCCTGGTGTTGACAATGACTTCTTAGTAAGAATTCCGTTTGAAGTATGGAATGTTGATGATCCGGATAATGAATATCAAGTTAATTTTATGTTCCGAGATCGTGAACAACTTGCAACGTCAGATCCAATGTATGCGTGGAATATAGCAAATAGAATGTATGCTGTTATAGTTAATTCACCATATGATGAAGCTACAGTAATTCCCGGTAATGCAAATCCTTTAAGTGACTTTGCTACCTGGGTTTTAGTTTTCTACGGAACGGATGCTCATTTGGGCGACGTTGTCAGCATTGTTTATGCTAATCCAATTCAGTTAGGTATTGATACCTGGACATTTACCGCTCCTGCAGCTCAATCATATAATGCTGAATTAGCTAAGCAAGACATACAGGATGAATTGAATGTATTCCCGAATCCATATTATGGTGTAAACTCTCAGGAAATAAATAAGTATCAAAGGTTCGTTACATTCTCCCACTTACCGACTACTGCAACAATCAGAATATTCAACTTAGCCGGTCAATTGGTAAGAACAATTGAAAAATCTGATGTAGGTCAATTCCAACGTTGGGATTTAATGAACGGAGCTGGACTACCCGTAGCTAGTGGTCTTTATTTAGCATATATAGATATGCCAGATTTAGGAACTACTAAGGTACTTAAAGTAGCCATTATCCAGGAACAACAGATTCTGGATAGATTCTAGTTATCAAACATCAAGGAGATTGAAAATGAAAAAAATAAAATTAACATTGTTTTTCGTACTCATTTCCCTGATATCTGCGGGTAGTATTTTTGCCAGCGGTGGAAATAGAAACGGTACCGCTGGGGCAATGCAATTGTTGATTCCCGTAGGTGCTCGTGGTATCGCAATGGGAGGCGCTACGCTGACCAATTCTACCGGTATACAGGCACTCTATTGGAACCCGGCTAATCTCGCAATATCAGACTATACCACCAATGTTCTATTCTCTCATATGAATTATATTGCAGACATTGGTGTTGAATACGGTGCAGTATCTACTAGTCTGGAAGGATTAGGTACAATTGCTTTCAGCATTAAAGCATTGAGTATCGATCCGATAATTGTTACAACCATATCAAATCCGGATGGTACAGGCCAAACATTTACACCAAACTTTATGGTTATCGGTCTAACCTACTCCAGAATGCTTAGTGACCGAATATCGGTTGGTATAACCGGTAATTTGATAACCGAAGAACTTGCTTTGGTTAAAGCTAGTGGTGTTTCTTTCGATATTGGTGTTGCATATAGACACTTAGCCAATATTCAAGGATTGAGCCTTGCTATCTGTATGAAAAACCTCGGACCTCAAATGAAGTACGATGGTTCTGGATTATATATTTCAGCTACAGCAGAGGCATTAGAACGTCCTGCACAGTTCTACAAAATCGAAGCTGCAGCTTTTGAATTACCTTCGACACTTGAAATTGGTTTGGGATATCAGTACGATTTCAACGAATCCAATTCTCTTCAAGTATCGGGTGTTTTCCAGAACAACAACTTCTGGGGTGATGAATATAAATTCGGTGCTGAATATAATTTCGATAACTTCCTTTTCTTTAGAGGCGGTTATCAACTCACACCTGATTTAGAGACTGAGGACAACATCTACGGATTATCGGCCGGAGTTGGTATTAACTACGACCTCGGTGGTGTTAATCTGAAGATCGACTATGCATACAGACAAGTTGAATACTTTGATGATAATCATGTAATAACCGTTGGTATTGGGTTATAAGATTATTGTCGGAGTTTTTAAACTGAATTCTCTAACCCGAGCTTTCATATTGAAAGCTCGGGTTTTTTATTTTAAATGGGAATTTTGTGTGGTAATTTTTTCTCTTAGGGAGTGATAGAGTAAATATTTTACATTGATTTTTATTTATTATATAACTATTTATTGTCTGCAATATTTCAAAGAACTTTTTTATTAAGGGGAGATACATCTTTTTCATAAAATAAGAGGCAATACCATGTCGAAATTCATTTCATCCCTTATTCTGTTGATGATGATTATTGGTTGTAAGTTTACATATGCGCAGGATAATCTAAACTTTGAGTTTGATTATGCAAAGTTTACATATGATTCTACATCTGTTTTTATGGAGTTTTATTATTCTTTTGATCAAAGAAGCCTTATTCCAACGAAAACCGATCAAGGATTTTTAGTTGAAGCAATTTTGCACTTAGAGATGAAAAATATTGATACAGAAGAAGATTATATAAACAGAGATTGGAAAGTACAGAATATTTTACCCGATACGTCCATGGCAAGTCTGGATCAAAACTTAGTTGGTAAGATAGCCTTTGTTATACCTAAAGGGAATTATAATCTGGTAGCGGAAGGGAAAGATGTAAATAACGAAGCATCAATGAAAAAAATTGATGAAACAGTAATAGTGCAGCCTTTTGCTACGGATAAAATTGCTGTGAGTGATATTCAGCTTTCCACAAATATAGTTAGGGATGGTGCTAATCCGAATTCGTTATTTTATAAAAACACTTTGGAAATTATCCCTAATCCGGCGATGTTATACAGCGAAACTTTTCCTGTACTTTTTTATTATACCGAACTTTATAATCTATTGAAGAATAGTACTTCAAAATCATATAAGCTTCAAAAGGTCTTATATAATAGTCGTGGTTATACGGTGTATGAAACTTCCCTGCCTTTAGCGGCTAATCAAAATTCGATTGTTGATGTTGGATTAATCAATTTATCGAAATACCCCAGCGATACTTATAATTTAATACTTAGTGTTACAGATGAATCAACGAGTAATTCTTCATATTCCAGCAAAAGGTTTTATTTGTATAATCCCGGTGTGGTAGATACATTTGCTGAAAATCTTACGGATGTTGGATTTCTTGAAAGCGAATACTCAGTATTGAATGAAGAGGAATGTGATGATTTATTCAGCAAATCGCATTATGTACTAAGTGGAGATCAAAGTTCCGAATATAAGAAATTAACATCTCTGGAAGCTAAAAGGAAATATCTATACACTTTTTGGAAAGCAAAAGATATTAATCCCACAACTGCAAGAAATGAATTCAAAGAGTTATATATGGAAAGAATCAATTATGCTAATGAAAATTTTAGACACAAGTATAAAGAGGGATATTTAACGGATAGGGGAAGAGTATATATATTGTATGGTGTTCCTGATAATAAAGATTATCACTACAGTGAGATGAATCTAAAACCATATGAAATTTGGTATTACAATTCTATAGAAGCCGGAGTTCAATTTATATTTGGAGATGTAACTGGATTTTCAAATTATGAACTGATTCATTCTTCAAAACGTGGTGAGGTAAAGAACGAAAACTGGCAGGATCGTCTAACAATGTTAAGATAATTGTCGATTGAATGCTAAACAGAGATAAACTTGAATTTTATGTCTTCAGGGGGTTTGTGTGGATTGCTAAGCTTATTGGCATTACTCATCTAAAATATTTTGCTTTTACAGTTGCAGTAATTTTCTATTATATAATTCCAATCAGAAAAAAAGTCGTCTTGAAAAATCTCAGGACGGCTTTTCCATTTTATTCAAATAGACAGATCAAAAAGATAACATTTCGAAATTATTACAACTTTACAACGGTATTTTTTGAAATGATGTGTATGTCATATATCTCGCGTGAGACTTTACACTCTTACGTAAATTGCATTAACTTGGAATTGATAAAAGAAAAGTTTAATATAAATAAAAGACTGGTCTTATTAACAGCACATATAGGTAATTGGGAGCTTGGAGCGGCGTCGGCAAGTTCGCAACTAGGAATTCCTTTTCATGTATTGGCTAAACCTCAAAGGAATCCATATATGACCAATTGGTTAAAATCAAATAGGGAAATGTTTGGAAATAAAGAAATCTTGTTGGGTTTATCGGCTAGAGATATTTTTATTATATTAAAAAACGGCGGGATAGTAGGAGTATTGGGTGATCAGCGGGGTCCGAACGAAAGCCCGAGGGTAAAATTTTTTGGAAGAGATACGGCTATTAACAGCGGGATAGCTGCGATAGCTTTAAAGACAAAAACACCTGTTGTTGTTGCTATGATTATCAGGCAGCCTAGCGGGTTATATAATGTTTATTTAGAAGAATTAAAGCTTGAGGAGCTGAAAGGAAACAAAGAAGAGCAAATTATCGAATTTAACCAAAAATATATGCACATCCTTGAAAAGTATGTAACCAAACACCCCGAACAGTGGTTTTGGATGCATAATATTTGGAAATACTGATGGAAAACAGAAGAGTATTAGTGATTCAAACCGCTTTCCTTGGAGATGCAATTCTTACTTTACCGATGATTCAGAAATTAAATGAATTGTTACCCGATTCTTTAATTGATGTAGTTTGTATCCCGAGCAGTGAAGAAATTTTCCAATCATCCCCTTTTGTTAATAACATCATTGTGTATGATAAACGAGGGAAACACAAATCTTTAATGAATGTTTTCCGTTTAGCATACAAGATTAAAAAGAACGGTTACGAACGTATTTATGCACCTCATAGATCTTTTAGAACAGCATTGCTGGTTTTGTTATCCGGTGTAAAAGAAACATATTGTTTTGATAAAGCATCTTTCAGTTTTGTATTTAAACACAAAATTAAATACAGAGTCAATTATCATGAAGTCCAAAGAAATTTGGAATTGATCGGTGTTAATGTTGATAAAGTGAGTTGGAAAATATTACCAACAGTTCAATCGCAACCGAATTTGAAAGAGAAGGTTGAATCATTAATTTCAAATATTCCGAATAAGAAGTTAATAGCTGTTGCACCGGGTTCCGTTTGGGCTACCAAAAGGTATGTAAAGGAATATTTTCTTGAAGTCGTTAATTATTTGATTAATAAATCATATACAATAATTTTGATCGGCGGCTTAAGGGATAGAGATTTATGTTTGGAAGTGAAAAATAATTTTTCTAATTCGGTATATACAGTCGCTGGGGATTTAAGTATAATAGAGTCGATTGAATTACTAAAATATTGCAAAGTTCTTATTTCAAATGATAGTGCTCCAACACATTTGGGGATGTGTGCCGATATTCCCACGTTCACAATTTATTGCTCAACCGTTCCATCCTTTGGATTTTATCCGTACAATGAAAAAAGCATGTGGATCAGTTATGATAACTTGGAATGCAAACCCTGCGGTATACACGGTTTCAAAAAATGCCCGATTAAGACATTCGATTGTGCTTACAAGTTAAAGCCAGAATTTGTGATTGGGAAATTGGAAAACATGCTTAGGTGATTTGCCTGCAATTTTTAATTTGTATGGATTTATATCATTTTTTATTCTAGACCGAATTATTGTTTTTATATGATCTATTATTTAATTTTGTTTTGGTAGAAGCTAATAAAGATTAACAATTACTTTACAATAAGGATATAAAGTTGTGAAATTTTTTAATTGGCAAAATCTAAAAAAATCATTTTTATATGTTACACCAAACTTTCCTGCAATTCAAACAAAACGATATAAATTTAGTGTTTTGCAACTTGTTTATGTGATATTAGGATATTCATTTTTTACTACTTTATTAGTTATTACACTTTTAGCATTAACACCGGCAAAAGAACTAATTTTTATTTTTGAAAATGAGGAATTGAAAAAACAAGCCGCTAAAATAAAAGAACTGGAAACAAAGGTTGTGTTTCTGACATCTAATTTGGAGACATTAGCTTCAACAAATAAAAAACTTAAATTTGCTATGATGTTAGCAGGTACAGATACACTCGATTCTACTGCTGCTATATATGATTCGTTGCGAATTGATGAATTAACTAAAATGCCCGCAGGTGGTAATCTTTTGCAAGCAATTAAAAAATTGTTAAATGGAGATGAAAAGCAACCTGATGATAGCGCAAATTATTTTATTAAACCGGTAAAAGGATTTATTGTAAATCAATTTAATCCTGAAAAAGGACATATGGGAATTGATTTTGCAGTAAAAAATGGTACTCCTATTTTTGCTACCGCCGGCGGCTTGGTTCTTTTTGCTGAGTACACAACTGAAGATGGTTATATGTTAATGATACAGCATGACAACAATTTAATTTCGGTTTATAAACATTGTTCAATCTTATTAAAAAAGGAGAGAGATTATTTAGTACAAGGAGAACTAATTGCTTTAAGTGGCAATACGGGATATAATACAACCGGTTCACATCTCCATTTTGAAATATGGAAACAGGGTAAAGTGATTGATCCAACAAAATATTTAATTAATTGATATGGGAGTTAATCTAATATGTCGCAAAAAAGAAATTCCTCGTCTGCTGAAGATGTAAGTATTCTAAGTAGTGGAGTAAAGATCGAAGGTAAATTATATAGTGAAGGAAATGTACGTATTGATGGTAAACTTGTTGGGGATATTATTGTAAATGGTAATCTTACATTAGGTGAAGGCTCAGAACTTAGCGGAAAAGTAAAAGCACAGAATATTGCTATAAGTGGTAAATTGGAGGGAATTGTTACCGCATCTGAAAAACTCATTCTTGAATCAAAGGCTGTTTTGAAGGGTGATATTTCAACAAAAATACTTATAATTGAAGAGGGGGCAAAATTTGATGGCAAAAGTGTTATGGATTCCTCGCCCCATACTTCAGACGAATAAGTAATTATGCAAAAAGAGAAATCCACTGAGAAATTTAGTAGAACGTATAGAGAGATTGGACCATATTTAGGATTAGGAACTCAGCTTGCAGCTACGGTTATTATCCTATTTTTTGTAGGGTATTGGTTGGATGAGCGTTTTAGTTTATTTCCTTTATTGACAATAATATTTTCGTTTCTTGGTGGAATTGTTGGCATTTATAATTTTATAAAAACAGTGATCGTTTTGAATGATAAAAAGAAGAATAGGAAAGATCTGTAAATATGTAATTGGATTTTTAATAGTTTCATACTTATTTATTTGTATTGTATATAAATTTGATATAATATCTAAACCATTCCTATATGCAGTTCATTATGCTGTAATAATTAATTTAGTTAATTCATCTATTGCATTTCTTTTATGTGAATTTTCCTTTAGAAAATCCAATAAAACATTTTTAATAAGTGTGATTGGTGGTATGAGTATAAGATTAATAATTCTACTTGCTGTAATTTTTATTTCCCTCGAATTCTTGAATATTGATAAATATGGGTTTATATTAACATTCTTTATTTTTTATTTCTACTTATTAATAATAGAAATAAATTATCTGCAAAATAGAGCTAAAACAGAGGAAAAATAAGATTTGTCTTTTATGGTTATTGGTTCGCAAATAACGACTGTAGATACATTACAAGTCGCAGTGCAAAAATCCACTGATACTAGTTGGATAATGCATCATGTATTGGATTCTCGCGAACTCGACTTAACTCCGTTTGGGATAATTCATCTTCCGGAGATTCATTTATTTGGGATAGATATATCAATAACAAAACACATTGTTTTCATGTGGATTGCGGTATTGTTTCTTGTTGTAATACTCACTTACGCAGCAAGATCTTATAGAAAATCAAGAGTACCCAAAGGAGTTACAAATTTAATGGAAGTTCTGATTGTATTTGTTAGAGATGAAATCGCAAAACCTACTATTGGAACTGGTTACGAAAAATTTTTACCATACTTGTTGACCTTATTTTTATTCATTCTTACGTGTAATTTTTTAGGATTAATACCCTACGGATCAACGGCTACTAGTAATATTTCTGTTACAGCCACATTAGCTGTTTTATCATTCTTTGTAATTCAAATAGGCGGAATAATGAAAAACGGTTTGTTCGGATATTTTAAAGGATTAATTCCTCATGGAATTCCTCTATGG
>CAZKNM010000005.1:0-45849 GCA_964554135.1 uncultured Melioribacteraceae bacterium
CGCTTGCGCGTGCTTCGCCCAGGCCGGTCCGGCCCAGCCGCCCCACAAATTACCATCCCATTTAGGGGATGTATTAAACCAGGAGCTGAAGCTAAGTTCATAAGAATTATAATAAACATCTTCATCTTTGGATTTTGCCGCGACTAAATTTATTTCGTAACCCCAATTATCGCGAAGCTGCATATTGAAACCGAGCAGCCATCCATAATCTGTATAATTATCTACCTTTTCCCAATCCAAAATTGGCCCTGTATAAAGTAAAATAGATCTTATATACCCTTCATCATAGTACCACCGAGGTCCTGTGAATGCAACAAATTCTGCAGTACCTTTCCACGGCACAAATCCGATCTGGTCGATATCGAATTTTTCTCCTATATATCTTGCTCTAACAGCCGAAGCCCATTCGCTTTTAAAATTTGTGAGCCCTGCCGAAAAAGCGAAATCTCCTTCGGAATTTTTGAACGAACGTGCAAACTGGTAAGCCAACTGATATTCTTTACCTCGGAATGCTCCATCGATATCAAGGACACCGTAATTATTTCCGGCGGTATGCTTTCCCACAAATAAGAGACCCACCATAGAGTTTTCCATGATTTGAGTACTTACTCTGGCAGAACCGAAATAAGCCTGTGGTTCAATAACATTTGCAGAATCATCATCGCTCCACCATTCGGTTTCTTCAGTGCGGGCTATAAAACCGCCGTATTCCCAATCGCCCAATCTTCCGAAAGCTTTTGCACCAAATGAAAGGGGAACTTCGGTTCCATCGGGAAGTTTTTTACCGATCCTTCTCGAGTAGAATAATTCCAAGGGACTATAGAATCCTGTATTTCTCTGTTTACCCGAAGCCATAAATACTTCTTTTCCTTGAGTAAAGAAGGGACGTCTTTCATCAAAGTATGATTCGAATCTTGAGATATTAAAATCATATGGGTCCGCTTCTATTTGAGCAAAGTCTGGATTGGCCGTAAATTGGAAAGTTAATTTCGGTGATGGATTGTAAAATATATCAAGTCCGGCAGCGGGATCAATTTTATATTTTCCATTATTCAAATAAGTTGCTTTCATCAATCCGACCGGGTAAAATTCCAGGCTCAGTCCTTTTACGGTTGGATTAAAATCTTGAAAAACGAGTTTTCCGAATTGAGCAATTCTCTGTCCGGCGCTTTCGTCGTATTCACACCAATAGAGATCTTCGGAGTTAATCGGGCGCCACCTGTCGAAATCTAATCCCCATTCTGTTAAGCTTTCTTCATACTGAATTGATTTATAGGGAATTTCCATTTCCACAACGAAGCCCCAGTTATAAATTCTTGAATCTGAGAACCAGATACCGTCCCAACTGTAATCTCTGTTACGGGCATCGTCGAGGAGCCTGCAGTCTGCTTGAACTCCTGCAGCGGAAACCGCGAATTTATATCCGGTTCGTTTATCTCCAAATGTATCTAGCATTAGTGAAACAATATCGCCTCCGCCGTCATCCAACATTCCGGTATTTTGCTGTATGTTTTCTAATTCATCGTAACATATTATGATACAATAAAGTGCGTCCTCGGTTGTAAGAATTTTTGCCACTGTTTTTCTTGACGGTGGATTGCTGTAGTAAGGTGATAATTGAAAGAAATTAATAGCTGAATCGGCTTGACTCCATTCCGGATCGATGATACCGTCAACCTGAATTTCATTGTTAACTTTTTTAAGAACCAAAACTTTCTCTTCATTTTGGGCGCTAAGTGAAGAGATGGAAAGCAATATCAATAGAATTAATATTTTTTTCATTTATCCCTTATGATAGGAAGAACTACGAAATTAGACGTACTAATAGAAGAAATTGTTGCTTTTAATTTCAAGTCGGAAGAATAAAATCAAAATGTTTGTATCTTGGTGAAAACATGGACAATTTTAAGTTTTATCTATTCCCATCAAGGGAATATTCTTTACACTGTGTATTAATTTATTTTTATTAACTTAATGATTGGGACTAGGAAAATTCTGTTTTTCTTTTTCACATTTTCATTTATTTTTAATCCATACGAACTGGATTAGAATAGTTTTTAGAAAAAATCTAAAGAAAAATATCTCAATCAAGTTATATGAGAAAAATCGAATCGGTTATGTTTCTGGTTCTGTTATTTGGTGTACTTGCAGAAAGCCTGTGGGGACAGGATAATAGAGCAGAAGTTTCAGGGTATGTAATTGATAAAAACAATCAAAAACCTTTAGTGGGTGTGAATGTTTTTATTTCCGGAACGATGTGGGGATCTTCCACCGATCAGAATGGGTATTTCACGATAAAAAATATTATTCCGGGAAGTCATGTTGTTGTGGCATCGATTATAGGATACGAAGCCGGAACAAGAAACATAAAACTTAACAAAGGGGATAAATTACAAGTAAGTTTTGATCTTGCAACTACCGTATACGAAATTACCGAAGTTCAAGTATATGGGAGTAGACCGAGAGAATGGTTTGAATACCTGAAATATTTTAGAGTTCTCTTTCTCGGGCAGTCGGAGTATGCGTGGGGGTGCATTATAAGCAATGAGTTGGAAATAAATTTTCAATTAAGAAATAGAAGATTTTCTGCCAACAGTCAGGATCCGGTTTCGGTTGTTAATAGAGGTTTGGGTTTCAGAGCTGATTGTATACTCATGGAATTCAGTTATGATTTTTCAAATAATAATCTAAGGTACGTGATACAACCGAAATTTGTAGAATTGATAAACAGGAATAGAGAAGAACTTGAAGATTGGAGAGATAACAGAATACGCGCCTATAACGGATCACAGCATCATTTTCTTAAATCTCTGATTGACGGAACATATGAAGAGAAAGGATATTACATGTGGCTAACTGACAAACCCGAAGAAAATAAGAAGCCTAATGAAATAATTAAAGCCGATTCAATTCTCACGGTTGATTCAGTTAATAATAAATACATACTTAAGTTTGATAAATACCTTCAAGTTAAGTATGTCCCCAAAGAAACTGTTTCATGGATTAAGCTGCTGCAGGATGAGGTAATTTTCGATGAGTTTGCATACCCTGAATCTACAGTTCCTTTCAATATAAGCGGAGATTGGGGGAGATTGGGTGTAGCCGATATGTTGCCGAAATATTATTTCGACAATTGATTTGAAAATAAAATGACCAATTGTGCGGATATGCTCGTATGATGGATATAAAACGAAAATATATTTTCACTCTATTTTGTTGTTTGATTTTATCACTAACATTTCATAGAAATTATCACGCGAGTAGTTTTACCGGGTGGAATATTAATGATCTAAAGCAGAATGATTATTATAAAAGAGGATTAAAAGCTCTCGAAGAAAAAAATTATCCGCAGGCAGAAGAATATTTTTTAATCTCCGTCCGAGAATTTTCCGATGCCGCATCACATTACGAGCTTGGAAAATTATATGTTCAAAAAGCCACTCCCTTATGGCGGAACAAAGCACTTGAGCATTTTAAACAAGCTGTCTGGAAAGACTCTACAAATTTAGATTACCGTTATGCTTATGCCTCTTTATTAGAAGACTTTGCAAGGTTCAGTGCTATCGATCAGTATAAGAAAATCATCGAGATCGATAATAAGCAAGTAGAAGCCTGGAACAGGCTGGCAAAAATGAAGGAAGATGACTTCAAGGAATTTCACAACTCCGTTAGAAATATGGACGGATTTATGGGAAGTCTGGAGGAATTTGCAATGGAAGATTTCACTGAGGCGGAATCATACCTCAAAAAAGTACTTGCAATAGACTCATTGAACTTTGTTGCGAATTATAAGCTGGGACAGTTGTATGAAAATGACAATCTATTTGATACAGCAATCCCTCTTATAGAAAGATGTATCAGTGTAGAACCGGATGACAAAGATGCCCATCTTTTATTGGCATTACTGTTTTATAAAACCTCAAATTTGGAAAAAGCCAATAGTGAATATTTAAAATCATTTTCGCTTATGGACAGGGAAGAAAGAAAAGAATTTACGTTTCATTCAGCTAAACTTTTATTGGAGCCGGCTTTTGAAGATATAATACGGAAGTACGAAGATTGGGAAACCGAACAGTTTATTGATTCATATTGGGAGATTAATGATCCACTATATCTAACGGAATATAATGAACGTGTACTTGAACACTATTCCCGTGTTGCATATGCCAAGCTTCATTTTAGTGTGCCCGATATGGATATTAACGGATGGAAATCGAATATGGGAGAATTCGTTTTGCGTTATGGTGAACCCGGAAAACGAATGAGGATTAGACCTGAAATGGGTGACAACGGTGTGGATATGAAGACAGAGGTTTGGTATTATAATGACATGACATTAGCTTTTACCGATTTCGCATTATCTGGTAATTATCAATTCAGCACTCCGTCACCGGATAAGTGGAAATTCAAATCACAATTCGGCGGCGACTCAAAATGGTTAGCCGATAACTTAAAGACAATAAAGCACGATGATTACATACCCCGTTATGAGGGACCGACATTTGAAGTACCGTATGACATTGTACAGTTCAGAAGTTCAAATGATAGAAATAAAACCGATGTCTATGTAAACTACGGTCTCGATTTAAACGACAGTGTTTTCACTGCCGCAAATATAAATTATGATCACAAACTCGGATTGTTCTATTTCGACAGGTATCATCGACGTTTATACGAAAAGAAGAAATATGTTCTATCGTCCGGACTTTTAGAAAATAAGTTGAAAATTATAAATCATGATTTGCTGGTCAACTCAGCACGGATGACGGTACAGCCCGACTCGGGAATTTTTTCGTTCGAATTGCTTCGCGATGGTGATAAAGGAGTTTTCGTAGACAGATTTAAACTTGTCACTGAGAAATTTTCGAAGGATGGTTTCAACATCAGCAATATTCTTCTGGCAACGGCGGTAGATGTAAAATCAGACAACAATTACCTGATAAGAAGAAGTAATTATTCAATTCAACCAAATCCAACTCACAATTTTTCGCGCGATATACCTTTATATCTTTATTACGAAATTTATGGTCTGCAATTAAACGAAGAACGCTTGACGGATTTTGAACAGGAAATAAAAATAAGCAAAGCGGAAGATGTTGAAGGAAAATCCGGAGTTGCAAATTTCTTTAACTCTGTGCTTTCATTTTTTGGTTTAGGTGGTGACGATACAATTACTCTTACCAGTCGATATCAGACGCTGGAAACCGATCCGCAAATTTATCTGCAAGTTGATATGAGTAAGTACGAGCCAGGAGAATATCTAATGACAGTGACCATCCATGATGACGTGAGCGGAAAAGACGCGAACACAAGTACGGTGATTTTGTGGGAGTGATTTGATTATATTTCAATATGTTAATCAGAAAGGAAAGACTTCACTATAAAAGAAATTTCGAGCTTGGACTTATATTGAGTCTCACCTTGACAATACTTGTTATTTTGATATATCCTTATCCTTCGGATGAAATTGAAGATACACAGATTTTCTTCGAGCCTGTTATTACCGTGATAGATATACCGCAAACCGAACAGGATTCACCACCGCAAATGTCGGCACAGCTTCAACCCAAACCTTTGGTTCCTTCTCTCCTTGTTGAAATCGATGAACCTCAAATTTTGGAAGATATTGAATTAGAAGATAATACATTGAAGTCATCCGAAAATGTTGGAATGGGAATAGTTGATGCCATGGGAGGAACAGGAACACGTGTATTATCGTCACTCCCTTTTGTGCCGCGTCAGCTTCTTGAGGTTGTTCCTCCTAAAGATGATTATGAGGGGAGTATTACACTTTCATTAAGAATAGGGAAGGATGGAATGGTTAAGGAATACAGGGTGTTGAAAAACACAACCCGGTCATCCGAGTGTTTGCAAAATGTTCTAACCGCGGTTTGCAAATCCAAGTGGGTTCCCGTGCAGATGGAAGGAGAGAGGGTGGAATTCTGGATTGAAAAATCTTACCGCTTCGATTAATAATTCTAACTATCCTGACATTAAAAATACCATTTTCAGCTTTTTTCGAGCGTTTTGAATAAAAGTTAACATAGAATTAATTAAATACTCTGGATTTCTTTCGTTGGAATTTTTTATAATATATCCTCGTATTTAACACTATTAAAATTTTCATTGGTCAAAGGGAGAGATCATAATTCAATTCAAGGTCGGAATGCTAAGTCAAAACAAATATCTTTTGCCGAATGCAAATGTTCTTGAAGAAATCATTTCAAAAATTTCCGAAAAATTTTCAGTGGAGAAGTCCAAAACTTCTTCTCAAAATCTTGTTTACTGCGATACATTTGATTGGAGACTATATACTCAGGGGAACGTGCTGATAAAGGATGCGAAGAGTTACTCGTTGAAGACACTGGATGAACGAAAAACTTTTTCATCAATCAATTGGAATAAGAAAAAAGATATTAAGTTCTGGTGGGAGTTTCCAAACGGAGCCCTTCAGGATAGACTAAAATCTATTATTTATGTACGTGCCCTACTGCCTGTAGTTTATTTAAATAGGCAGTTAACAAATTATAAAATCATTTCACCTTCTAAACAAACCGTTGCTGATATAACTTATGAAAAATTAGAACTTACCGGTGATTCCCAGTGTAAACCTGTTGCTGATTTAATAGTACTACATTCTATTAAAAATGTTTTACATGAATATCTTGAGCTGCAAAGATTAATCTCGACTTATCCTGTTGAACGGCTTGATGATTTATTTTTGCGAAGCCTTAGAGTTGCTGGGAAGACTGCAGGAGATTACGTTTCAAAAATAGAGATAAAGCTCGATCCGGAGCTACCATCCTCTCAGGCTGCAAAGAAAATTCTTGGGTGTCTATTTGAAGTTATGACGAAGAATGAAGAGGGAATTAAAAAGAATGTTGATATTGAATTTCTGCATGATTACCGTGTTGCAGTAAGACGAACCCGATCCGTGCTTGGTCAATTGAAGGGTATTTTTGCACCAGCAGTAGCTAGTGGATTGAAGAAAGAGTTTTCACAGTTGGGAAAACTCAGCAATCAAACGCGTGATCTTGATGTTTATCTGTTAAAAAAGAATGAATATCAGTCTATCCTACCGGGATATTTAAATACATCACTCGAACCTTTCTTTAATTACCTGAAAAATAAACGTAAAATGGAGAATAAAAAATTATTAAGAAAGTTAAACAGTACAGAGTATATTGATTTTAAAAAATCCTACCAGACTTTTCTAAATGAAGACGTGCTTGATCTGCAGAACGTTGATAATTCCAATGTTCCAATAAGAATAATTGCAGCACAATCTATTTTAGCTAAGTATAATCAGGTAATTGATTATGGGAGAAATATAAATAAGAAAACACCGGACGAAGACCTTCATAGGTTAAGAATTGAATGCAAAAAATTGCGCTATCTTCTTGAATTATTTTCATCCCTATATCCTCCGAGTAAGATTAATTTTATTATTACTCAGCTGAAAAATCTTCAAACAAATCTTGGCGATTTTAATGATTTGTTTGTTCAACAGGAGACCCTAAGAAAATATTTAAAGGAAATTAATTTGCAGGATAAGGATTCGATTAACTCCGCAGCTGCAATTGGTGGGTTGATAACTCATCTATTTAGCGAGAGGCAGAAGGTAAGAAAAGCTTTTAAAAAGACATTCAATTCGTTTAATAAATCCTCTAATAAAAAAATACACAAACTCTTCTCACCTTCTTGATAAATTTGATCATTTATGCCGGGATATTATACTTTGACTGTTATTATTGGTTCAATAACCGAAATAATTTAATTGACAACATGCTTTTTAAAATTTATTTTCTCTGAAAACGGATGGGAGAATATTATGAATTTTTCAAAATTTATCTCTTCAATTAGAAAAGACATGAAAACGCTTGCTAATACCTGGCATGACCTTGTCGTAAAATCTGAATATATGGAAACGTATCAAAAACTTAATAAAGGAATAGTGCTGGAAAGAGGCGAGGCGGTTTTTACTCATTTAGCTAATTGGATGGAATCCGGTGCATCCAATGATGTTGCTGAAAGGTATTTTGAAGGAGTGGGGCGTGAAAGATTTAAAGAGGGATTTCCTCTCACCGAAGTGATTTATGCATTGTATCTGGTGAAAAAAGTTTTTTGGTGCTGCGTAGCATGGAGAAAGGATGTTTGTGCAGAATCTGATTCCAGCAAATGTGAAAATTGTGTTGAATTCCTGACAATTTTAAATAACTATTTTGACTTGGGAAATTTTTACATCACCCGGGGTTATTTCCAAAGTGTTTTTACAAAATTGGAAGATCTACCTTGTACAGCAAAAGATGAATTGAAGAAATTTTTGAAAAAAGGAGCGATCAATTTAGAAAGCTTAGATAAAGAAGAGTTTATTTGGAGACATGTTTAGTATAAAAATCTTTCAATAGGTTAAGTTTAAAACCTGCATATTTGAGTTATCCTTGAATTTCTATTGCTATTTCCTCATCCTATTTTTAGCTTCTTATGGCAAATGAAATTGAGCTAGCCGCTTATTCAACAACTAAATATTAATTTGGAGGTTCTTATATGAACACCAAAAGATTTATAATTGTTTTTGTGGTAGTGTTTGTTTTGTTGGAAATTACAAACTACATTGTTCACTCTGTTATTTTAGCCCCAACTTATGCAAGTGATGCAATCAGTTACTTATTCCGTACAACGGAAGATATGCAGAGTAAGATGTGGATTATGTGGGTAACGGATTTAATTTGGTCATTTTTCTTTGTTTACATTTTTGTAAAGGGATATGAAAACAAAGGTATCTTAGAAGGATTGCGTTATGGTCTTTATATCGGGATATTTTATTTCATGGTTGGAGCATATAATTCATATGTAATCTATCCGTTTCCATATTCATTAGCTTTCCAGTCTTTTATTTACGGAGTTATACAAGCGTTGATATTAGGTTTTACCGCAGCAATAATTTACAAACCGAAGGCAGCATAGGAAAGACTTATCAAACGGCACATAATTTTTTTATTAAGAAGGGCATCGAGAGATGCCCTTTTGTTTATTACAAAAGAGAGTTTTGCTTATATTAGAGCCTGGTTTTGTATAAAAAAATTAATCTATTATGTATTACAATGTAAGCGGGATAATTCTCTCCGGCGGTAAGAATATACGGATGGGAATTAATAAATCATTATTAAAGATTAACGGTGAATCAGTTATCGAGTTGATTGCTAAGAAGGTACAAAATCTTTTTCAGGATGTTCTGCTGATTTCGAACGAACCCGAATTGTACAGCTTTCTTAATGTGAGATTATTTCGTGATGTTTATCCGAGTAAGGGTCCGATGTCCGGTATACACTCGGGTTTGGTGAATTCAACTACCGATAAAAATTTTTTCATTTCATGCGATCTCCCTTTGATTAAAAAAGAATTTATCGAGTACATGATTAATTACAAGTCAGATAAATTAATAGTACTCCCTTCGGCAAATAATTATATACAGACACTCTCAGGTGTGTATCATAAAAAATGTATTCCTTATCTCGAAAGCAGATTAAGAGTCAATACGGAAGATGGTTTATCAAGAAAACAAAGAAGATATTCTTTGATTGAGTTTTTTATGGAAGTAGGAGCCGAGATTGTCGATGTGACATCTTTGCCTTTCTATGAAAAAAATATTTTTTTGAATTTGACAAAAATTGAGGATTATGAAACAGTAAAGCAATCACTGAAGTGAATAACAAATGTAGATTCTAAAATGATACAAGAAATAATGATAAAGTTATTCAATGAACTACTCCCTGAAGATTATAAAAAGCAATAGGGATCATAGAACATTTTATCTTCTACTTGAACTCCCTCTTTTCTTCTTCATAATCTTACTCATAATCTTAATCTATTACTTTTACCGATCAACTTCATTCAATTGATTCAAATCCGAAATTAAAAGAAGCACAACAGTGGTACTTAAAAATATTTTTAATATTTTAAATCGTTTCAATTCCGAAGACTTTTTCCAGCTGCTTTTAACAAGTCCTTTGATATGAGGGAAAAGACTTATTATTTCTTCGATATCCTTGTAAAAAGATTTTTCTTTCTTGTTAATATATTTTCTGAAAAGGTTCAGCAAATATGGAGAAAGCAATGAAAACCAAACCAGTATAATAATGACGGATCTGATAATCATAATGATGATTTTGGAAACGTTGCTTGCACCAACCTCAGGATAGAAATATGAAAGTCCCAGCATAATAAACAGTATTATGAAAAAGGCAATGCCCGATTTCTTTTGCCACCAGTATTTTTTCTTTTTTAGGATGATCGGATTATTGGAATTATCCATGCAGCAGTTCAATACTGATTTTATTTCTTCACTATTAATCGTTTCATCGATCCAACTAGGGAGTCTGCCTGCTATATAACCCACAAGGATTCCGACTATTAAATGCTGCCCTATATACATTGCTATAAGCAGGTAACTCAAGTGGAACAATGCCGGGTTTTCATGTGAAATAAAAAGTTGGTTGATAATAAAGTTGGCATATACATCTATTGATTCCCAAAATGTTTTACCGAATATGACTGTAAGAATTATTAATTTTTGTAAAGAACTAAACAGCATTATCAAGAGACTGAATATCATAGCGGCGATTTTCTTGTTTTTAACATATCCGAAAAATAATTCTCCCAGTATTCCCTGAAGCATTACGGCAAAGTATGCAGTTACGGGTGTGTGTGGACTTACAATTCCTTTGACAGCAAGAACAATCAATGTCGATTTTAATATTATCCCTTTCTGATTTGTAAGTGACGCAATAAAAGAAATCATAAGAATGGCTACTCCTCCAGCAAACATTCCAGTGAAAGGAATGTTAAATGCATGCAGGATTCCACCTAGAGTAGCTTCGCTGAATCCCCACAGCGCAATTATTTTACCGACTGCTTTTTGAGTGTCGATGTTTGAACTTGAATCTAAAAAATTGTTTGCGGTTATAATTGTCATAGAATTTTATAATTTATCCATTTTCGATCATGTCGTCAATAATACCAGATAATAAATCAGTTACTCTTATGGTAAGGGAATGTACTTCGCCTCCCAATTTTTCAAGAAGATCTATGGAACTGTACTTTTATTAGCTATAGTATCCATGCGAAATTGTTTTACATTCTAAAATAATTCAAAATCGATACTTCGGCAAGATCCTTACTCATTACCTGTTGTTCTGTTCAATTAAGTATTTGCTTGTAATTGCATAAGTTTTATTTTTGTAGAACATTGATAATGGTTGGAGTTGAAAAATTGAGTATTCTCGTTACCGGTGGCGCAGGGTATATAGGATCACACTTTGTGAGAAAGTTAGTAGAACACAAAAAAGAAATTATTGTGTTCGATAATCTATCACGAGGTCATAAAGAGTCATTACCCTTCGAAGTGAAGTTTGAGAAAATCGACTTAATGGACAACGAAAAGCTTATATCAAAGATGAGCTCGTACAAGATTGATTCAATAGTACATTTTGCGGCTCTTGCTAATGTAGGAGAATCAGTCGAGAAACCGGAATTGTATTATTCGAATAATGTGATCGGCAGTCTGAATTTGATGAAAGCCGCTGCAAATTACGGAGTTAAAAAATTTGTTTTTTCATCGACATGCTCGGTATACGGGAATCCTGATAAAATGCCGATTACTGAAGATGCACCTTTGAACCCGATCAATCCATATGCCCATACAAAAATTACAATTGAAAATATTTTAAATGATTTTGATAAAGCGTTCGGTCTGAAATTTGTTTCGTTGAGGTATTTCAATGCAGCAGGTGCGGATTTTTCAGGTGAAATCGGAGAGAGTCATAATCCCGAGACTCATCTTATCCCTATTATTCTAAAAACTGTACTTGGTAAGCAGGAGAAAGTTTCTGTTTATGGAAATGATTATAATACATCAGACGGAACCTGCATTCGTGATTACATTCATGTTAATGACCTGGCAGATGCCCATTTGAAAGCACTGGATTATTTGGAAGATGCTGAAACATCCGAGTTCATAAACTTAGGAACCGGAGAAGGGAATTCGGTTATGGAAGTATTAAAACTTTCGGAAGACATAGTTGGGAATAGTATCAAATATGAGATAATTGAGCGGAGATCGGGGGATCCTGCTGTACTGGTAGCGGATAATAAAAAGGCAAAATTACTTCTTGATTGGCTACCGCAGTATGGTTTAAAAGAAATAATTCATTCAGCATGGAGCTGGCATAAAAATCAAAAATTCTGAGAGGGATAGATTTGAAAATTGAGAAAACTTTTATCGACGGTTTATTTATTATCCAACCGGATATTTTTACTGATGATAGGGGATATTTCTATGAATCTTTTAGTGCAAAAAGATTTGTGGAATTAGGAATAAGTGAGACATTCGTACAGGATAATTTTTCAAGATCAGTTAAGAATACCATTCGTGGTTTGCACTATCAAATAGGCGAGTATGCACAGGGTAAACTATGTAGTGTTATTTCGGGTAGAGTAATTGATGTGGCTGTTGATATCCGTTTTGGTTCACCTACATTTGGAAAGCATGTTGCGGTGGAATTATCCGATGAGAACAAATTACAATTCTGGATGCCTCCCGGTTTTGCTCATGGCTTTGCGGTTTTATCCGATTATGCGGTCTTTCATTATAAATGTACTGCTTACTTCAGCAGGAACTATGAAAGAACAATTTTATATAATGATCCCGTGTTAAAGATAAATTGGAGAATTAAGAATCCGATCGTATCTGAAAAGGATAAAGAAGCGCTAAGCTTTGATGATATAGGAAAAGATTTTATTTATTGATTATACTTAACTGGATAAAATCTTCTCGTAGTATTCGACATATTTTGGTATTATCAAATTCTTGTCGAAATTTTTAACCGCAATTTCTCTGCAGTTTTTAGAAAATATTTTGTATTTCTTCTCATTTGTCAGAAGGTCGATAACATATTTCGCCATTCTATCTGTATCACCGAACTCGGCAATATAACCCGTCTCGTTATGAATATTCAATTCCGGTAAACCACCAACGCTTGAACTTACGACAGGCAGTCCGCAAGCCATAGCTTCTAGAGCAGAAAGGCCGAAACTTTCCGACTGTGAAGGTAATAGAAAAATGTCCGCTGCGCCGAGGAGATCGGTGAGACAATCCTGCTTTCCTAAGAAGACAATCTCTTTTTCCAATTTCATTTCCCGCGTAAGTCTTTCACATTCCGATCTATCGGGACCGTCGCCGATGAGCAAAAGTTTTGTTGGAATTTCTTTTACTACCCTAGCTAAGATTTTTATTGTATCCGATACTCTTTTTACCGGTCTGAAATTGGACGTATGAACTAAAATTTTTTCGCCATTTGGAGCAACGCGTTTTTTAAAATTATCATTGCAGACAGGTTTGAATTTTTCAGTATCAATAAAATTATGAATCACTTCGATATCTTTATTGATGTTGTAGTTTGTTATTGTTTTTTCTTTTAAGAATCTGGAAACTGTAGTAACACCGTCACTCTCTTCTATGCTGAATTTTACCAAAGGCAAAAAAGAAGGTTCCAATCCGACAAGTGTAATATCAGTGCCATGCAGGGTTGTGATTAGTTTTAGATTAGAATTATTTTTCTTTAATACTTGCTTGGCCAAGTATCCGCTTACAGCGTGAGGTATTGCATAGTGAACATGAACTAAATCCAACTTTTCATATTCCATAACTTCCAGCATTTTGCTTGCTAAAGAAAGTGTGTAGAGTTGAAATTCAAATAGAGGGTAACTGCTGGTTTCAACCTCGTGGAAATAAATATTTTCGATAAAATGCGATAGTCGTTGCGGCATAGCATAACTGATGAAATGCACTTCATGACCCTTTGAAGCCAATGCCATTCCAAGTTCCGTTGCAACAACTCCACTGCCGCCGTAGGTTGGATAACATGTAATCCCGATTTTCATTAATTTTCTCCTTAAAGCTAATCTTGACAGTATAACATTTTTGGTTTTTGTTTAATTCCAATTTAAATAAAATTTTATGTTAATTATAAGGGAAAAATTCGGATTTATTTTATGAGAATCTTAATTATCGGTCATTCTGTAGTAGATCATATCGATGTAGAAGGGAGATTCGATGTAAAACCTGGAGGCGTTTTTTATTCAACTGCTGCGTTTGTAAATATCATCGAACCGGGAAATGAGATTTTTTTGTTGACCCAGATCGATAAAGAAAATGAAAAGTTGTTTAAGAGCGTTTATTCGAAGGTGGAGCTGTCTTATATAGAACGGATTTCGGAGATGCCGGTCGTGAATCTCAAAATTTGGAAAGATAAAGAAAGAGATGAGTTTTATACTCTGATTCCCAAGTCAATGGATATTAATGTAATCAATGATCTCAACCAATTCGACGGAATATTGATCAACATGATATCTGGAATTGATATCACTTTGGGATCATTGCAAAAGATTCGTTCGACTTACAGAGGATCAATATATTTGGATATTCACTGCTTGGCTAAAGGTTTTGATGAAAGCAAAAAAAGATTTTTTCGTTCAATCGATAAAATTGATGATTGGCTTAAGAATCTGGATTTCATTCAAGCCAATGAACATGAACTTCATATGATATGCAATGAAAGCGATGAAATGAAAATTGCCGAGTATGTTTTAAAGCGAGGACCAAAATTTTTAATAGTTACAAAAGGTGAAAGAGGGGTTTGGCTGTACCGGAAGTTGAAAGGGGAAATTATTTCAATCAAAAAACCGGCGATTGATGTTGAGGTCATAAATAAGGTGGGCTGCGGCGACGTTTTTGGGGCAGCATTTTTTTATTCATATATTTTGACCAAAGATATTGAAGCATCGTTAAATACAGCGAACATTGCAGCCGGAATAATTACAACTTACAAAGACGTGAATAATTTTAAAAATTTAAAAAATGATATCCTCGAAAGAATTAATTAGGGAACGAATTTTAATCGTCGGATCGAACGGAATGCTAGGCCAAAGATTGGCAGAGTATTATAAGAAAATCGATGACATTGAATTGATGTGTGCTTCCGTTGAAGAGAGTTCTTTCATCGAGGGAGTTTCATATTCGCAAGTTGATATAACACTAAAAGATGATGTTAAAAAACTAATTTTCGATTTTTATCCCGATTTCATAATTAATTCTGCCGGATTTACAAATGTTGATGCTTGCGAAACCGAGAGAGATCTTGCGTGGAAAATCAATGTGAAAGGTGTCGAACATCTTGCGCAATATTCACGCAATGTCGATTCAACTTTAATTCACATGTCTACCGATTATGTTTTTGACGGGAAGAAAGGTCCTTATTCCGAAAAGGATAAAACAAATCCGATCAGCTATTACGGGAGAACAAAACTTGCCAGTGAAAACGCACTACGTATCAGTGGCTCTAAGTATGTGATTTTTCGAACGAATGTTTTGTACGGACCGGTAAAATATGGTAAGCAGGACTTTGTAAGATGGATTGTGAATTCGTTGCGCGAAGGTAAACAAATAAAGATAGTTACCGATCAGATAAACAATCCGGCATATGTAGATGATTTGGTTCAGGCTGTTGCTAAAGTAATCGAGTTTCGTAAAGAGGGAATTTATAATATTGCCGGAGCCGAATTTTTATCTCGCTTCAAGTTCACGGAAATGATAGCAGATTTTTTTAAATTGGATAAACAATTGATAACACCAATATTAACCGAAGAATTGAATCAACCTGCACACCGTCCTCTCAAATCGGGTCTTATCACTATTAAAGCTCAAGCCGAACTTGGTTTTAAGCCACACTCAATCAGAGAGACATTAGAGCTAATGAAAAGGGAAATCTTTCGGTAAGCATTTTAGATACTGCAATTAAATTCAGCAAAGGTGAATTGGAAACTTCAAATGATTCCGTATGTAATGCCCATTAAGTGTTGTTAAAGTGATATTTTTAATTGACAATTTTGACAATATTTGTCTATTTTATTGGTAAGATGTTGGAAATATTAGAATAATCGGACATAACAACTTAAAGGAGGAATTATGAAGAAATTATTTTTAACCTTTGCAGTTTTATTATTTGTCGGTTTATATTCTACAGCAACTGCTCAAGTACAAAGCGGTAGTTATTTCTTTGATACTAATACAAAGGATTATACTCTTCATGCAAACGAGGGCAAAAGAAGTGTTGAAATGGAAGTTCAGTTTGCACAACCGTTTGATGTAAAGCCGGTTGTTATATTATCCGTCACTGTAGTTGATGCATTTAAAGATACAAAAATGAGGTATGCTGTTGAGACCAAATCGGTTTCACGTGATGGATTTGTAATCAAAGCACTGGTATGGGGCGATACACAGCTCAGTGCAATCGGCGGGCATTGGATTGCTATTGCGCCATAAGCGTACTTTTTTGATGCCTTAAAAGCTGTTGCTGTAGTAGCAACAGCTTTTTTGTTTTTCTACAATTTTTGATATCAGCTTAAATAAATATATTGATAAAAAAAATCTCAGTTACTGCAACCATCCCTCTCTTAGTCTCGTCTAAACATCATAAATATTACTAATTTTTAGAGGTAATAAATGAAAAGAAAGGTTTTATCTATCTGTTTGTTGGTTTTTGCCGCTTTATTTTTTTCCTCCTCATTGTATAGTCAAACCGCAGAAGTTACGGTTGGAAACGTTAGGTGGGGGGATGTTGATTTTAAAGGTTTTACTTTAACCGATCAAGCAAAAGTTAGAATTTCGGGGGAAGGAGCTGTGTTTGGCAGGTGGGACGACTATGGTTTTTACTACGGCTGGATATTAAATAGTGAAACCCGAGATGTAGTGTGGAATTTATTGGATTCTCGTGACTTGGACGATGATGAAGGAATCTTCGATTTCGATGAGGAGATAACGTTAGAGAAAGGAGAGTATGAAGTTTACTATGCCGCTATGGATAATAATTACAATGGGAATTTTGATCTCGGAGATATTTTTCGTGGGATATTTGGGGGTAGTCGTAAACACATCTCCAGACAAGACCGTGATGAATTGAAAATGAATGTGAGTGGACCGGCAGGAATTTTTAGATCTACGAATGGAACAGAAGTAGTTGATAAAATGGCAGAAGATGCGATAGTATCTTTTGTAAGAACAAGAGACGACGAATATCTTAAAAAAGGTTTCTCATTAAGTGGTGATACGAAAATTCAAATTTATGCGATTGGGGAGGGTCGGAGGAGCGATTCTAATGATTACGGTTGGATTTACGATGTTAAGAACAGCAAGCGGGTCTGGACGATGAATCCGAGATTTTCTGATAATGCGGGGGGTGGAGAGAAAAATTTCTTAGTTGATGAAGAAATTACACTTCCGGCGGGAAGTTATATGGTCTATTACGTAACAGATGATTCTCATTCGTATGAGGAATGGAATGTTCTGCCGCCGAATGATCCGCAATTTTGGGGGATTACATTATGGGCTGTCTCAAAAGATGAGATGAAAAAGGTACAACCATTTAAAGATGTTGATCAGGAAAAACCGGTTGTCGAAATTGTAAAGGTACGGGACGATAGAATGCTGTCTCAAGGGATGAAACTTGAGAAGGATATGGATCTAAGAATTCTATGTCTTGGTGAAGAAGGAAATGGCGATATGGCGGACTATGGATGGATCGTAAATGCCGACACAAGAGAAACGGTTTGGGAAATGGAAGATCATGATACCGAACATGCCGGCGGCGCCGATAAAAACAGGATGGTTGACAAAATAATCCATCTGAAAAAAGGGAGTTATATCATCTATTATACCACCGACGGTTCGCATTCATATAATGATTGGAATTCATCTCCTCCTTATGATATAGAAAGATGGGGAATTACGTTATGGACAACTGAAGAAAATGATAATAAATATGTTCGCAGCTTTAATGAAGACGAATATAAGAGTGAGAATGTAATTGCCCAGATCGTAAGGGTGAGAGATGATGAGTTTATTAAAAAATCATTCTCTTTGGATAAGGATACCAAGATAAGAATTATTGCTATAGGTGAAGGGACAAGATCAAGAATGGTTGATTACGGTTGGATTAAAAATGAAGACACAAGACAGGTCGTTTGGGAGATGACCTATAAAAAGACGGAACATGCGGGCGGTGCTAGCAAGAACAGGGAGTTCAACGGTACACTGCTTTTGCCGAAAGGAAGCTATATCCTTTATTATGAGACAGATGGTTCTCATTCATATAGAGATTGGAATTCAACACCACCTAGAAATCCTGAAATGTATGGAATAACCATTTTGCTGGAAAAATAATTGTAGTTTCATAGAAAAAAGGCACTAACTTGTTAAAAGTTAGTGCCTTTTTATTTTATCTTAAGATGGAAATCTTAAGATCTTAACATGAGCCTTCACTCACTATTCGGATTTATCGGAATCGATTTCAACTCTTCTGTTGAGTTTCCTGTTCGCATTAGAGTTGTTGGGAACAGCTGGTTTCGTTTCACCTAACCATTGTGTTCTAATTCTTGTCTCATCAATTCCTTTCTTCAATAAGTAAGTTTTTGCAGCATTAGCTCTCTTCTCGCTTAACTTCATGTTGTAAGCTTCCGTACCGATGTTACATGTATGTCCGCTCAATACTACTTTCAAATCGGGATATTCGTTCATCTTGCTTATCAACTCGTCTAAAATTGCTTCTGCTTCTTTTTTGATTGCGAATTTATCAAAGTCGAAGAGAATATCGTTAAGCTGAAGTTCTATTACTTTCGGTTTCGGTATATCATCGCTTGGATCCAGCGGGTTCGTACCGTTCTCAACTTCTTTGCCGTCGAATACAGTACCGCCGTCGGTATCAGCCTTCAATGGATCGGTTTTGTATTTCATTACTTCATCACCATCGTTCAATCCGTCGCTGTCGGTATCGGCTTTAAAAGGACTTGTTTTGTATTGATTGATCTCATCGCCATCTTTCAAACCGTCATTGTCGGTATCTGGATTTAACGGATCGGTTTTGTGTCTGAGCACTTCATCATTGTCATTCAATCCGTCTTTATCTGTGTCGACTGTCAATGGATTCGTCTTATACTTCATTACTTCGTCATAGTCGTTCAATGTGTCACCGTCGGTATCAGCGTTTAAAGGATCTGTTTTATACTGCATAAACTCTGCACCATCGTTTAATCCATCACCGTCTGTATCAGGATTGTTCGGATCTGTTCCGAGTTCTTCTTCTTGTGCTTTGGTCAATCCATCATGGTCTCTGTCGGAACTAGGACTCTCGGTTATCAATGCTAATCCCAAACCAATGTTGATGTAACCGTCTGTAAACTCGTCAATTTTGTAATAGTTGAGATTATCTGTAAAGGTATAGGTATAACCAAGATTAATATCGAGCATAGCTGCTTCAGACAGCATTATTTCGGTACCGATACCTATCGGAATGAATGGAGTCCAGCCGCTTTCCTCAACCGGATTTGGAGATACTGATACCGGTTTAGTATCAACCGAATAATTCATAAATCCAACACCTAGAAATGCGTATGGATTCCATGTTTTTAAATCGAACGGAGCGTATAAAAGTCTTACATCAATGGGAATGATACTTGTTTTATACTCTGCTTTCGTATAATCTTTTCCGTTAAGCGATCCGTAGCCTCCGCCGAATTCCAAGTTGAAACAATTTGATAATTCTGTACGTAAAAATGCTCGCCCCAAAAATGAGAATCCCTGTTCTCCTCTGTTAAAAAATTCATTAGCTTGAATAAGATAATTAAACTGTGCACCGACTTTCAAACCAAAATCTTTTAATTGGCCGTTTGAGTTCGATGTAAAGAGAACGCAGGTGAAAATGATACATAACGTTAGAACAGTAAATAGTTTTTTCATAGATATACTCCTCATTATTAATAAAACATGTAATTAAAATATATTTTCATATTTTGCTTTGTGGGTAATATATTTTCTTTTAGCCCTAATAAAACCTTAAACTATAAACTTTATTTGTTGCGAGTAAACATTTAATTGAAGATAATTAAAAAATCATATATGTTCTACAATAAAGTGTTTTATGAAATAGCTTTTTGACAAAAGACTCACGTTTTTAACTATTTTTAAATAGAAAATAGTAATTTTCAAATATAATAGTGTTTATTTCTTTACTAATTCGCACTAATTTTAGCAGTCGTAGTTATATAAACTCAATGAATATGGGAGGATTATTCAATGAAAAAACCTCTATACTCTGCGTTGATCATCATTTTTACTTTTCTTGTAACTTCATTTGTTTTTGCGCAAAAAGATGATTCAAATTTTCAGCACATTAAGTTAGCGGGTGAAGCTGAAAAATATCCTAAATCGGAAGTCGTTGTTGTTTACGATAGTACAAGTGTTGATGTTATGGAAACGGGATTGAGTTATGTTATCATTCATAGGCTTACTAAAATTTTAACTGATGCAGGTGGAGCACAAAACAGGTTGGTAACTTTCAACTATGATCCTTTGTCTGCCGATGTTGAAATAAAATTGGCGAAAATTTATAGAAGCGATGGAAAGGTTGAAGTAATTGATACCGAACATTTTTATGATTATCCTGCACCTGCACGCGCCATTTACTGGGGAGCGAGGGAGAAAGCCGTTGAGTTCGGCAGACTTGAACCTGGTGATGCGATCGAAACAATTATTTTTCGCAAAGGATTTACTTATGCTTTGTTAAAAGATGGAGATGAGGATAAATTCATCCCACCGATGAAAGGGCATTTTTACGACATTGTTGAATTCTGGTCCGACGTTCCCATTCTGGAGAAAGTATATTCTGTTGCATTGCCTAAAGATAAATCTCTCCAATACGAAGTATATAACGGCGAGTTGACATCATTCATTCATTTTTTTCCACAGCAGGATAATCAAGAAACTGTATTAATTAATCCTTATGCTGAACAGGATGATAAATTTGAATTTCGCCATACTTTTCCTATTACAGCGGATAAAATTCTTTATTCATGGTCGAAGAAAAATATTGAACCTTTTAGTTCCGAGCCGAATATGGTTGCGCATTCCGATGTTGCAACGAAATTACTATTGTCAACGTCACCCGATTGGTACGCAAAATCCATTTGGTTCAATAAGGTAAATGAAGATTTCGGAAGTTTTAATGTTACACCAGAAGTTCAGAAAAAAGTTGATGAGCTGCTAGAAGGTGTTACCAATGAAATGGAAAAGATTTCTATATTAACACATTGGGCAGCGGAAGAAATACGCTACTCCGGTATTTCAATGGGAGAGGGGGAAGGGTATACTCTTCATCCGGGAGAGATGACGTTCAGAGATCGCTGCGGTGTTTGTAAAGATAAAGCCGGTATGCTTATAACATTATTGAGAGCAGCAGGATTTGAATCTTATCCTGCAATGACAATGGCAGGTTCTCGGATAGATAAGATTCCAGCAGATCAATTTAATCACAGTGTTACAATTGCAAAACTTTCCGGCGGAGAATGGATTCTTCTCGATCCCACATGGGTACCCGGGGTACGGGAGCTTTGGTCGAGTGCCGAGCAGCAGCAGCAATACTTAATGGGAATTCCAGGTGGTGCCGATTTGATGACTACTCCAGTGTCTCCTGCAGAAAATCATTTTTGGAAATTGAAAGGAACCTCCCGACTTAAAGAGAACGGAACACTTGAAGGAGAATTTACATTGGAAGCCGAGGGTCAATCCGATGCAATGGTAAGAAGGTCGTTTGCCCGGGGTTTTAAATCGGCATGGGAGGAATTTATTCCGTCTACCTTTGCACGGATATCACTGCAGACGGAAATTATTGAGCAGAGCATTCAAGATCCCTCCGATTTGAGCAAGCCGATGTCTATTTATGTTAAGTACCGTATTCCGAATTATGCATTTATCACCGATGATAAAATTATATTTATTCCACTACTTGCTTCTAATCCTTTTAGAGATGGTTCAAACAGCGGTGAATTATCCATGGACGCATCGATGACCGAACGGATGTATGGTTTTAGAACCAGATGTTCTAAGTTAGTTAAGGTTGAGGAATCTATTGATCTACCTTATTTTGTACAAATACTTAATATACCGACATTTAACAAAATTGAAGGGAGTTCTGCGAATTTTTCCGGTGAGTATAGTTTGGTTGGGAATCGATTAATCTTGAAAGCAACTCATACAATGGAGAAAAGAATATATGAAGCAAATGACTGGTCGGAATTTCGTTCAGCGTTACTTGAAAGAATTAATTTGATAAATTCACCAATTATTCTTGCTAAGTAGGAGGGTATGATGTTAAAACCGAAAAATATTCTAATCACTCTGTTTATAATTTTGATTGTAGATAACATTAGCATATTTGGTAACTCTGATAATAAAGCAGATGCAGTATATCTGCATGTCAAGCACGAGTATATTCTTAATGCCGACGGAAGTACGTCGTATAATTATGAGCACGAAATCAAACTATTGACATCTTTTGCTTTTACACGGCAGTATGGGGAGTCTTTTATCTTATATAATCCAAAATGGCAAACACTTGAAATAAAGAAATCCGTAACAACGATGGCTGATGGTTCAATTGTCGAATCTCCCTTCAATGCTTTTAACGAAGTGCTTCCAAGGTTTGCTTCCAATGCAGCTCCGTATCTCCATCTTAGGGAGATGGTTGTTACTCATACCGGTATTGAAAAGGATGCAAAGATAAACTTTGCTTACTCAATTAATACGAAAAAAGAAATGTTCCAAGGACTCTTTGGAAAAGTGATAATTGGAGATCACAGCCCGATTGAACAAATGACAATAGTTGTTAAAGTACCGAGAGGGAAAGTTTTGAATTATTATTTGTCACAAGTAGAATTAAAACCCGATAAAAATGTAGACGATAACTTTGACGTATACACCTGGAATTTCAATAACCTTCCCATTGTTGAAGTGGAAACTCAGCAGCCCGGTCTTGAAGAATTCTGTCCTGTTTTATATTTCAGTACGACTGACGGAAGTGAAGTAGTTAATCATATTCTTAAAGAAGCAAAGACTTTGTATAAACTGCCGGCAGAAACTTCTGTTCTGATCAAAAATCTTATTCAAGACACCAAATCAGATCTTGAAAAGGTCTTCGTTATAAGGGACTACGTACAAAAATATATCGGATATTCAAATACTGATTTAACTTATCTTGGTTATATGCCTTTAACAGCAGAAAAGGCATATCGAGGGAATGTCGGATCGAGTTTGGACAAAGCAATATTGCTCGCGGCAATGCTGCAGAATGCCGGTATGGAAGCGGTGCCGGTTCTTGTTTCCGGTTCTTCAAAAGTTAAACCGGATGTTTCTTTGTTAACTCAATTTGATAATGTTCTCGTTATGTGTGAGAATGTTTTACCCGGCGGAGAAAAACTGTTTTTGGATCCAATAGCAAACCAGGACAAATTATTTCCTGAGCGATTAATTGGGAAAACATTTTTCACTTTGGGAAAAAAATATAATGTTGAGAAAATCAATTCAAAGATGATAGCTGATAATATTTTGAAAATGGATGGAGATTTTGTTATTGACGCTGATGGAAAAGTTAGCGGTTCGATGAATCTTTTCTTGAGAGGGTATTTTAATCCTGGTTTTGAAACGAAAAGAACAAGTTCGGCAATCAAAAGAGCTTTTGATAGGCAAGGATTTGATATAGAAGTAATAACAGGTGAATGGTTAGATATAGAGAAAAATTCTTTTCAGTGTGAGGTTGATTTTGAAAAATCGGCTAAATCTATCGGCTCAACAGCATTATACGAATTCACATTACCCTACACTCCCGGTGGGGCAAATGATCTGCATATTCCTTTGAATAAATCAAATAGAACAACACCGGTTAATATTCCAGTTGTATTCAATGAAGAATATAATTTTACTATTATTCTACCGGATGGTCTTGCATTAGCTGTAGTTCCGGAACCGCGTATAATCAAAAATGAAGTGGGGGAAATGTTGAGCGTATTTACGGTAGAGAATAATAAAGTTAATATTAAACGTCGGATTTCATTTTATATTTCCGAGATAGAACCGAATCAATATAAAGATCTGTATGAGTTAACAGCGGATTGGCTGGATAACTTTCAAGGTAAATTATATTTTAAACCAATTGATTGATGATTTAGAACTAAATTAGAGTAAATTTATTAATAAAATGGAACCAGAAAGAATAAAACTCTATTTCATATTGCTCCGATTGAAATCATTTCTTGTGAGCTTTCTTGATAGCCCTGAAGACTGCGAAGATAACTTTATTTATACGGAGGAATTTCTAGGGAGACGTTACCCTGACAAAAGGGAAGAAATAATTAATATGTTAAGAGAATATGATGTGAAGAACGATTGCGAGATTGCATTTGATCACAATATACAGTTCAAGTTTCGCGCTATGGTTGACAAAGGAAATACAAAAGTTGATTTAGAGATTGTACTTAATAACCTGGAGATAGAGATTAATGATAGTCTTTTAAAAGACAAAGAGATTGGTAAGATAAGACTGAAAAGGGAAGAGGAGATAAAAAATATTCTCGCTTCGTTATTTCAATTATCAAAAATTTGGATTGCACATAAAAACCTGCAGAGCGATATTGATGATTATTCACTTCTGGATGAAGAAGATATTCTTCGCCCCAAAGAGAAGGAAGAACTAAAAAGACTTGGTATTGATTCTCATCTATCTTTCGATTTTATTTCAAAATTGACAAAGAAGTACCTTGATGAATTAATAGATTTTTATTTTCAGTACGGAGGTGATGTAAGTCTTAACGGTTTTGTGAATGAATTGGAAAGTTTTAAAAATAGCTTGAATGACAGGTATAAGGAATTATTCAAGAATCATGGACTTGATCCCAATTCACTGTTAGATACGGAATAATTAATAAAGGTTTTTGTAAAAAACTATCTTGAATAAATCTTCTGGATCTTTTTTGAGAATGAAAGTTATTACTTCCCTATCGCTCATGTGGGTATTTTGACATCTTGCGGTATTTTCCAGATTGAATCCCTGGAAGAGGTTGGAGCGCTTTCGTCTTGGGGGGAAATGGTTGGTTGTAAGAAAATAATAAAAGGGCAATATGGAAAAAAGATTTACAATAGCAGTAAAGAAGATAGATCAAAGTAAACTTATTTCATTTAAAGACATAACTTTGTACCATATTGAATGTGGATCATATCGAATCAGAAAGGCTGAAATCAGTAAAGATGTTTGGGAATTTCTTTGTCCAAGATGCAAGATGAAAGTAATTGTACATAACGATTCGAAAGGGACACTTCCAATAATGCAAACAGCCGTGGATGGTATTGAAAGAACTTATAACCAAAATCTTGCAGTTGAAAGAGTTATTAGAACAAAATAATAGTTTATCCTCTGTGGCAATCAGCCGCCTCACTTTCCATTAGCAGTTAAATCATTCAGTAAAAACCACTTCTTAAGACCGAGCACATGTACATGTCTCAAGTGATTCTGAACAACTTTTCACCAAACTCTGGTTTTTAGATGGGAACATCCAGGTTCCAATTGAAACAATTAATATTGCATGATGTTGAAGGGATAAGATTGGGATACTAAACGATCATTAAACTAAATCGGAGGCTATATGAAAAAGTCTCTCATATTTTCATTCTGCATTATTTTTACTTTCTTTCTTGTTCAGAATTATCTTCAAGCAAAAGAAGAAGAGAATCGAATCCAGGTAGCACTGCTACTTGATACCAGCAATAGCATGGATGGTTTGATTGAGCAGGCAAAAACTCAATTATGGAAAATTGTAAACGAATTGGCTCGCTCAATGAGGAATGGAAAACCAATAAATCTTTCAGTGGCATTATATGAATATGGTAAAGACAGTATTCCTGCTGAAGAAGGATATCTTCGTATAATCACATCTTTAACTACTGATCTCGACAAAATATCGGAAGAACTTTTCAATCTCACAACGTATGGTGGAAGTGAATATTGCGGTAAGGTAATCCATTCAGCAGTAAATAGTCTACAGTGGAGTAAAAACAATACTGACCTGAAAATCATTGTTATTGCAGGAAACGAACCCTTTACGCAAGGAGATGTCGACTATCGCGGATCATGTAAAAGTGCAATATCAAAAGGGATAATCATTAACACCATTTTCTGCGGAGATTATAACGAAGGCATTCAAACAAATTGGAAAGACGGAGCCGATCTTGCAGATGGTAAGTACATGAACATAGATCAGAATCAACAGATTGTTCATATCTCAGCACCGCAGGATGATGAACTTGTGAAGCTTGGGATGGAGTTAAATAACACCTACATTGCTTATGGGGCCAAGGGAGAAGAATTAAAAGAAAGGCAGGAAGCTCAGGATAAAAATTCGATTGCACTAAACGATGCTGTAATGGTACAGCGCTCAGTGGCAAAAGCTGGCTCTCAATATAGAAATGAATCATGGGATTTGGTTGATGCTGATAAAGAAGGTGTTGTCGAAATAAATAAATTGGATAAAGATCAACTCCCGGAAGAAATGAAAAAAATGACGGTTGAAGAACGTAAGCAATATATTGAAGATATGCGCAATAAACGTGATGATATTCAGAAAAAGATTAATGATTTAAATGAAGCAAGACGAAAATACATCGCACAAAAGATGTTGGAAGATCAGACAAACACATTAGATGCAGTTTTAATAAAAACTGTTCAAGATCAAGCAAAGAAGAAAAATTTTGTATTTGATTAAAAAACTAAGATGAAAAAATGAAAACGAACAGATTAAATTGGAAGACTTCATTTATCTTAGCACTCTTTTATTCAATGTTTTTTACTAGGATAATTATTGCCGATGGTTTGATAGTTATTCCACGTCCACATCCCCTACCAAATCCGTTTCCGTTGGAGGTAATGTACCATCGAGTTAATGTGGAGATAAACGGACAGATAGCAGTTACTAGTATTGATCAATCCTTCTTTAATCCTACCGTAATGCGTTTGGAAGGATATTATCTTTTTCCCCTCCCCCAAGGTGCAGTTATAAAAGAATTTAAAATGTTTATCGATGGAAAGGAGACCGCTGCAGAGCTTTTAGATGCCGATAAGGCAAGAAGAATTTACGAGGATATTGTTAGACAGATGAGAGATCCTGCTTTACTTGAATATGGTGACAGAGGTGTAATGAAAGTCAGGATTTTTCCGATTGAACCAAAGAGTGAAAAAAGAATAACTATTTCATATTCGGAAGTGCTTAATAAAGATGGGGGATTGATTGAATATCTCTATCCTTTAAATACCGAAAAATTTTCGGCAAAACCTCTTAAAGATGTCAGCATAAAAGTCGAGCTAAATGCTGATGATGAGATTAAAACAATCTACTGCCCCACACACGAAACCGAAATTATAAGAAAGAGTACAAGTCACGCTGTTTTAAGTTATGAAGTACAAAATATTAAACCGGACTTTGATTTTAAACTTTATTACAGCACAGGATCATCTAAATTCAGCACGTCACTTATGTCATATAAAAAGAAAGGTGAAGATGGTTATTTCTTCTTAAGCATAGCGCCATCGCTTCGTTTTGATCAATCTGAAGTTCTCAACAAAGACATTACTTTTGTTTTGGATGTTTCTGGCAGTATGGCTGGGG
The DNA here is from genome assembly GCA_964554135.1 of uncultured Melioribacteraceae bacterium. Lineage (GTDB taxonomy): Bacteria > Bacteroidota > Ignavibacteria > Ignavibacteriales > Melioribacteraceae > CAZKNM01. The sequence continues at coordinate 27,598 of CAZKNM010000005.1, forward strand.
ATAAATTGAAATATGCAAAGAAAGCGTTGACATATTGCATCGAAAACCTTGACGGTCGGGATCGCTTTGATATCATTCGTTTTTCAACTGAAGCTTACGGATTATTTCACAAATTAGTAGATGCCTCGAATGATAATAAAAATGAAGCAGAAAAGTTTATCGGCGATCTTAAATCTATAGGCGGGACTAATATTGAAGAAGCATTGAAGCTTGCGTTATCGGATGAAACGAAACCTGACCGACCGCGCATGATTGTTTTTATCACAGACGGGAAACCGACAATAGGCGAAACAGATGATGATAATCTTGTTCAAATAATAAAGAACGCCAATAAAACGAATGTGCGGATTTTCACTTTCGGAATAGGAGACGATTTAAATACACATTTGCTGGATAGAATTACTGAGGTCACGAAAGCTGTTCGTTCGTATGTTTCTCCATCCGAGGATATTGAACTAAAGATCTCTCAATTTTATGATAAAGTAAAATCTCCAGTACTTACCGATATAAAGATAAATTTTGATGATGTTGAAGTTTACCAATTATACCCGCATAATATTCCTGACTTTTTCCTCGGTTCCAATTTGATCATATTCGGCAGGTACAAGGGAAGCGGTGGTACAAAAATTATTCTTTCAGGCACAGTTGATGGTGAAAAGAAAAAGTTCGAGTTCAATTCTAATTTCGTTGAAGAAGGTATTAAAAATGATTTTATACTTCCTTTGTGGGCGTCGAGACGAATAGGTTATTTGTTGGATCTCATACGTCTGCATGGTGAAAGTAAAGAGTTGGTGGATGAAGTAACGGATTTAGCCCGAACGTATGGTATTATCACTCCTTATACAAGTTATTTAATTCTGGAAGATGAAGAAACTCGTTTGGCAAGAAGAGAGATTTCCGATATCTATCAGACACTTAACGGTGCGCCTTCTCTTAGTGCTGATGTTAAGAAACAAGTAGAATTGGAATATAGAAATATTATGGAAAAGAGCGGAGCTGCTAGCGTTCAATCCAGTATTGAAATAAATGAATTAGGTCAAGCTGATAATTTAGCACAAACCCAACAAGGGAGTACTCGATTAGATTATCGCACCGAAGGGGACAAGATTAATAATTTAACTCAACAAGTTAAATTAGTAGATGGGCGTGCATTTTATCAAAATGGTAGTTATTGGGTCGATTCGGATTTGCAGTCGCAGCAAAAGGGGAAAGTTATTAAAATAAAATTCGGTTCGGTGGATTATTTCAACTTATTTTATAACCAACCTAAACTTGCTCAATTTCTTGCACTCGGTCAAAATGTACGTTTCGTATTTGATAAAAATCAATATGAAGTCTATGAATGACCTTTTGTAAGAAGTGATATCTTGTATAAATTACATAGAGGAAAGATAAATTCTTTCTCCTAAAAACACTGATTGCTTTATAAATATGTGTAATTCATTTATCCATTGATTTATATCACAGAATGAGTTACTTTGTTGATGTACATTAACTTCCAACATTCCTTTTGTGTAAATATTCTCTATTTCTCGGATTTTCTTTTTCGCTCGTGAGAATAAGTGAAGGAGGACCAAAATGGAAGGTTTGATTATTTTAATATGTATGTTAACTCTCTTGGTTGTGCTCTCCTTTTGGGTTCCTAGTATTTTCAGAGAAATTTTTGGAAAGGAGAAATAAAAATTTTCTTTCTCATAATCGAATGCTACAAATTCTTGGCTAGTATTTGTCGAACAAAATTCCTCAATTAACTCAACAATGAGTTTCTTCGGTTATTATAAACATCACATCAAGGAAAAAATAAAATACTTTTTAATTATATTGAGTAGTGTATACTTTAATCTAAATTAATTGTTTAATAATCGTTATAAAGAACATGAGTGATAAAGAATTAACCAAAGAACAGTTGCTGGTTGAAATTGAATCGTTGCGAAATCGTATTGCCGAACTTGAGTCGTCTGCTACCGGTAATAATATTCCGGCACAAAATGAAAATATGACGGATCTTATCAATAACATAATGCACTTTGCCGGATTTGATATCTCGAATCTACAGTATGAATTTTTAAACACTATGATAAATAACATTCCGAATCCGGTTTACTATACTGATCAAAAGGGTATTTATCTGGGGTGCAATAAATCGTATGAGAGTTTTGTTGGAAGTTTATTTAGTGAAATAAAGGGAAAGAATATCTCCGAGATTTTATGCAAAGAGGACGCAGAAGGGGAGAAGAAAAGAAATAAAGAATTGTTGAAGAGTGTCGGACTTATCAGTTATGAAACAAAATTTGATACAAAAAATCTGGGTGTCAGAGACATTTTCGTCAGTAAATCAATATTTAAAAATTTGGATGGCTCTATAGCCGGAATAATAGGTGTAATCAACGATGTGACCGAAAAACGAGTAGCCGAAAGAGCATTGGTCGACTCCGAGAAGAAATTGCGTGAAGCAATAGCCACAAAAGACAAATTTTTTTCCATCATTTCGCATGATTTGAAAAGTCCCTTTGTTACATTGCTCGGATTTACAGAAATGCTTGCCGAAGATTATGAAGGATTTACCGAAGAAGAACGTAAGGATTATATAAAGGATATTCAAGATTCCGCTAGAAGATCATTCAGTTTGATGGAAAACCTGCTGCAGTGGTCAAGTTCTCAGAGAGGAGAAATTACGATTACTCCCGAGGAAATCAATTTTAAAAATCTTATATCTGAAGCTGTAAATGTGTTGGAGGGATTAGTAAGACAGAAAGCGGTTACCTTCAATAATAAAGTGGAAGAGAGCACAATTGTGTTGGCTGATAAGAATACACTGTCATACGCTCTACGAAATCTTATTAGCAATGCTTTAAAATTCAATAAAAACGGTGGAGATGTTACCGTAACTGCGAAACCGGTTGGTGATTATTTGGAAGTTGCAGTTGAAGATACTGGCATAGGATTAATAGAGGAAGATGTTCAAAAACTTTTTAGATTGGACATTGCTCATAAAAAAATCGGTAAACTTGAGAACAAAAGTTCCGGTTTGGGATTGATATTATGTAAGGAGTTCATCGAGAGGAATGGCGGAAAGATCTGGGTTGAAAGTCAATTAGATAAAGGAAGTAAATTTATTTTTACAATCCCTCTCACCAAATAATTATTCACTATTTTGTTTACGAGCTTAGTAAGAATGTTGAATTGTTGTAGGCCGGAGATGAATCTCCTCAAGGGATACCTTTGGTAGAACCTCCATCCCGACAAGATCGGGATTAGGAAACCGTTACAGAGTAATTGTACCCACGACAGGATTCTCCCGGAGGGATCCCGCAAAGCAGAAGAACCTTTTATAATAGAATAAGGAATGCTAAATGGCAATTGTACCCCGGAGAGGAATCGAACCTCCGACCTGTGGTTTAGGAAACCATTGCTCTATCCACTGAGCTACCGGGGCTTTCATCATTAATCTCGACGGTAAATATAAAAATTAGGGGAGGACTTTCCAATAAGCTTAAAATCTACATTTATTCAACTGAATTAATGCTTTATCCATTTAGGTAAAATTGAATTTACATGTCTTTTTTAATAGTTTTTAATTAGTGATAAAATAGTTTGGAGTCGGAATGACAACGATAGTTGATATTCTAGCAAGGGAAATACTCGATTCGCGCGGCAATCCAACGATAGAAGTAGATGTGGTGTTGGAGTCCGGTATTATTGGCAGAGCTGCCGTACCAAGTGGTGCTTCAACTGGTGAACATGAGGCAGTAGAATTAAGAGACGGTGATAAATCCCGTTACAAAGGGAAGGGTGTGTTGAAAGCAGTTAATAGTGTAAATGAAAAGATTGCAGAAAATTTAATAGACTTTGATGTAACTGATCAGGTTGGAATTGATAATTTACTTATTGATTTGGATGGTACGGATGATAAATCTAATTTCGGTGCTAATGCAATACTGGGTGTTTCACTAGCTTGTGCAAAAGCTGCCGCTGAAGCTCACGGTCTGCCACTGTACAATTATATCGGCGGCGTTAACGCCTGCACATTACCTGTTCCAATGATGAATATTTTGAATGGCGGAAGCCATGCGGATAATAATGTCGACTTCCAGGAATTTATGATAGTGCCTCATGGTGCACCGAACTTTGCAGAAGCTCTTCGAATGGGTGTTGAAACTTTCCATGTTTTAAAAGAAGTCTTAAAAGATAAAAGTTACAATACATCTGTTGGGGACGAGGGAGGATTTGCACCAAATTTGAAATCTAATGATGAAGCTATCGAATTAATACTTGAAGCAATTCAAAAAACCGGTTATAAGCCAGGCAAAGAAATTGCTATAGCTCTCGATCCTGCAACGAGTGAGATGTTCGTTAAAGAAAAGGGGGTCTATCGGTTTTTCAAATCGGATAAATCTGAAATCACATCAGAGAAGATGGTGGATTTCTGGTATAAGTGGGTCAACCAATATCCGATCGTTTCACTGGAAGATGGTCTTGCTGAAGATGATTGGAAAGGCTGGAAACTTTTAACGGAGAAATTAGGAAATAGAATTCAATTAGTTGGGGATGATTTGTTTGTTACAAATACTAAAAGATTGCAGAGAGGTATCACGGAAGGTGTGGCAAATTCTATTTTGATAAAAGTTAATCAAATTGGTACTTTGACCGAGACACTGGAAGCGATAGAAATGGCAAAGCGAGCCGGATACACAACTGTAATAAGCCACCGTTCCGGTGAAACGGAAGATACTACAATAGCCGATATTGCAGTTGCAGCAAATACCGGACAGATAAAAACCGGATCGGCAAGCAGAACGGATAGAATTGCAAAATACAATCAGTTGTTACGCATTGAAGAAGAACTTGATACGATAGCGTTATTCCCCGGCATTGCCGCAATAAATTATAAAGGTTAATGCGATTAATAATATCATTGAATAAAACTTTTTCAGCGCCTATTCTAATGGGCGCTTTTTTGTCTTTGAGTTAATAATAATTTTGAGGGGTGGTAATGTCTGACATGAATAATCAGAAAATTTATAGTCTTATTAAAAAGCACAAGATTGAAGTCATCGATTTAAAAGCGATTGATCTCACCGGCAGACTTCATCACATTTCATTGCCGGTTTATCCGGATATTGTAAAAAAATTGGTGGGCGAAGGGGTCGGTTTTGATGGCTCAAGTTACGGATTTCGTAAGGTTGAAAACAGCGATATGATTCTAGTACCTGATCTTGAGACAGCATCGATCGATCCCTTTAGAGAAGCACCTACTCTAAGTTTTTATACTCATATCTTGTTGACAGATGAAAAAAGGTCTTCGTTCAATCAAGATGGAAGGTATCTTGCGAAGCAGGCGGAAAAATTATTAAAGAAAGTAACTGGTGCTGATAAATCATTGTGGGGTCCCGAGTTCGAGTTTTATATTTTCTCTAATGTTGAATATGATACTAGAACAGCCAGCTCTTACTATAGAGTAGAACACGCTGAAGAGTTTTACAAGAAAGCCTACCATGCGGCAAATCCCTTCGATATCTATGACGACTTCCGTGATGAGGTGTGCAAATATTTGAAAATGCAGGGGATCGATGTCAAATATCATCATCATGAAGTGGGAGAAAGAGGACAACAGGAAATTGAAACTTATTTCAGTGATTTGCTCTCTACTGCCGATAATATCGTTACATCTAAATATATTCTTTTCAACCTGGCACGTGAGAAAGGATTATACATCACTTTCATGCCGAAACCTATGTACCAGCAGGCTGGCAACGGAATGCATTTGCACATGTTTCTTACGAAGAAAGGGAAGAATGCATTCTATAAAAAAGGGGAATACGGCAATATCAATGAGCTGGGTAGATATTTTATCGGCGGACTTCTTAAGCACGGACCTGCACTAACAGCTTTTACTAATCCAAGCACAAATTCTTATAAAAGGTTAGTGCCCGGATTCGAAGCACCTGTTGCACTTACATATGGACAAGGGAACAGAGCTTCGGCAATTAGAATTCCTAAGTATGTATCCAATCCGGCTGAAACGCGTTTTGAATATCGACCTCCCGATGCAACGGCAAATCCTTATTTATGTTTAACTGCAATACTGCTTGCCGGTATAGATGGATATGTGAATAAAATTGATCCGGTTAAGGAGGGATTCGGTCCGTTCGATAAAAATATCCTGGATGATTCCATGAAAGATCAAATCCATTTTCTACCTAGAAACCTTTCCGAATCGCTGGATGCTTTAGCGGCGGATAATGATTTCTTGAAACGAGGAAATATCTTCAGCGACGAATTAATTAATCAATGGGTAAAAACCAAGGAAGAAGAAATCAAAGCCATCGTTACAATGCCGCATCCGTTTGAATATAAAATGTATTTTACCTTATGACAAAGTCCCATAACCTGTACGATATGGTTATGGGATTTCCTTTAATTGTTTAACTATATCACACGGATATTTATACTCTTGCAAAAATATTCGCCTCTGGCTACCTTCACTAACAACAATCCATGGAGCGGAAAAATGAAGTCTGTCCCAAAAGGTAATTGTAATATTTATTCTGTATAACAGCATTGCTCAAGCACAGTTTATCTTACTTGAGACTGGTTATTCCTGGTACCTTGGATTCTACGGAAACGGTAGTCTTGATGAAAATGATTATTATGTCATTGAGTAGAATTTATAATATAGTAGGAGTAGAAGAGGGAAATATTTTACCCGCTAATTATGATTTATCTCAAAACTATCCGAATCCGTTTAATCCGGAAACGGTCATTAGTTTTCAAATACCTTCTGTGGAGTTGCAACATTCTGTGTCAGTACAATTTATCATATATGATGCACTGGAGAATGAAATCGCAACAATTATAAATGAAGAAAAATATCCTGGTAAATACCAGATTACTTTTAATGGATCGAGTTTAACAAGCGGAGTCTATTTCTATAGAATTATTGCAGGTAGCTTTGTTGATACAAAGAAAATGCTGCTGCTTAAATAATTATTGGCGATTTTCTGAAACCAAAGCTGGAATTAACATTTGACGAATGTGTTTTGATAATATGATTCGTGAGTTTTTTTAATAATACCGATGTAGTTTATTCTATATATCGGAAGCAGAATATTCGTGATATAATCCTTTATTAATTCCTGTTTTTTAAAATCAGAATATCTTTCCAAAGTGAGTTTATAGCATTTTTTTAAAATCCTGTTATTAAGGCTCTTTTTTGAAAGCTCCTCACTCGGTGTATTATGTTTGATTTCCTTCATCACCTCACGCAGAATGTTTGAGGCTGATAGAAATTCAGCGTATTGAATAGCCATTTCTTCTCTTCGATTTATTTTTTCTCCCGTTCTGGATAGACAATTATAATGCCATCACTTGGCATGAATCTATAAAGATTATAAAAATATTTTTACTTCATCTATGACTTGTAACGAGAAAATTACTCATAATGAGTCATCCACTTCGTGTTTAAAGTTTTCTTTTTTTCAAGATTTTATCTACTTTTATTCCTCGAAATAATTGGAAGATCATGTGTACGAGTTTTTTATTGAATTAATACATTCTAAATGATTTGTGTTGCCTTTTGATACTTCATACCGGGGGGTGAAAGATGCCGTTTTTAGGTGAAATTTCAGCACTTGTTACAGCATTTCTGTGGGCAGGAACTTCAATCGTTTTTACCGAAGCAACGATTTTGGCCGGTTCTGTGCCTGTGAATTTAATACGTATGATCTCTTCGATTTTTTTTCTAGGTGTTACGGTTCTGATATTCCAATTGGATGTAAACATTTCATTTATGCAGATTTTGTATTTATCACTTAGCGGAATAATCGGGTTGGTTGTTGGAGACGGATCTTTACTTAAAGCATTCGAAAAAATTGGTCCAAGATTGAGTATGTTAATTTATGCTCTTTCACCTGCAATGGCTGCCTTGCTCGCTTTTTTCTATCTTGATGAAATCCTCTCATTTTGGGGAATAATAGGAATGTTCGTTACAATTTTTGGTATAGGAATAGTTGTTTTTCAAAGAAGCGGTAATGGAAAGAGCAGAGCTCAAATCTGTTGGAGCGGAATATTATTTGCACTATTAGGCGCTTTGGGTCAAGCAGTGGGACTTATTTTTGCAAAACAGGCATTTAACCTTGGAGGAATAAACGGATTTGTCGCAACTTTGTTTCGTGTTACGGGATCTTTAATTATTCTTTACCCCTTTGCAGTTTTGACGGGTAGATTTAAATCTCCTATAGTGAAATTCAAGAAGGAGAAAAGAGCATTTGTATTAACAATAACCGGCTCTTTCTTCAGTACTTACCTTGGTATCACTTTAAGTTTGATTGCAATTGCTTATACATATATTGGAGTTGCCGCAACCATTATGGCAACCGTTCCGATTATTTTATTACCTCTATCCAAATTTTATTATAAAGAAAAGCTTAGTAAAATCTCGATTATTGGGGCATTTCTTGCGGTTGGAGGTATAGCAATATTATTCATGAAATAATGTTTATTGAATTATTCATTCCCTGCAAACCTTTAAATATTTTTCATAATCACTATCACTGAAACAAACAAATGTAATTTTTTCAGTACTGTTATCTTTGGATAGGAATTCTTTAACAGTTTTTACAGCAATAGTTGCAGCTCTTTCAAACGGAAATCCGTATGCTCCGGTGCTGATTGAAGGGAATGCAATTGTTTTAAGATCATTCTCAACAGCTAATTTTAATGAATGATAGTAGCAACTTTGCAGCAGTTCATCTTCTCTGTTATTACCACCACGCCAAATGGGCCCAACTGTATGGATAACATGTTTAGCTGGTAGATTATAACCCATTGTAATTTTAGCTTCACCGGTCCTGCAGCTTCGGAGTGTTTTGCATTCTACTAGAAGATTGTGCCCGGCTGCTCTGTGAATGGCACCGTCAACACCTCCGCCACCAAGCAATGTAGTATTTGCCGCGTTAACAATAGCATCTACTTTCAATTTTGTGATATCACCTTTAAATACTTCGATTTTTTCTCTCATTTTACTCACTCCATCTTTTCGTTTTTCATTGATGCTTTTAACTAAAATTTTTCTGCGTTCATTTATTACTATGAATATAACAAATTAGATATTTCATTTGATCACTTTTCAAAAAAAATTTTGATATGTTCTAAGTCACAGCAGTGGAACTGGATTGGATATACTTTTGGTTAATAATTTGTTCACTAATTATCCTCAAAGATAGAGGTATTATCTGTTGCTGCTCAATAATTATGAGCAAGTTTTATGTGCAAACCAGCAAAAATTATTTTTTCCAGCAGTGTATTAAAATATTGTTCATTCCCATATTGAAACGCTGAAAAAGTAGTAAAAAGACAAATTATTTTAAAATAATTAGCTTTTTGTGGCATATCATTTGCCCTCTTTATCACACCTTTAATCGTATACGATATTATATGGAACTTGTACCGATAATATATGAAATTTTAATTTTTGTGACCTTATTCCTTTTTCTGGTCATCAGCATATCCTATATAATCTCAAGAATTAGGAAAGCTGCTTTAGTTGAAGAGGAAGGTCATGATTTGATTGTCAAAAGATCAAATCAAATTACATATTTACACCGAAGACCGGTTAATTATCGGCGCCCTGCTCAGCTGGTTACACGGAGTATGCAAAACCAAAGTTCAAGAGGAGATAGGAATAAACAGCCGAATGTTAAGGTTATTCGAAGGTCTGGTGTATCAAGAAATGAAGCGATGAATTATGATAGGAGTGTTAAAAATATTTTCTATCCAAAAACTGCAGGTAGAAGTCCCACTAACGGCTCAAAGCCTCGGTTTACTATAATAAACAACAATGGCAATGGAAATTTAGATAACAACGGTAACGGTACCGCTGAAAAATATTTTTCTTCAAATGGAAGATATGCTAACTTTCGGTAGCACTTTCATTTTTATTTCTCATGAATATTTTTAATGCTAACCACCCTGCTTGAACCTCTAGGTATAATTACTGAGTAAAACATCAAAGAATTCACATTTTGGTTGAAAAAAATGGTAATTATACTGATTACAGAAGCTATTTATTTGACTAAATTATACCCAGATGTGAAAGGAGCTAATCCCGTTTAAAATATCTATAGTGATTAATAAACATGGGCGGAACATGAGAAATTCTCTCGAATCTGAAGTGAGGAACTCTTTCGCTCTTGGATATTTTCTATCTTTGGTCAATGAATATATTTCTTATATAAAATCTGATGGAATTCTAAATTTCAATGATGAAAAAATTTTAAATAAAGCACTCGATCTTGCAGAAGTTTCACGGTAATTATTATTCTCTATTTAATGAAAAAATCATTTTGTTTCCGAATCTTAAAACTATTGATGACATTATCGAATATTTCGAATGTTTCTTTGATTATGTAAAAGAAAAAATTCATAAGGATCATTCTGGGGTTTTTGAGATTGCGTTCTATGTCGGAGGTATTGTATCGGTTACGGAATTGTTGGGACCATGTGACATTGATAAGCAGAAGTTTGTAGAAATATTATATTATCTTTTGAAAGAGTGTAATTCCAATTTTTGTGAATTTAATCCTCGTGAGATTGAGCAAAAACTATTTTCCGAAAATGATGATGAAAGAAAACAAGCGAGAGATTCAATTCTCTTCTTAATCTATCAAGATAATTTTCTTAGCGGTGAGATAGATATTATCGTTGAAATAGAAAAAGTTATTCATAAATCTGTCTTCTAAAATATTTTTGATCCCTCAAATATTATCAAATATTTTTCCCCTAAATCGATATCGATCAATTATAGTTTTAATCTCCATTATATTATTATTTTATTAATTTTGAGTAATGATTAATTCAATAACTAGATTATAAATGGAGATGCAATATGAATAGTGAAAATTCCGGTTCTGATTTTATCCAGGCAAAGTTAAAAAGTTCTCAAGAAGATCTATGGCGTGTATTCAGAATAATGGCGGAATTTGTTGAAGGATTTGAAATGATGGCTAATATAAAACCCAGCGTGGTAATTTTGGGATCCGCTAGAACAACGATTGAGAATAAATATTATAAATTAGCTTCTGAAGTAGCGAAAGAAATTATTGCAAAAGGATTTGGTGTTATTACTGGCGGCGGACCGGGGATTATGGAAGCCGCCAATAAAGGAGCGAAGGAAGCCGGGGGGAGTTCAACTGGTATTAATATAGAACTTCCCCATGAACAAAAAGCAAACGATTTTATTGATGAAGACAAACTCTTATCGTTTAGATATTTCTTTGTACGGAAAGTTATGTTTTTTAAATATGCCCAGGGTTATATTGCACTGCCTGGAGGTTTCGGTACTATAGATGAATTTTTTGAAATTCTTACACTGATTCAAACAAGAAAAACTTCCCAATTTCCTGTTGTGTTAATGGGGTGCGAATTTTGGAATCCATTGATAAAATTCATCGAGGAAAAATTATTGAAAAATAATTGTGTCAGTGAAGAGGAAATGAAATTATTCTCAATCACCGATAGCCCGAAAGAAGCAGCCCGTTTAATGTATGATTTCCATAAGGGTAAAGCATTTACACCAAATTTCTAATTTTTCTTCTCATTTAATTTGTCTGCAATCTCCTGCAGCAGTTCTGTCTGAATCTGCTGAATTTCGAACATACGCTGGTTTTGATGAATGATAAGGTGATCGATCTTCTCATGGAGTTGTCTTATTTCCATTTCGGCTTTCAGGTTAATTTGATAATCATAAAGGGACCTTTGTCTATCCTTTGATTCCTGCCGATTCTGACTCATCATAATGATAGGAGCTTGAAGAGCTGCAATACAAGAAAGAATAAGATTTAGCAAGATGAAAGGATACGGATCGAAAGGTCTGTTTATCAGCAAGAAAACATTAATAAGAATCCAAATCAGCATGAGAAGCAAAAACGACCCGATAAAAATCCAGCTTCCTCCGAATAGTGCCACCTTATCAGCTACTCTATTACCAATTGATAATTTTTCGTCAATCTCCGGTTCGATATTCTTAGAGAGTAGCTCTGCCTTCTGCAGGCTGGTTAAAACTTCGGTTTCAATATTCGATAGTTCTCCCTTTTCTTCTTCAAGAAGCTTTTGTAAATATGCCTGCCGAAAGTAATTTAACTCCTTTACACTTACATAACCTTCTGCTGAGTAATCAGGATATTTTTCTTTAATAAGTTGTATTATAGGTTCTCTTATAGCATGACCAGATACTAATTGTGATTTAGGAAATTTCTTTTTTGTTATTTGGCATATGCCGTATTTGTCATCTTCCATTTTCATTTTTTACCAAACTCCTTGTTTGTAATTTTTTTGATTAATTCAAGTAATCACCGAGATTATATGAAACAAACACATAACCTTTCGCTGCCAATCCCGCTTGTAAGCAAACGCTCCTTTTTATTGCTTAATAATTTCTGAGTCCAGTTTGTAAATCCGCCGTCAGTCAATAGATATTCGTAACCCGAGGTATCTTTCGCGAATATTTGAAATCGTAAGTGACTGTAATAGGTATTCGATTTTTCCGTGTCACTCCTCAATTCGAATTTTATTTTTGGGAATTTTTGTTTCAGATTATAAATGATTACCGAATCAAGTTTTTCAGTTCTTTGCTCTTCCAATAATATGAATAACAATCTCAATTCACCAACCTTCAGGTTTAATTTGTCGGCATTAATAAAAATTTCTAAGTAAAAATTGATATGTTCTAATAATGCCTGATGTTCAAATTCATATGGCCAGTGTCTTTTCCTGCTGTACACAAACAGAAAAGACGGAAGTGCGGATAAGCTCCCGGTTCGTCGAATGCCTGAGTTCGTAACACTCTGTGATTTGCACTTAACTTTACTTTATCATCGGAACGCGGATTTTTAAGAAGAAATTCTTTTCGTCTCTTAGCTGATTCCAATGCCAACAAAGTAGTGGGATCGGAACAGACTTCAGTATTTCTAATTGTGGTAAGAATGTTGTTTTGGTCAACCGGTGCAAGTATGGAGTTTGAACCTAAAGGACTAACGGGGGATAATTCAAGCGCTTCATAATCTTTTGGTTATAGTGAATATGCAAACTGTTCAAAATTAATATTAGTCTGAGGATGAAGCTTGGGAATTTGAACGAAACGGTTTTGAAGATATTGTTCGGTTAGATGTTTGGTGTTCAGTTTTTTTATTTTGCGGCGATAGATTTCCAGCAGCAGCGACTCAAAATCACTTAGACTGATATTATCTACTAGCTGTTTTATGAGTGAGGGATAGTTTAATTTGTCTAAAATTCTCTTTGTTATTTTTGAATTCATTGTATAAATAGTATTATTTCGTTATTGAAGAAATTTTTTAAAAAGTCGGATTTTGGTTATTTATTATGTTCTTCCGGTTTTTAGCCATCTCGCCCAATCGGACCTTCCGTTTTGCGTTGCCATTCGTGAAGCGGTATCCCAATCGTAAGGAACTAAAATATTTTCTACTTTCCACTCCGAATCCATTTGTGAAATAATACTATATCGGGCGTGTGGGGCGCCATTCTCGACAAAATGTTGAGGTTCCGTTCCATCATAGTATGCCGGGCACCCGACGCTGCCGGGATTGACGATTATTCTTCTATTGTTAAGTTGTACTGCTGCCGGGGTATGATCATGCCCGCACAAAATAACAGGCTGTTGAATAGGTAGAATATTTTTTTGTATATCCTCATTTGATTTTAGAGTTAGATGGCCGTCTATAATCTTATGTAAAAGGTATTCGGAATCATTTTTAGGCGTTCCGTGAAATAGACAAAACATTTCCGAAACGACTTTTATCTGGGGCAAAGATTTCAACCATTCAAAATGTTTGGGCTTCAGTTCGTTTTTAGTGAAGGTTAGAGAAAGGGAGTTGTGTTTCACATCGTCGTCTTCAAGCAAAATTCTATCTTCGTTTCCGCTTACAGTCGAGATATCAAGATCAATTAAAATATCTGCAGTACCGGCGGGATCCAGCGGACCATAAAGACAATCGCCTAGATTTACTATTGTTGAAACATTTCTTTGCTTGATATCTTTGAGTACCGCTTCTAATGCGAATCTATTCCCATGAATATCAGATAGAATCGCAATTTTCATTTTGCACACCATATTTTTCTTTTTCAAATGACGTAATTAGATATTCTGTTAATTGAGCTCTGTTCCTTTTGCTAAGATAGTAAGTATTGATTTATAATTTTCAAGAGAGACCTCCGAATCCATATGATCTTTCAAATTGTATCTGGCAATTAATTCCAGTCTTTTCATGGCTGCATCCATCATTATTGGTTCAACACCCCAATCTTTTATTGCCTGGTTAATGTCTCTTAGTTCGGCTGCTTTTCTTCCTGCGTGAATGGCACCTCTGAAAATCCAAAAAGCAAGCGCACTATCATCGGGCAACTCTTTTACCGGCTGGACTACCAACGATGCTATCAAGTCGAGGTCTATTCCTGCTTTATTTGCGCTAATCCCCAGTTCCAAACACAAAGCTTGCAATCCTTTATAATAAATATTTGTCAATACTTTTATCTCGCATGCCTTATTAGAACTACCTTCAATAATTTTCGGTGACATTCCAAATTTATCCATGATGGTGAGGAAATCAACCGCTCCATCACCCGACATGTACATCAATGATTTATGTTTTGCTCTTGCCGGAGTTTCAAATAATTCTAAATCGACGAACTTCGCTCCGGCGTCATTGACTGCTTTTGCTATCTTGAGTTTGGTCGATGGAGAAGTGTTGTTAATATCTGCATAAATTTTATCCGAGGTAAGAAACTTTGCACTCTCAATTGCAACATCTAAGGCAGCGTTACCGTGTACTGCTGAAATTATTAAGTCGCTGTTTTTGATTACTTGTTCGATATTCTTTTGTAATTCCGCACCGATTTCGTTTGATCTGTTGATAATTATTCTGTTTTGGTTTGTACTTTGATTGGCCGCATCGAAGGCAAATATTTTTTCAATTCCGGATTCTTTAAGTCCAATTGCAAGGTGATATGCTACTTCACCGAATCCGATGAAACCTATTCTTGGAGAATTTTTAATCATTATCCGCTCCTAATAAAACTTATAAAAATTTTTTACTGTGTAAATTATTGATAGATATGCATTATTCCAATAAATGCCTGTATGGTTATTGTAGAAATGGAAGCTCCAGGTGATTCAATTTTTGAAATTAGGAGCCAACCAGTTATCTCTTTAGTATTTTCATTAAGGAATGAAGCAGTTAACAAAGTATAAAATACTTGCATATTGATATATTATTTTCGAATGTAAAGATAAACAACGCTCTCCTTGGTCCCCCGTTATTAGTATTAAGAAGAGCGCTGTTAAGGATGTGCTAGGTAAGCACAAGAATTATTCTTAATTATTGCAGTTGGAATGCCATAATTCTGTTGTCGAATAATGTCGGAATGATTAAAAGACTTTTGTCGATAACATATTCAAAATCTGCAAGTGTATGCTGTGGAGTTTTAGTATTCAAGAGTTCTGTCTTCTCTCCTGTTCTGCTGAAACGGAAAAGTCTTCCGTTATAATCCGTCGTTAAGTAATTACCTTTACCGTCTTTCTTTATTCCATCTATATTGGAGCCTTTACCCACGCATACCATTGTTTCGATTGTCTTATCATTAAGATTAATGGATTTAATACAACCGTTATTAGATAGTCCGACAAGTAGTATGTTGTCGTCAACCAGCAGACCGTTTGGTGCTGGAATTTCTTCTCCTTGAAACCATGTTTCAAATTTACCGTCTTTGAATTTATAGACAGCGTCTGCTTGAGTATCAGATATATAAAAATTTCCTTCTTCATCAACTGCAATATCATTCGGAAATCTTGCATCGGGTATCGGATATTTGTTCAGTACCTTACCTTCATTAAGATCGATTTCGACCAAGTTCCTTCTATCATTAACGTATAATTTATCATTATATATTATCATTCCGGTTGGTCTTGCAAGACCGATGATCCATTCCAAAGTTTCAATCTCGCCATTGGTCTTCATCTTGGATATATATTCTTTCCCTCCGTTATAGTATGAACTGACGTAACAGATATCTCGTTTGTTGTCATATACAACAGATTCGGGAACTTGAATTTTCCTTTTAATCTCCCATTTTTTACTGAGGTTCTTATCCTGATAAACTGCATTATCATCTCTAAATTGGAATGCCCAACCGCCGAATGTTTCGGCAACGGCAATCATTAACTCATTATCACCTTTTTTTAGGGGAAGGAAAACATTGTCGAAATAACCGACTATTCCTAGAAAAGATGGATCTCTTAATCTATAAGCGCTGCCACCGAAGAAAGTTGGTTCTCCATTTAAAAATATCGTGATATAATCGCTGTACCCGAAACTGAGCTCTAATATTTTTTCTTCATCTGCCGCAATTGTTGTTTTTGCATAGATGCAGTCGCCGATGTTATTCATTCTCGGGTAATATCTGGAAATATCAACGAGTCCGGTTATATCACTTATAACTTTCTTCCACTGAACATCCGTTATTCCTTGCTGAGTTGGAGTTTTTTCGACATCGACTTGTCCGAGTGAGAAAACCTGTGAAATCTCCCAATCTGTGATTGCACCGATAACTTTTTCTATAGGTTCCGCAGGCTCAAATTGAATAGAGTCGTCTTTTTTGAAAGTGAAGTTGGAAAAGTAAGCAGATCCGTCGGCTGGCCCGTTTAATGCAAGGGTACCTTTGCTGATTCCGTGTGCTAGGTGTGTCACCTCAAGGGCAGGATTTTCCATATCAATCCAATATACTTTTGCCTGCGCGTCGGCAATAACTATTTTTAAATGATTCCAGACATTTGATGGGATGTCAATTAATGATGTTTTTCCGTCCCCATTATATAATTGCCAGCTGTCAATCCCGTTGAATGCAGCTACATACTGCAAGGCATCGTTATATAGGTGTTCCCTGTGCGGACGAATGTAAAATCTTTCATAAGTCTGGAAATCTTGGATTCTAAAAAGCACTCCTGGATAAGAGCGTTCGCGGTTTGTTGCTATGTCGACTTCTATGATTCCGTTTTCAAACTCAATATCTTTTAAGTATGCGAATCCCATCAATGCTTTTCTGCCCAAATGTTCGACAACTTTTGCATTTGTTTTTACCCATTGATCCGAATCAAAGTCTATTATCTGATCTTGAGCAATTAGATTTCCTCTAAGAAATACAACGAAAATAAACAAAGCACTTTTAATTACGGCTGTGATGTTTCGATAGGTCATTTTTCATCCCCCTTGAATATCCTGTTAATTATTTTCTATTTTGACGCAAAATATATTATAATAATGCATTAGTTTGGCATTTATTTTTTAGTCAAATGTCGTTCAATTTTTTATTATTTTCTTTTCGTTCAGTTTATTTAATTCATAATTTTTGGATAAGAACACAATTCACTATTAAGAGTTGAGTATGCAAATTTCAGAGAAACAATTTCTAGATCATTGTAAGAAGTTGGTTGAAGAGAAATTAAATTGGGAAGAGAGTTCGCGTTGGAAGGAGCGGGATTTTAAAAATTTAAGCGAGCTCATCTTCGATAAAACAAAAATACTCCTTAGTCTTTCCACCCTAAAGAGGATTTGGAAAAAAGATTTTAGCAATGTCCCTCATCCCGGAACGCTTAATGCTTTGGTAAGTTTTCTTGATTATAAAAACTGGCCGGACTTTAAACAGCAAACTGCAGAATCGATGGCAGAAGAAGAGAGTAAACCTGCGCCAAGTTTGGAACAACGCAAACATATGCTTTCTTCTTTCTCAAATAAATTAAAAAGGAACAGTTTTCTCAAACCAATAATGATGGTAATTGTTTTTATAATAATTGTTTTATGTGTGATAATATTATTAACCCAACAATCTAATGATGACTATAACAATGTTTTGTTTACTAGCAAAACAGTAGTTATGACTGATGTGCCGAATACGGTCATATTCGATTATGATATTTCCATGGTTGAATCGGACAGTATATTTATTCAAGAGACGTGGAATCCTAAGGGAAGAGTTTTAATTTCTAAAGATAATCATCAATACCGCAGCATATATTTTTATCCTGGGATCCATAAGGCGAAACTTATTATAGGTAAAGAAATAATTAAAGAACACAATTTATTCATTAAAACAGACGGATGGCTGCCTCTAGTTCGTTATGCGCTTAGTGATTTATTTCCTATTTATATTCCAAAGGATGAAATATTTCATAAAGGAAAGTTGTAT